>CANJOS010000025.1 GCA_947476015.1 Comamonadaceae bacterium | reverse complement strand
CATCAACAAACCTAAAAACCTCGGAAGGAAGCGAAACTGACACCTGTACACCGCGAACAAAGCACACGCCTTAAGACGTGCGCTAACCCATTATGGGCCACAAAACAAAGGGTTTGGCAAGCTAATTCTTCGAAAGGCCTTTAAATACTTGGGATTCGAGGTGTTTTTGCCTCATTACCAGCTCACTTCCCTGTCTGGCGTGGCACTGATTTTGTGAGCGGTCAAGTCAGAGCCTTCGTATTCTTCCTCTTGGCTCATCTTTAAACCCATGGTCAGTTTGAGGACGCCGTAAACCAATGTTCCTCCGAACAAAGCCCAAGCGATGCCCATGAAAGTGCCAATGATTTGAGCTGTGAAAGAAACCCCGCCCAAGCCGCCAAAAGATTGCAAGCCAAAAATACCTGCGGCAATGCCACCCCAAGCGCCGCACAAACCGTGTAAAGGCCAGACACCGAGCACATCGTCAATCTTCCATTTGTTTTGGGTCAGCGTGAACATCACCACAAACAAGGCGCCCGCCACCGCACCCACGGCCAAAGCGCCGAAGGGATGCATCAGGTCGGATCCTGCACACACAGCGACCAAACCCGCCAAAGGACCGTTGTGCACAAAACCTGGGTCATTCTTGCCCAGCGCCAACGCCGCCAGGGTCCCGCCCACCATGGCCATCAAGGAATTGACCGCCACCAAACCAGAGATTTTGTCCAGAGTCTGCGCGCTCATGACATTAAAGCCAAACCAACCCACAATCAGTATCCATGCGCCTAAGGCCAAAAAAGGAATGTTGGAAGGCGGGTGCGCAGAAACGGCACCGTCTTTGCGATAGCGGTTGTAACGCGCACCCAGCAAAATAACCGCGGGCAATGCAATCCAGCCGCCCATCGCATGCACCACCACGGAGCCAGCAAAGTCATGAAACTCTTCCCCGGTGGTGGCCTTGATCCAAGCTTGCACCCCAAAGTGCTGATTCCAGGCAATGCCTTCAAAGAACGGGTAAACAAAGCCCACGATCAGCGCGGTTGCAATCAGTTGCGGCCAAAATTTAGCGCGCTCGGCGATACCTCCCGAAACAATGGCGGGAATGGCCGCAGCAAAAGTGAGCAAGAAGAAAAACTTCACCAGGTCGTAGCCATTTTTAGCGGCCAACTGTTCAGCGCCTACAAAAAAGCCCGTCCCATAAGCCACGCTGTAACCAACCACAAAATAAACCACGGTAGACACCGAAAAGTCCACCAAAATTTTGACCAAGGCATTGACTTGGTTTTTCTTGCGGACCGTGCCCAACTCTAAAAAGGCAAAGCCTGCGTGCATGGCCAACACCATGATGCCACCCAACAAGATAAAGAGCGCATCCGCGCCCTGTTTTAGTGCTTCCATTTGTATCTCTGCTTATTTTTGAATTGATTTGGTGCGGAAAAATCATGTTTTGACGATCCGCACCAAAATCAAGCAAAAAACACGCCAAATAAGGTCTTGGCCGAGAGATATGATCAGCACATGGAAGCTTTTTTCGTTTCTACTGGAATTGTTGCCCTGGCGGAAATGGGCGACAAAACACAACTTCTTTCCTTGGTTCTTGCGGCTCGTTTTCGCAAACCATGGCCCATTGTCTGGGGTATCTTGGTGGCCACCCTGGCCAATCACGGCTTGGCTGGGGCTGTCGGCAGTTGGGTCACCACACAGTTAGGGCAAGAGGCCTTGCGATGGGTCCTAGGAGGCTCGTTCTTGGCCATGGCCATTTGGATCTTGATTCCCGACAAGCTGGGCGATGAAGAGGCTCACGCCCCGCCGCGATTTGGCATTTTTGCAACCACCGTGGTGGCTTTCTTTTTAGCAGAGATGGGTGACAAAACACAAGTCGCCACCGTCATGCTGTCCGCCCAATTCCAAAGCTGGTTCTGGGTGGTTGCAGGCACCACCTTGGGCATGATGCTGGCCAATGCGCCCGTGGTTTGGCTCGGCGACGCCATCACCCGAAGAATTTCATTGAAATGGGTTCACCGAATTTCCGCCGTGGTTTTTGCTGTGCTGGGGGGACTGGCTTTGTGGGGCGGGCCTGCCCTTGGCGAATCTCCCAGAACAACAGAGCCGCAGCCTGCCACGATGGTGCAAAGCGCAACCGACAGGGCCCGGCTTTCAATCACGACAAGGCCTTTGAGCCTTTATACTGTCTAGGCGCCGATTTGCTCCAGCTTGCGGGCGCGCAGATTTCCGGCATGCGCCCATCCAAGGCTGTGTTGGTCAGTTTGTAAATCCAGCTAAAGAGAGAACCCGTCTGACCGGTTTCGCTTTTTTTAGCTGAACCGGTTTTTTTTCGAGTCACATGGAACAATTTGCAGCGCATTCGGACTTTTGAATTCATGCCCTTGATCGCTCAGTCACAGTCGATGTATTTTGAAGCGCCGCTTGCCTTGCAAAGTGGCGCCACTTTGCGCGCCTACCATTTGGCCTATGAAACCTATGGCACCCTGAATGCTGACAAATCAAACGCCGTTTTAATTTGCCACGCCTTGAATGCCTCACATCATGTGGCGGGCGTTTATGAAGGGCAAGAAAAAAGTGAGGGCTGGTGGGACAACATGATCGGTCCCGGCAAGCCCGTCGATACCCAACGCTTCTTTGTGATTGGTGTGAACAATTTGGGATCTTGTTTTGGCTCCACAGGTCCCATGCATGCCCACCCAGATACCGGTGAAATTTATGGCGCCGATTTTCCAGTGGTCACGGTAGAAGACTGGGTCGATGCACAAGCCAAGCTGCTGGATGCACTGGGCATTCAAACATTAGCGGCTGTCATGGGCGGCAGCTTAGGGGGCATGCAGGCTTTGTCTTGGGCCCTGCGCTATCCTGATCGTGTGGCGCATGCGGTGGTGGTCGCCAGCGCGCCCAACCTAACCGCCGAGAACATTGCATTCAACGAAGTGGCGCGACGCGCTATCGTGACAGACCCTGATTTTCATGGCGGGCACTTCTACAAGCATGGCGTGGTGCCTCAAAGGGGTCTGCGCATTGCGCGCATGATCGGTCACATCACTTATTTGAGTGACGATGTGATGAATGAAAAATTTGGACGTGAGCTGCGTGCGGCGGTGACCAGCAACGCAACCGGTTACCGCTATTCCACCCAAGATGTGGAATTTCAAATCGAAAGCTACTTGCGCCATCAGGGCGACAAGTTCAGTGAATATTTCGATGCAAACACTTACCTGCTGATCACTCGCGCTTTGGATTATTTTGATCCCGCGCGCACCTTGGGCGGCAATCTCACTGCAGCTCTTGCACAAGCCACCTGCAAATTTTTACTGGTGAGCTTCAGTACCGATTGGCGCTTTTCGCCTTCACGCAGTCGGGAAATTGTGCGCGCCTTGTTGGACAACAAACGTGACGTGAGTTATGCCGAAATCGATGCGCCACACGGCCACGATGCCTTCTTGCTCAACGATGAGCGCTACATGAACGTGGTGCGCTCTTACTTTGAAAACATGTCGCAAGCTCTGGCAGGAGACCGTCCATGAGCGAACACGTGAACTTGAAAGCCATTGCCCGCTTGGTGCCTGAAGGCTCGCGCGTGCTTGACTTAGGATGCGGCGATGGCGCCTTGTTGGATTATTTGCAAACGCAAAGAAAGTGTTCAGGCTATGGCGTTGAACTGGACGATCGAAACATTCACGCCTGCGTGAAACGCGGCGTGAATGTCATTCAACTCAATTTGGATGAAGGTCTCACCATGTTTGCCGACCAGTCTTTTGATGTGGTTTTGCAGATTGACACCTTGCAGCATTTGCGCAATGCGGAAGTGATGCTGCGTGAAACTGTGCGCGTGGGTCGCACGGGCATATTGGCTTTTCCCAATTTTGCCCATTGGCCCAATCGACTGAGCATTTTGACGGGGCGCATGCCCGTCACCAAACGCCTCCCTTACCAATGGTATGACACCCCCAACATTCGCGTGGGCACGTATGCTGACTTCGCCCAACTTGCCTCGCAAAACCAATTGAAAATCATTGACTGTTTTGGACTCCAAGAGGGTCAGGAGATCAGGGCTTGGCCCAACCTCATGGCCGGCACCGCTGTTTTCAAATTACAACGCTAAAGCTTTTCAAGCTCAACTCATCGAGAAAGACGCCCATGACGCTTCCCACCACCATGAAATTTGTGACCCATGGCACAGGCGGGGGGCCTGAAGTCTTAACGACAAGCACGTGCCCCACACCCACACCCAACGCAGGAGAAGTGCTGGTCAGGGTGGCATTCGCCGGCGTCAACCGTCCCGATTGTTTACAGCGCAGTGGACGTTACCCGCCGCCCGCTGGGGCGTCGCCCATTGTGGGCCTGGAAGTTTCTGGTGAAGTGGTGGCGCTGGGTGAGGGCGTTCAAAAATGGCGTGTGGGGGACAAAGTTTGCGCCCTGACCAACGGCGGCGCCTATGCAGAATTTGTGGCGGTCCCAGAGGGTCAAGCCTTGCCCCTTCCGCATGGTTTTTCCATGTTGCAGGCCGCCGCCTTGCCAGAGAATTTTTTCACCGTTTGGACCAATGTGTTTCAACGCGGAAAGTTAAAAGAAGGCGAGACCCTTTTGGTTCACGGCGGCTCATCTGGTATTGGCCTCACGGCCATTCAACTGGCGCAAGCCTTTGGCGCCAAGGTTTTTTGCACTGTTGGCAACGCAGAAAAAATGCGGGCCTGCGTCAAGGCGGGCGCGCACACCGCCATCAACTACCAAACACAAGACTTCGTCGAAGAGGTTTTACAACTCACGCAACAACTGGGCGTGAACGCCATTTTGGACATGGTGGGGGGCAGCTACATGCAACGCAACTTGAAGGCTTTGGCTGTCGAAGGTCGCTTGCTGCAAATTGCTTTCTTACAGCCCTCCAAAGTTGAAGTCGACTGGGTTTCTTTGATGACCAAGCGACTGACCTTCACCGGCTCCACCTTGCGACCCCGCAGTGCAAAAGACAAGGCTCAAATAGCCAATGAGCTCTTTGAGCATGTCTGGCCCCTGCTTGCATCTGGCAAAGTAGCACCGGTCATTCACAAGGTTTTTGACCTGCAAGATGCATCTCTTGCGCACAGCTTGATGGAGTCTTCTCAACACATTGGGAAAATCATGCTCACTGTCGCGGGAGAATAATTCATGGCCACACAACAGCGTGTCGGTGTGATCGGCTTAGGCGCCATGGGCATGGGCATGGCGCAGTCTTTAAGACGCGCAGGCCATCTTGTGAATGTGTTTGATGTGCGCATCGAAGTGGCCCACAAATTTGCGGCTAAAGGCGGCGTTGCATGCAGCAGCCTTGAAGAGATTGCGAAAAATTCCGATGTATTGGTCTCGGTCGTGGTCAATGCTGCGCAAACTGAGTCTGTTTTATTTGGCGATGGTTCGGCCCATTCAGCTTGTGCTCATCATTTGAAATCTGGCAGCGTTTTTGTCATGTGCTCCACTGTTGACCCTGCTTTTTCTGTCGGTCTTGAAAAAAAATTAAACGACAAAGGCCTTTTGTACATCGATGCGCCTATTTCTGGAGGCGCCGCCAAAGCGGCTGCAGGCCAAATGACCATGATGACAGCAGGTTCACCTGCAGCATATGAAAAAGCGGAGGTCTTCTTGAATGCCATGGCCGGCAAAGTGTACAAATTAGGCGGCTCGGCAGGCGCCGGCAGTAAAGTGAAAATCATCAACCAATTGCTCGCAGGTGTTCACATTGCTGCAGCGGCAGAAGCCATGGCCCTGGGTTTGCGTGAGGGGGTAGACGCTGAGGCACTTTACGAAGTCATCACGCACAGTGCTGGCAACAGCTGGATGTTTGAAAATCGAATGGCTCACGTCTTGGCTGCCGACTACACCCCCTTGTCGGCTGTGGATATTTTTGTGAAAGATCTCGGCTTGGTCTTGGACATGGCACGCGCCACCAAGTTTCCTTTGCCACTCTCAAGCACGGCGCATCAAATGTTCATGCAGGCCAGCACAGCCGGGTTTGCCAAGGAAGACGACAGTGCTGTGATCAAAATTTTTCCAGGCATTGAATTGCCAAAAGGCAAGTCCAACTAAGGCGAGCACATGAAATTAGGTTGCATTGCAGACGACTTCACAGGCGCTACCGACTTGGCCAACAATTTGGTTCGCTCCGGTATGCGAGTGATTCAAACATTGGGTGTGCCCAAAGCACCCCTTTCAACCGATGTCGATGCGGTGGTGGTCGCGCTCAAGTCGCGAACTATGCCTGCACCTGATGCCATTGCGCAATCGTTGGAGGCCTTGAAATGGCTCAAGTCTCAAGGTGCTGAGCAGATTTATTTCAAATACTGTTCGACCTTTGACAGCACCCCCGATGGCAACATTGGGCCAGTCACTGAAGCGCTCATGGACGCACTCCATTGCAAGTTCACCATTGCCACACCGGCCTTTCCTGACAACGGTCGAACTGTTTTCAAGGGCTACCTCTTTGCCGGCGCCGTGTTGTTGAATGAAAGCGGGATGCAAAATCATCCGCTCACGCCCATGACCGATGCCAATTTGGTTCGGGTGATGCAAGCACAGACAAAGCGCAAAGTAGGATTGATCGACCACACCATCATCGCACTTGGCACGCAAGCGATCGAAGAAAAAATCAAACAACTGGAAAGTGAAGGTGTTGGTGTGGCCATTGTCGACGCCACCAGCAACAAAGATCTCAAAACTCTCGGGCCCGCTTTGAAAAACATGGCACTGGTCACCGCGGGTTCTGGCGTCGCCATCGGCCTGCCCAGCAATTGGGGCTTGAAGGCCTCGCCCCTTTCAGCCGCATTGCCCAAAGCACAAGGGTATCAAGCCATCGTCTCGGGCAGTTGCTCGCTGGCCACACAAGCCCAAGTGGCGCACTACAAATCAAGCGGCTTGCCCAGTTGGTCTTTCCAAGCCTTGAGTTGGTCAGAACAAGATGCGCCTGCACAAATCAAAGCCGATGTGGCCAAAGCCATTGCATGGGCCCAGCCTTTATTGGCCAAAGGCCCCGTGCTCATTTACGCCACCACAGATGCGGAAACTTTGCACCAAGTACAAGCCAAGCTGGGCCGCGAACAAGCCGGCGCATGGATGGAATCCGCTTTGGCCCAAGTCACATTGGGATTGCAAAAATTAGGTGTCAAGCAATGGGTCATTGCCGGCGGAGAAACTTCAGGTGCTTGTGTGCAAGCTTTGAATATTTCTCAAATGCAAATTGGTCCTCAAATTGATCCCGGGGTGCCATGGTGTTTTGCGTCCGGCCATTCTGCGGGGCACTTGGCTCTGAAGTCTGGTAATTTTGGAACGCCCGACTTCTTCACCAAGGCCCTGAAAATGTTGGCAGAGGTTTCTGTATGACGTTCACCCCCTTGAACGAATCTGAAGCACGCCAAGAGATTTGTCGCGTGGGGCAGAGTCTGTTTCAGCGCGGCTACGTGCACGCCACAGCTGGCAATATCAGTCTGCGCATCAGAGATGGATTCCTCATCACGCCCACGGATGCTTGCTTGGGATATCTCGATGCAGCCGACCTTGCATTGGTAGATGCAAGGGGTCAACAATTGAGCGGCAAGCGCGCCAGCAAAACCTTCGAACTCCATCGAAAAATTTATGCCACTTCTGACAACACGTCTGGCAGTTGGCCAGCGCAGTGTGTGATTCATACGCACAGTACCCATTGTGTGTCGCTGAGTTTGAGTGCCCAAGGGCCCGAACTTCTGCCACCCATCACGCCTTACTTTGTCATGAAGGTAGGCCATGTCCCCTTGATTCCCTATTTCAGGCCAGGCGATCCCTTCGCAGCCGACGCAGTCGGGCAAGCCATCCAACACTATGCCCTCACGGGCAGGCCCATCCGAGCGGTGATGATGTCCAAACTGGGGCCCAATGTGTGGCACCACGACTTGGCCAGTGCCATGGCCACTTTGGAAGAACTCGAAGAAACTGCCAAACTCATGCGCATGACTTCTTCCAACCCACCTGACAATTTGTCGGATGCGCAGATCGAAGAACTGCGCCAAAATTTTGGCGCTGCTTGGTAAATTGTCCCCTCCCCTGAAAGCTGAACATGCCTCAATTTGCAGCCAATCTTTCCATGATGTACCCCGACATGGATTTTTTAGACCGCTTTGAGGCCGCCGCCAAAGATGGTTTCAAGGCCGTCGAATTTTTGTTTCCCTATGCCTTCGAAGCCACCGAACTGGCGGCCCGACTCAAAGGCAACGGCCTGCAGCAAGTTCTTTTCAACATGCCCCCTGGTGGGCTTGACAATGCAGGTGCCATGAAGGCTTGGGAAAAAGGCGATCGAGGGACCGCGTGCACACCCGGCCGCGAAGACGAATTCAAAGCGGGCGTTCAGCGCGCCATGCATTACGCAGACGCATTGGGCTGCCCTCGCATTCACTCCATGGCGGGCTTGATGCCCCAAGGTGTTTCTCGCGACCTAGCGCAAACGACCCTGGTTGCCAATTTGAAGTGGGCTTGCCAGACTGTGAGGTCACAAGGCCTAGACGTCTTGCTAGAGCCGATCAATCAACGTGGTATGCCGGGCTTCTTTGTGAACCGTCAAGACCACGCGCATGAGATTTTGGCGCAGGTGGACGAGCCCAACATGAAAGTGCAAATGGATTTGTTTCACTGTCAAATTGTTGAGGGTGATGTGAGCACCAAGATTGAACGCTACTTACCGACGGGCAATGTGGGCCATTTCCAAATTGCCGATGTCCCGCTGCGCCATGAGCCTGGCACAGGTGAGTTGAACTGGCCTTATTTATTTGACTTGATCGATCGAGTGTCCGCAGAATGTGGCTGGCAAGGTTGGATTGGATGTGAATATGTGCCTGCCGACACCGCCGCTGGTGGTACCTCAAGAGGTTTGTCTTGGCTGAAATCAAACTGATTTTTTGGAGAGTTTCATGAACGCACCCCTTCACAAAGAAATTCCCGCTCATGCACTGAATGCGGAAAAGGCTTTAAGCGATGTCACTCACGCTTGGGATTCGCAAATTCTGAAAGAGCTCACCCGCTACATTGAAGTGCCAGCCAAGTCACCCGCCTTTGATGTCAACTGGCAAGCCAATGGCCACCTCGACCACGTGCTCAGGCAAACCGCTGAATGGATGGAGGCGCAAAAGGTGACCGGTCTCACTCTGGAAATTGTTCGCTTGCCAGGACGCACTCCCGTTTTGTTTTTTGACATCCCCGCCACGCGGGCACTGGCCGAAGGGACGGGTCAAACAATTTTGATGTACGGCCACTTGGACAAACAACCTGAGTTCAATGGCTGGCGCCATGACCTAGGGCCCTGGACGCCGAAATATGAAGACGGCAAACTTTTTGGTCGTGGCGGTGCCGACGACGGTTACGCCGCCTATGCCAGCATTGCTGCGGTGCAAGCTCTTAAAAATCAGAACACACCCCATCCAAGAATTGTGGGCTTGATCGAAACATGCGAAGAGTCTGGCTCTTACGATTTGTTGCCATACATCGATCTCTTGCGCACCCGCTTGGGGGATGTGGGCTTGGTCATTTGCTTAGACAGTGGTGCAGGCAACTACGACCAACTCTGGCTCACCACCAGCCTGCGCGGCATGGCCAGCGGCACCTTGAAGGTTGAAATTTTGACGGAAGGCGTTCACTCCGGTGATGCCTCGGGATTGGTTCCTTCTAGCTTTCGCATCATGCGGCAAGTTTTAGATCGTTTAGAAGACAGCAAGTCAGGGCGTTTGTTACCGGCCAGCTTTCACTGCGAAGTCCCCGCCGATCGTTTGGCTCAAGCCAAAGCCACCGCCAACATTTTGGGTGATGAGGTTTACAAACGGTTCCCCTGGGCTCACTTCGATTGCGGTGGCTCTACCGCGTTTGCGCTGCCCACCACCACTGACCCGCTGCAAGCTTTGCTCAATCGCACGTGGGCACCCACCTTGAGTGTCACTGGCGCAGAGGGCTTTCCCACTTTAGAAAATGCTGGCAATGTGCTGCGGCCCTACACCGCGTTCAAACTCAGTTTGCGCTTGCCGCCCTTGGTAGAAGCGGCAGCAGCCGTTGCTGAGATGAAAACATTGCTCGAAGACAACGCGCCCTATCAAGCCCGTGTCACTTTTGAATCCGGTGGCGGTGCCACCGGTTGGAACGCACCAAGCAGCACAGCCTGGTTTGAGCAGGCTTTGCAAAGCGCCAGTCAATCGCACTTTGGTGCCGCAGCGGGTCACATTGGACAAGGCGGCACCATTCCACTCATGAACATGCTCAGCCAAGGCTTTCCAAAAGCGCAAATGATGGTGTGCGGTGTTTTGGGACCCAAAAGCAACGCACATGGCCCCAATGAATTTCTGCATGTGCCCTACGCCAAAAAACTCACCGCCTCGGTGGCAGCGGTCATGGCCGCCATGCCCTGAACTTAAGCTGCGGCTTTCATTTTGCGCAGCCAAGCCAGCCACGCAATGGCCACAGCCGTGAGCATCACTGGCACCAATGAGCCGTAATTGAGCCACATCCAACCTTGGGTGGTCACCAAGGCACCCGATGCAAACGAGGTAAAGACCATGGTGCCAAACACACAGAAATTGACAGCGGCTTGGCCACGGTCTTTTTCTTCAGGTCGCCAAGCTGTCATCGACAAAGTGGTGCTGCCAGTGAACAAGAAATTCCAGCCCACACCCAATAAAAACAAGGCGATCACAAACTGATGAATTTCAGTGCCAGACAAAGCAACTGCAATGCATGCAAAATTCAGCAACACACCGACCCCCATGACGGGCAAAGCACCAAAACGTTTGATCAGGTGCCCGGTCACAAATCCTGGTGCAAACATGCCAATCACATGCCACTCCAAGACAAACGCAGCTTCGGAGAAACTGAAACCGCAGACCTGCATCGCCAAGGGGGTGGCGGCCATGAGCAAGTTCATCACACCATAACAAAGCGCGGCTGAGGCTGCTGCCACAATGAAAATGGGCTGCTTCATGATTTCTAACAGGGGCCTGCCGTCTGAACTGCCTTTCACCTTTTCTGGTGCTGGCGGAAATTTCACAAATTGCATCACCACCATGCCCAGTAAAGCCACCCCCATGAGTGACAAGTAAGCACCCATGAAAGGTGTTTCAAACCAAGTTTTACTGTGCGCCGCCATGTTGGGCCCCACCACCGCACCAATCAAACCACCGGCCATGACCCATGACACCGCCTTTTCCCGAAAAGAGGGCTCAACAAGCTCAGCAGCAGCAAAACGGTAGAGCTGGCCATTGGCGCTGTAATAACCAGCCATCAAAGTGGCGAGCACCAACAAAGGAAAGTCTTGCTTGAAGGCCGCGTAGGCACACAAAGCCGCTGACAACAAGCCGACCAACAAGCCCAGTTGGAAAGACACCCGTCGACCCCATTTGGCTTGCGACTTGGCCACCAATCCAGTGGACAATGCGCCGCCCACCACATACCCCATCACGGGCAATGTGGCCATCCAGCCCAAAGGCGCAAGGCTCAATCCCACCAAGCCATTGATGGCTATGAAAGTGATGTTGTTGGTGAGAAAAAGACCTTGGCACAAGGCCAACAAGAGGAGGTTGGGGTTCATACACCCGAGTGTATCTATCCCAAGGCTCCCAGAGCAGACAAAACGGCGACAGGTGCGGTTTCAGCGCGCAAAACCCGGGTTCCGAGACTGACCGGCTTGAAACCAGCAGCCAAAGCTCGGGCCTCCTCCTCCGGGCTCAAGCCCCCCTCAGGTCCACTCAGCAAAATGACCGCCTTGGGCGCCAAGGACGACAAACTTGTGATGGCGCTTTGCAAACTTTGTGCGCCTTTGGCCAAAGACAAGACCCAACGGTGCGCCAAGGGAGCCGTCTCTGTGGCTTCCATCAATGCCGCGGACAGGCTCAATGCCGGCAGAACTTGCAGCACCCGATTGCGCCCGCATTGCTCACTGGCGGCCACCGCAATGGCCTGCCAATGGGCCAGCTTTTTGTCTGCGCGCTCGCCCTTGAGCTTTAAAACACTTCGCTCGGCCATGATGGGCAACACCTTGGCCGCGCCAAGCTCTGTGGCCTTCTCAAGCAACCAATCCATGCGCTCATTGGCAATCATGCCGGACCACAAGCTCACGTGAAAAGGCAATTCTCGATCGACCTCGGACTTTGTTTCCACTTGCACTTGAACATCGCTGCGTCCCATATGTTGAATTCTGGCTGTGTACTCACCTCCTTCGCCATTGAACAAAGTGATCACATCATTGGGCTGAAGTCTGCGCACTTGAACATGCCGCGCCGTTCCCGCTGGCAAACTCAGGATCATGCTCGGCGCCAAATTGCAAGGACAGTGAAAGCGTGGAAAGTAAGACATGGTGCTTCGCTTACAGACGGCCAAAAGCAAAGCCCGTCACGCCGTCCGTGCCCTCAACTTCTTCAATCAATCGCAAAAGGGGTTTCAGTTCGATGTACCGTGAAGCCGTGGCCTTGATGTAGGCAATGAATCGCGGTGCATCGGCCAGGTATTTTTCTTTGCCATCGCGCAAGGTGAGGCGCGCAAAAATACCAGCCACTTTGAGATGCCGCTGCAAACCCATCCACTCTACGGCCCTGTAAAAGACACCAAAATCTTGGTGCCAATCCTCATAGTCAAGAAGGCCAGCTTTGCGGGCTTTTTCCCAATACCGAATGGTGACATCCAACACAAAATCTTCCTCCCATGTGAGAAAGGCGTCGCGCATCAGGCTGGCGATGTCATAGGTCACTGGGCCGTGAACGGCATCTTGAAAATCCAGCACGCCTAAGGCAGCGCCAGAGCCCTTGGGCATCATCAAATTGCGAGGCATGAAATCACGGTGCACAAACACCTTTGGCGCGGCCAGGTTGCGGGCGACCAACATCTTGAAGCTTGACTCCAAAGTAACTTGCATCTTGCCCTCGAGCGCAATCCCTCGGTGCTGTTTCAAATACCAATCGGGAAACAGGCTGAGCTCCCGGTTCAACAATGCCTCATCGTAAGGAGGTAGCTCACCGGATTTGGATGAAAGCTGCCACGCAATCAAAGCGTCTACCGCTGACATGTAAAGGCCATGATTGGCCTGAGGGTTTTGCGGGTCGATGGCAGACATCATGGTTCGGTCTCCCAAGTCGGTAAGCAACATGAAGCCATGGTGCTCATTCCAAGCCAATACTTCTGGGGCGTTTAAGCCGGCCGCCTTCATCAACAAGGCCACTTTGACAAAGGGTTGGCAATTCTCCTTTTCTGGCGGCGCATCCATCACAATCAAGCTTGCACCTGACGTCGTGTCGACTCGCAAATAGCGCCTGAAACTGGCGTCAGCTGAGGCAATGCGCAAGCTTTGAGGCACCACGCCCCGCGTGAGGACCAGGCTGTTCAGCCAGGCTTCACAAGCCTGCTGGCGCTCGGGCGTCGCCCAGGTCAATGGTGTGATTAAATTTTCTTCAGAATTCAAGTTCTTGTTCCAGTTCAATCAGGTCGGCGCGGCGTCTTTGTGCCCTTGCCAACAATCTGCCAAGCTGCTCTGTCACGGGTCTCTGCACCTGTGACCAGCACTCATGGATAATCCATTCTACAAACACCCGTCAAATCGGACGAAAACCCCTTGAAGACCTCTTTCACATTTCAGATCAAAAAGCTTGCTCAAGCCTTGACATGGTGTGGCTTGTTGCTTGGACACGTGCCGGTTTTCGCTCAAACCAAACCCGGCATCAGCCTGCAAAGCAGCGCTCGCTTAGAAGAAAAAATCTCCGAAATCGAGCGCAAACAATCCCCCGTCTTTGTCACGGGCGAGCGCATTGACACACGCCCCGACTTTGAGATGGTGATTGAAGGTGATGCACTCTTGCGCAAACAAGGCCTGACGGTCAGGGCGCAACGCATTGAATATGACCAATCTCAAGACAAGCTCAAAGCACAAGGGCAAGTTCGCATCACACGCGAGGGCAATGTGTTTCAAGGATCCTCTTTAAGCTTGCAGGCAGACTCATTCCAAGGCACATTTTCTCAAGCAGAGTACACCCTGCTCAAGGGAGGGGGGCACGGTGCGGCTACCGAAATTGAGTTCATTGACCCGCAGCGGGCCACCATTAAAAACGCCACCTACACCACCTGCTCAAGGCTGCCTGGACCCAGCTGGTTACCCGAGTGGGTGCTGAAAGCGGCAAGCCTTCAGGTGAATGAAGAAGACAACTCCATTCAAGCCAAGGACTTGCAACTGAGGTTCAAGGATGTGCCCATCTTGTCGGCGTCCTCCCTGAGTTTTCCGCTGAGCAACTCAAGGCAGTCTGGTTTATTGGCCCCCCTGATTGGCATTGACACCGTCAGCGGCATTGAAATTTCATCACCTTACTACTGGAACATTGCGCCCAATCGGGATGCCACCCTGACAACCACGGTGATGTCCAAGCGGGGTGTCGCCGTCGATACAGAGTTTCGTTATTTGGAGCCCGACGCCCAAGGACAGACTCGCTTGAATGTCATGCCCCAAGACCGCTTGCGAGAACAATCTCGCTGGGGGGTTTCAACTCAAAATATGGGCGGATATGACACCGGCAACCCCTTGTTGGGTCGGCTGGGTTTCAATGTCAACATCAACCGCGTCAGTGACGATCAGTATTGGCGTGATTTCCCCCGCGCCGGTTTGTCATTGACGCAGCGCTTATTGCCTGCCACTGGCAGCCTTTTTTGGGCACAAGGCGACTTGTCCATGATGATGCAGGTGTTGCAGTTCCAAACCCTGCAAGATGTCAGCTCGCCCATTACCCCCCCCTATGACCGCTCGCCCCAAATCATGGCGCGTTACAACAAGTGGGATGTCGGTGGCTTTGACTTTGCGATGACGGCGGACACCACTCGCTTTGAAGCCGATTTCAGCAAAATTCCAGGCGGCACTGCCGCCTTGCTGCGAAATGGTCAGCGCAGTTTTGCGGCTGCGCAGGTCAGTCGGCCATGGCTAAAGCCTTGGGGCTTCCTCATCCCCAAAGTTCAATTGCATGGCACGCGCTATCAACTGGATGCACCCTTGGCCAACGGCCAATTAGAGGCCACGCGCTTACTGCCCACCTTCAGCCTCGACACAGGACTGGTTTATGAGCGTGACGCCAATTTTTTTGGCCGCGGGCTGCGCCAGACCTTAGAACCACGCGCATTTTTTGTTCGCACACCCTACAAAGATCAGAGTCTCTTGCCAAGCTACGACAGTGGCGCTACTGACTTCAACCTCACCACTGTTTACGCTGAGAATCCTTACGTTGGTCAAGATCGTATTGCCGACAACAACTTGGTCACTTTGGGCGTGAACAGCCGACTGTTCGATGCCAACACAGGCGCCGAGTTGGCTCGATTTGGCGTGGCACAACGCTATCGTTTTTCAGATCAACAGGTCCGTTTGCCGGGCGAGCTTCCTGTTTCGTCTGGTTTCAGCGATATTTTGCTGGGCGCTGGCGTGCGTTGGGACAATCGCTGGAGCTTTGATTCCACCCTGCAATTTGACGCACAAACGCATCGCACCACTCGCACCACACTCACCACACGATTCAATCCCAGCCCTTATCGCGTCTTCAACACAGCCTATCGATTGACGCGCGACCAAAGTGAGCAGATTGATGTGGGCTGGCAATGGCCCTTGCGTGACTTCAGTTTTGCTGCCAATGAAACACCCTCTGCCAATGGGCCCCTCCTGGTCCCAGGACAAGGCCTGGGTGGCGACCGTTGGTACAGCGTGGGCAGAATGAACTTCAGCCTGAAAGACGGCAAAATGGTCGATACCTTGTTAGGCTTCGAATACGATGCGGGTTGCTGGCTGGGACGCGTTGTGCTTGAACGCCTCCAAAGCACGGCCAGCGCCGCTCGAAGCCGAATTTTGTTTCAACTTGAGTTCGTAGGATTCGCCAGAGTTGGGTCTAGCCCTTTGAAAACATTGCGAGACAATATCCCCCGTTACCAATACCTGCGCGAAGACTTGGCGCCAACCAGCCGATTCACCACTTATGACTGATCATTTTTCAATGCCTCTCAACAAGCCTGTCTGGTATTTAACTTGCCAAGCAGCTGCCTGTTGCATGAAGCAAGCACACAGCGTCTTGCATGTTGTAGCGGTTTTATGGGCCAGCATGGGTTGTGCCATGATGGCCCAAGCGCAAACGAGTCTCCAAGTCCGATCGGCAGACTTCATCGTGGCGGTTGTCAATTCTGAGCCCGTCACCAACAGTGAGGTTCAAGCGCTCAAAGTCCGACTCCTCAAACAGTCCCCTGCTGGCGTGCCCTCTCTCAGTGCACAAGCCTTAACGAAACAAGCCCTTGATCAATTGATCAACGAAAAAGCCCAACTGCAACAGGCCCGTGAAAATGGTATTCGCATTGATGACGCCGAGCTTGATCAAGCAGAGTTAAGCATCGCGCGTCAAAATCAAGTTCCCAAAGAAGAACTGCGCAAGCGCATCACCAGCGAAGGCTTGAGCGTCGCTGCATTTCGGGAGCAACTTCGCAACCAACTCATGATCACCAAATTGCGTGAGCGTGAAGTTGACAACCGCGCTCGCGTGGCTGACACCGAAATTGACCAGTACCTTCAAAATCAACAAGCTGGCAAACAGACCAGCACGGTTTCAGTTGATTTGAATTTGGCCATGATTTTAATTGCTGTGCCAGAAAACAGCAGCGACAAGGAAGTCAGTGAGCTTCAGGCAAAGGCACAACAAATTTCTCAACGCGCCAAATCAGGTGAGAATTTTGCGGCACTGGCAAGGGCGAACTCCCAAGCGGCGGACAAAGGCGCCAATGGCGGCGAAATGGGTTTGCGTCCCGCCGAACGCTACCCCACCTTGTTTGTTGAGAGTGCATCCGCCCTAACTAAAGGTGATGTTTCTGAGCCCCTCCGATCAGGTGCAGGTTTTCACATTTTGAAAGTGCTCGAGAAAAAACAAAGTGATCTGAGTACCGTGATGGTTGTCCAAACGCGTGCACGTCACATCTTGCTGAGCCTAGGATCCGATTTGAACGAAACGGTCGCTCGAAATCGCTTGCTCGGCTACAAACAACGCATTCAATCAGGCGCTGACTTTGCTGAGTTGGCCCGCCAGTTCTCACAAGATGGCAGCGCCTCGTCGGGTGGCGATTTGGGCTGGGCCAGCCCTGGTCAATTTGTACCCGAATTCGAAGAGCTTATGAACAAACTTCGCCCGGGCCAAGTCAGCGATCCTTTGGTTTCACGCTTTGGGGTTCACCTGATTCAAGTGCTTGAAAGACGTGAGACGCCCTTGACGATTCGCGAACAACGCGAGTGGATTCGCGGGCAATTGCGTGAAAAGAAAATTGATGAAATGTACTCAAGCTGGGTGGAAGAGTTGCGAGGCCGCGCCTATGTCGAGTTGCGCGACCCGCCCCAATGAAACACATCCCGCGCAAGCGTTTCGGACAACATTTTTTATCGGATGGCAGCATCATCAATGCCATCGTTGAAGCCATCAACCCCCAAGCAGGCCAAGCGATGGTTGAGATTGGCCCTGGGTTGGCGGCACTGACGCAACCCTTGGTGGAAAGACTGGGCCACTTAACGGTCATTGAGTTAGACCGCGATTTGGCACTGCGCCTTCGCCTTCACAAACATCTGATGGTTTTGGAGTCAGACGTTCTCAAGGTCGATTTCACTGCGCTGGCCGATGGCAAAAAATTGCGCGTGGTGGGCAACTTGCCGTACAACATTTCGACTCCCATCTTGTTTCATTTGCTAGAGCATGTTCAAGCCGTCGAAGACCAGCACTTCATGTTGCAAAAAGAGGTGGTCGACCGCATGGTGGCATCGCCCTCTACCTCAGACTATGGCCGACTCTCGGTCATGCTGCAGTGGCGCTATGAAATGGCAAATGTTTTGTTTGTACCGCCGGAAAGTTTTGACCCACCACCTCGTGTCGACAGCGCAGTGGTGCGCATGGTGCCCCGTGATCAGCCTGTTCCGATCAAGCTCAAGCTTCTGGAAAAATTGGTTCAGGTGGCCTTCAGCCAACGCCGCAAACTGCTCCGCCACACCTTGGGCGCTTGGCTCACGGAGCGGAATTTTGCAGGCACTTTCGACGTTCATCGCCGCGCAGAAGAGGTGCCTGTGAGCGAGTATTTGCAGCTCGCCTTGTCCTTGGACGTTTGAAATACCCAGCGTGCCAATCAAAAAAAGGTGCAAGGCTCGAATGCCTTTGCACCTTTTTGCTAGAAGCTGAATTTTGCTGAATGAATCTTAAGCCGCTGCAAGCCAATAACCGGCATTGAAGGGGCTGCTCATTCGCAGCGCCAAGGGGGAGACATCGACCAACTTGTCGGTGGGCATTTTTTCACCTTCTTCGGTCACCATCTCAACGCCGTCGGCATCCAACTCTGGCGTCGTTTCAAGTTGCTTCTCTGAACCCGGTGTCGCAGCTCGTGCGACAGAGAATGAATAGAAGCAACGGAACGGCACCTTGCGGTCGCCCCAGTAGTCTGCAGTGTCGCGGAAGATATCGAGCAACTGCTCGCGCGCTTCTTTGTCAAATTTAGAGTTTGCAGGGATCTGCTCTAACACCACAATGAAACCGGGCTGAGGGCCAGACTTGTGCAAGGGATCGGTCATGCAATCGTACAAAGCATCGAAGTTTTTACCGAAATGTGAAGGCAAGGTGAATTGTCCTGCGATCAGATCGAGAACGTCTTGTTTGCTTTGCGCCTTGGACAAATTGGCATACAGAAAATGGTGTCCCAGGCCCTGTGCTGCCTCTTGTAAATCGTTCACGCGAAATGCACGAATCGACTGGACGATGTTCGTCCTCACACCTTTTAAAGGTGTTTCTTGGTCCTGTCGAATTGGCTTGTCCATCGCCGTACTCACTCTCTTATTTTGTAAACAGCCTTGTGGGCCTTCATTGACAAATACCGAATACCAGCATTCATCTCTTGACTCATTTCTGTCCTTGGCTGACACCCCCCATTCAGGGTGTGTTCACAATTTCCCGAAAACTTGCGTAATGATCCTGCGTGTAAAAACACTGCTTAGGAATACGGGGTTCTTCACCCCCACACACAATTCGACGAGCGCCACGGCTTCTTTCCCCGGGGGTTTTGACGGTGTATTCGCGGTAAAAACCGCGCTTTGCCTGAGGCAATTGCCGCTCCCGATTGCCAAAAATAACCCCATCTTTTTCATACCGAAAAGGCCCACCCTGACGGATGAGTTGATAGGTTTCTTGGCCCTCTTTGGGCAAATCCTGTAGCGCAATGGACAAGGAGACTTGCGCCTCGACCTCTGATTTCGCATGCACCAAGTTTGTGCAGAATGCAAAGAGCAATCCTATACAAACGACTAAACCAGCAAAATCTAGCGTCTTTTTACGCATGAAATCCATGTGACACAGCGGCTACAAACTCATTTACAACGCTCAAAATCCACGGGTAAACCCGAAATTCGAAGGCGCTAGTTTGCCGCAATGTGCAAAATTTTGCAAGTACTTTCCCCAATAAAAGGGATTTCTCTTTGAAGATCAGCGAACCGCGTTGGCGTCAGCCACGGTGAGGGCCGTCATATTGACAATCCGTCGGACTGTGGCGCTAGGCGTGAGGATGTGAACCGGTTTGGCCGCTCCAAGAAGGACCGGACCGACGGCAATGTTGCCACCTGCGGCAGTTTTAAGCAGGTTATAGGAAATGTTGGCGGCGTCAATGTTGGGCAAAACCAGCAAATTGGCGTCGCCGTGCAGGGACCCGTTGGGCATTTGCATCGCCCGTGCATCGCCATCCAGTGCAATGTCACCATGCATCTCACCATCAACCTCTAACCACGGGGCATTTTTCTGAAGCAGCTCCAGAGTTTGTCGCATTTTGATGGCGCTGGGTTCGTTGGAAGTGCCAAAGTTAGAGTGCGACAACAGTGCCGCTTTAGGTCGAATGCCAAAACGCTTCATCTCTTGGGCGGCCATGACGGTGATTTCTGCCAACTGTTCAGCAGTTGGATCGTAGTTCACATGGGTATCAACCAAAAAAACCTGTCGATTCGGCAATAACAAGCCATTCATACAAGCAAAGGTGTTCACGCCCGAGCGCTTGCCAATCACTTGATCGACATAGGGCAAGTGCATTGAAATGGTGCCCCACGTTCCGCAGATCAGGCCATCGACATCGCCTTTGTGCAGCAACATGGTGCCGATAAGGGACAAGCGGCGGCGCATTTCAATCTTAGCGACCTGAACTGTGATGCCTTTGCGCTGGGTCATCCGGTGATAGGTCTGCCAAAAGTCTCTGTAACGTTCGTCTTGCTCAACGTTGACCACTTCATAATCAACGCCCTCTTTCAACCGCAAGCCAAACTTCTCAATGCGTTCTGCAATGACGGCAGGGCGGCCAATCAAAGTGGGGCGCGCCAAACCTTCGTCCGACACAATTTGTGCGGCGCGCAAAATGCGCTCTTCTTCGCCTTCACTGTAGGCCACGCGTTTTTTCGAACCCAGTTTGGCGGCCGTGTAAATGGGCTTCATGGTGGTGCCCGATGCGTAGACGAAACTTTGCAATTTCTCGCGATAGGCTTCCATGTCTGCAATAGGGCGCAAAGCCACACCGCTGTCGGCTGCAGCTTGCGCCACTGCTGGCGCAATCTTGATCATCAAGCGAGGGTCAAACGGCTTTGGAATCAAATACTCAGGGCCAAATGCCAAAGGCTCACCGGCATAAGCCGCGGCCACCACTTCACTTTGCTCTGCTTGTGCTAACTCTGCAATGGCATAAACAGCCGCAATTTCCATCTCCTGGCTGATGGTGGTTGCACCACTGTCAAGGGCACCCCTGAAGATGTAGGGGAAGCACAAAACATTGTTCACCTGATTGGGATAATCTGAACGTCCGGTGGCCATGATGGCATCGTCACGAACGGCTTTCACTTCTTCAGGCAATATTTCAGGGTTGGGATTGGCGAGTGCAAAAATCAAAGGCTTGGGTGCCATTCTCTTAACCATGTCTTGCTTCAAAACACCGCCGGCTGACAAACCCAAAAACACGTCTGCCCCCTCAATGACTTCCGCCAATGTGCGCTCTGATGTTTTTTGCGAGAACTGAATTTTGTCTTCGTCCATTAACTCGGTTCGGCCTTCATAGACCAAGCCTGCCAAATCGGTGACCCAAATGTTTTCTCGCCGAATGCCCAGTTTGACCAACAACTTCAAACAAGCCAACGCAGCAGCACCGGCACCCGAAGTGACCAACTTGACCTGGCTGGGATCTTTGCCCACCACCTTCAAACCATTCAAAATAGCGGCGCCAACTGTAATGGCGGTGCCGTGCTGATCGTCGTGAAAGACGGGTATCTTCATTCGCTCGCGCAACTTGCGCTCGACGTAGAAACAATCCGGGGCTTTGATGTCTTCTAAATTGATGCCGCCAAAGGTGGGCTCTAGCGCTGCAATGATTTCAACCAGCTTTTCAGGATCTTTTTCGTTGATTTCAATGTCAAAGACATCGATGCCAGAAAACTTTTTAAACAAAACCGCTTTGCCCTCCATAACGGGTTTGCCTGCCAACGGGCCAATGTCTCCCAAGCCCAGCACCGCGGTGCCATTGGTGATGACCCCCACCAAATTGCCTCGGCTGGTGTATTTGAAAGCCGCGGCAGGGTCTTTGACAATTTCTTCACAAGGCGCAGCAACACCCGGTGAATAAGCCAGGGCCAAATCGTGCTGGTTCACCAATTGCTTGGTCGCCGCAATGGAAATTTTGCCCGGGGTTGGAAATTCGTGATACTCAAGGGCAGCGCGGCGCAGTTGTTCGCGCCTTTCTTCTGCATTGATGGTGGGCATGGGATGTCTCCTGTTGAGGAAGAACGGACCATTCACGCCATGAACGGTCTGAAGTTCTGAATGGCCCCATTTTAAACCCCGGTCATGAAAGCCTTTTTTGACAAGGCCTCAGGGCCTGAGTGAGGCCCTGCCGAGGGATCAGTCACGCATCAAAGCTTCAATTTCATCGGCTTTCACAGGCACCTCTCTGGTGATCAACTCGCAACCCTTGGCGGTCACAACAGCATCGTCTTCAATTCGAATGCCAATGTTGTGAAAGCGCTCGGGCACCCCAGGCGCAGGTCTGACATACAGGCCAGGCTCAATGGTGAGCACCATGCCTGGCCGCAAAATACGGCTGGGTCGGTCCTTGATGAGCTCGCCGCTGAGGGGGTCTTTTCGCTCGCTGTAGGAGCCGACTTCTGAGGGCTCAACATAGCTTCCACAGTCGTGCACATCCATGCCCAACCAATGCCCTGTTCGGTGCATGTAAAACTGAAAGTAGCTTCGGTTGGCAATCACATCTTGCGCCGTGCCCACCTTGTTGGCATCTAAAAGGCCTACATCCAAAAGACCTTGTGCCAGCACTTTGACTGTGGCTTCATGCGGCTCAACAAAGCGCGCGCCTTCATGCGTGGCTGCAATGGCGGCATCTTGAGAGGCCAACACCAACTCGTACAAGACCCGTTGTGCTGAACTGAATTTGCCATTGGCAGGAAACGTGCGTGTGATGTCGCTGGCGTAACCATCAAGTTCGCAGCCTGCGTCAATGAGCACCAAGTCACCATTGAGGATGGGTGCGGCATCAGCGCGGTAATGCAAGACACAGGCATTGGCGCCGCCTGCAACGATGGAGCCATAGGCCGGATATTGAGAACCGTGTTGACGGAACTCATGCAACAACTCGGCGTCCAGGTGATATTCACGAACATCTGCGCCTGCGCGAATCATGGCGGCCGTGCATTTCATGGCCCGAATGTGGGCGCGCGCACTGATTTGCGAAGCACGTCGCATGATCTTCAATTCATGCGCGTCTTTGACCAAGCGCATCTCATCCAAAATGCCGCAAACATCTCGTTGCTGGGCTGGGCAAAGTGCCCCGTAGCGAACTCGAGCCCGCACAGCACTCAAGCCTGTTTCAATGCGCGATGACAAACTTGGATGGGTTGCAAAGGGGTACCAAACCACCGATTTGTTTTCCAGCAAGCCTGGCAGCTTGGCATCCAAGCCAGCCACCGACCAAGCCTCTTGCACCGCCAAATGCGCGGGTGCAGCTTCTGGGCCCAGACGAACACCATCCCAAATTTCTCGTTCTAAATCTTTGGGTTGGCAAAACAAAGTCGATCGGCCGTCTGATGTGATGACCAGCCAGGCATTGGGCTCTGTGAAACCCGTCAAGTAGTAAAAATAACTGTCGTGCCGGTACAAGAAATCGCTGTCGCGGTTGCGCTGGCGCTCGGGGGCTGTTGGAATGATGGCAATGCTGTTAGGCGCTTCTGCCGCCATGTGCGCCGCCAGTTGCGCTCTGCGCTTGGCATACAAGTTGGAATCAAGTGTCATGGGGTGATACCGTGAAAAGCAGACAGTCCAGTTTACAGGGCTGGGATGTTTTGATTCAATTCCCTCAAACGCTCAGGGGTGCCCACATCGGTCCATGCACCTTCGTAGAGGCTTGCACTCACCAGCCCTCGGTTCATGGCAGCGCGCAACAAGGGGGCCAATGGGGCCGCCTTGCCCTTCGAATTACCCGAGGGTATGCCAGTCCATGCAAGGTCAAAAAATTCTTTTTTGTACAGCGCAATTGTGCTGAAGGTGAACAAGTTTGCAGGCTTGGGCAAATTCAGCGCCAAGCCTTCATCTGACAAACCAAAGTCGCCCTCAGGATTGTGCGCGGGGTTGGGCACCAACCAAAGATGCGCCAATTTGTCGCTGCTTGCAAAAGCTTCTTGGTGGTGTGTTGAAAATTTAAACTCGGGTGCAAAGACATCCCCTGCAACCACCCAAAATACAGCGCTTAAATAAGGCAAGGCTCGCACAATGCCACCCGCAGTTTCTAGGGCATAACCAAAGTCTTTGCCTTCGTTTGAATAACGCAGTCGGATTCGACCCGCGCCTGGCAAGTCAGGGTTCAAGCCAAAGTAAGCTTCAATTTTTGAACCCAACCATGCCATGTTGATCAGTTGCTCATGATGCCCTTCTTTGCAGAGGGCCTCCATGTGCCATTGCATCAAAGGCTTTCCCTGAACCAGCAGCAGGGGTTTAGGGGTCTCATCGGTCAAGGGCCGCATCCGCGTACCACGCCCTGCGGCCAAGACCATGGCACTGGCCACTGGAATGGCAGTGGTGCCGTCCCCTCGATTCTCTGTGCTGGGCTCTGAATGGGGTTCCAAGGGATTCAAACGCATGCCCCTATGTTGCCACGCTGTCGGGCTTAAGCAAGCTCCCGAGCAGTAAAATATCGGGCTAACCCGTCAATTTCACACGACCTTTCATTTGGAGCCCCCATGGCAATCACTCAACCTGCAGCTCAACAAATGGCCAATGCAATTCGTGCCCTGGCCATGGACGCTGTTCAACAAGCCAACTCGGGTCACCCAGGCGCGCCCATGGGCATGGCCGACATGGCCGTGGCCTTGTGGGGCGAGCACTTGCAACACAACCCCAAAAACCCGCATTGGGCCAACCGTGATCGCTTTGTTTTGTCCAACGGCCACGGCTCCATGCTCATTTACGCCTTGCTCCACCTCACAGGCTACCCCTTGCCCATCGGCGAATTGAAAAACTTTCGCCAATTGCACAGCAAAACCGCCGGTCACCCCGAAGTGGGCATCACCCCTGGCGTTGAAACCACCACCGGTCCTTTGGGACAAGGCATCACCAATGCGGTGGGCATGGCCTTGGCTGAGAAATTGTTGGCCGCAGAATTTAACCAAGCGGGTCACCACATCGTTGATCACCATACCTATGTGTTCATGGGCGATGGTTGCTTGATGGAGGGCATCAGCCACGAAGCTTGCGCATTGGCGGGCGCTTGGAAACTCAACAAGCTGATTGCTTTGTATGACGACAACGGCATTTCCATTGACGGCCAAGTGGCCCCTTGGTTCATTGACAACACGCCGCAGCGATTTGCCGCTTACGGGTGGAACGTGATTGACGCTGTGAATGGTCACGATGCTGCAGCAGTGGCCAAGGCCATTGCTGATGCAAAGAACAGCGTCGATCAACCCACACTCATTGTTTGCAAAACAGCCATTGGCAAAGGCAGCCCTAACCGCGCCAACACCTCCAAAGCGCATGGCGAACCTTTGGGCGCAGAAGAAATCAAACTCACGCGCGAAGCCTTGGGCTGGTCGCATGCGCCTTTCGTCATTCCAAAAGATGTTTACGCCCACTGGGATGCCAAACAAAATGGCGTGGCACGCGAAGCCGAATGGAACAAAGCCTTTGCCGCCTACAAAGCAGCACACCCCGCCTTGGCCAAAGAATTTGTGCGCCGCATGAAGGGCGATTTGCCGAAGAACTTTGCGCAAACTGCGGTGGACGCTGTCATTTCAGCGCATACCAAAGCCGAAACTGTGGCCAGCCGCAAAGCCAGTCAATTGGCCTTGGAAGCCTTCACCGCAGCCTTGCCCGAAATGCTGGGCGGTTCTGCCGATCTCACAGGCTCCAACCTCACCAACACATCTTCTACGCCTGCTTTGCGCATCAACTTGGCTGGCGACGTGGTGAAGAATGACAAGGGTCAAATAGGCCGTCACATCAATTACGGTGTGCGCGAATTCGGCATGGCTGCCATCATGAACGGCGTGACATTGCACGGTGGCTTCATCCCCTACGGCGGCACCTTCCTCACGTTCAGCGACTATTCACGCAACGCGATTCGCATGGCGGCGCTCATGAAGCAGCGCGTGATCCATGTGTTCACTCACGACTCGATTGGTTTGGGTGAAGACGGCCCCACCCACCAGTCCATTGAGCACGCTGCCAGCCTGCGCTTGATTCCAGGCCTGGATGTTTGGCGTCCGGGCGATACAGCAGAAACCACCGTGGCTTGGGCCGTGGCTTTGGAAAACAAAGACCGCCCCACCGCCTTGTTGTTGTCACGTCAAAACTTGCCTTACGCACCCAAGTCTGATTTGGGCGAGATCAGCCGCGGCGCTTATGTGTTGGCTGAACCCTCTCGCGTCGGCATCAAGAAAACCAAGGCCGTCATCATTGCCACTGGCTCTGAAGTGCAGTTGGCTTTGAAAGCACAAGAATTGTTGGCAGAGAAAAAAATTGGCGTGCGCGTGGTGTCCATGCCCAGCACCACCACCTTCGATCGTCAAGCCAGCAGCTACAAATCTGAAGTCTTGCCCGCCGGCTTGCCGCGCGTGGCGGTTGAGATGGGCAGCACCGATGGCTGGTGGAAATATGGCGTTGCAGCGGTGGTCGGCATCGACACTTATGGCGAGTCTG
>CANJOS010000024.1 GCA_947476015.1 Comamonadaceae bacterium | reverse complement strand
CCCGTGTTTGCCTCTCCAACACCACCGTTTCAATGCCTTGGAGGTGCAACAACTGTGAGAGCATGAGACCCGAAGGGCCACCCCCAATGATGCAAACTTGAGTTTTCATTTTGTCTCCTAAGGCCCGTTGGTCAGGCATGGTAATTTTTGAACATTGAAAGATACCCTCAAATGGCCATGGATGAAATGGCCAAAACTCTCTAAAACTTGTACATTTCGAACATGACCCCTTCGTCCAATGTCATTCAGTCTTTCAGCCTTTTTGGCGAATCAACTCATCTCCCCGATGTCCTGCACTGCGAAACCATTGCAGATCGTTCGGTCCTGCATGATTGGGAGCTTGCGCCTCATCGCCACGCACGCTTGCACCAAGTATTGCTGATTCAAACCGGCGGTGGTGTGGTCACGCTAGACGGACAATCCTTCAAACTAACAGCCCAATCCTTGGTCAACGTACCGCCAGGGCATGTTCATTCGTTCAGATTTAAAAAAGAAACGCAGGGTTGGGTCACCACCTTTGCCGATGAATTGATGGATGAACTGCTGACGCGCGTGGGCCATGTGAATCAAGACTTGTCACGCGCCAGTGTGCTGAAAGCGGACAAATTCATCAGCCAAAATATCAGTCAAATTTGGCATGAATTTTCTGCCCAAGAAAAAGCCCGCGCCCTCATTTTGCGAGGTTTGAGTGCCGTTTTGCTAGGCTGGGTCGCCAGGCAATTGGCCAACCTAGAACCTACAGCATTGGCCCTGCCAGATTCGCATTTTGTTCAACGCTTCAAAGAGTTGATTGAAGTTCACTTTACCGACCACTGGCAAGTCAATGACTACGCAAAATCTTTGGCCATCTCGCCAACGCACTTGAGTCGACTCACTCGCGCAGCCACAGGCAACTCTGCCTTGCGCATGATTGAAGCCAGAATCATGAGAGAAGCCAGAAGAAACTTGGCTTATACAAACCTTAACATTTCGACCATCGCTTATGCATTGGGTTATTCAGACCCGGCCTACTTTTCCCGCGTTTTCACACGAGATGCCGGGCTCTCACCCAAAAGATTCAGAGCGCAAATCTAATCACCCTGTCTGGCGTTGAATTTCCCCCACCCCATTTCATTTCGCAATGTGAAATGAAATCTCACTTTTTCACTTTGCCCTTTTATCAGCAGGCTGTCAGGCACTGCTTTTAAGATCTAATAGAGTCTTGCACAGCTGGTTGATGCAAAAGAAAAACGAGGACGAGAATGGCCAATCAAAAATCCAAAATCATTTACACCCTGACAGATGAAGCGCCTCTGTTGGCGACAGCGGCGTTTTTGCCAGTCATCCGCACTTTTGCGGCACCTGCTGGCATTGAGGTTGAATCAAGCGACATCTCGCTTGCCGCGCGTATTTTGGGCGAGTTTTCTGACCTTTTGCCCGAGGCGCAGCGCATCCCCAACAACCTGGCCACATTGGGAAAGTTAACCCTCAAGCCAGAAGCCAACATCATCAAATTACCCAACATCAGTGCCTCGGTGGGCCAGTTGGTCATCGCGATCAAGGAGCTGCAAAGCAAAGGCTATGCACTTCCAGACTATCCAGACAATCCAAAAAACGACCTAGAAAAAGACATCAAAGCGCGCTACTCCAAGTGCACTGGCTCAGCCGTCAACCCTGTTTTGCGTGAAGGCAACTCAGACCGCCGCGCACCTCGTGCTGTCAAAGAGTTTGCGCGTAAAAATCCACACAGCATGGCTGATTGGAGCCAGGCCTCTCGCTCACATGTATCCCACATGCACCAAGGTGACTTTTACCATGGTGAAAAATCCATCACTGTGGACCGCGCGCGTGATGTCAAGATGGAACTCATTACCAAGAGCGGAAAAGCCATTGTGCTCAAGCCCAAAGTCTCTTTGGTGGACCGTGAAGTCATTGACAGCATGTTCATGAGCAAGAAAGCTCTGGAAGCTTTCTACGAAAAAGAAATTGAAGATGCACACGAAACAGGCGTGATGTTCTCTTTGCACGTCAAAGCCACCATGATGAAGGTTTCACACCCCATCGTGTTTGGTCACTGCGTCAAAATTTTTTACAAAGAAGCTTTCGAAAAACACAAACAGCTTTTTGCCGGTCTCGGTGTGAACGTGAACAACGGCATGGTCGACTTGTACAACAAAATTGCCACCTTGCCTGAATCCAAGCGCGAGGAAATCATGCGCGATTTGCACGCATGTCACGAAGATCGTCCCGAGTTGGCCATGGTCGACTCTGCCAAGGGCATCACCAACTTTCACTCCCCCAACGACGTGATTGTGGATGCTTCCATGCCAGCGATGATTCGAAACGGCGGCAAGATGTGGGGCGCCGATGGTCGTTTGAAAGACGTCAAGGCGGTAATGCCTGAATCGACTTTTGCCCGTATCTACCAAGAGATCATCAACTTCTGCAAGTGGCATGGCGCATTCGATCCCACAACCATGGGCACAGTGCCTAACGTGGGCTTGATGGCACAACAAGCAGAAGAATATGGCTCACATGACAAGACATTTGAAATCACAGAAGACGGCGTTGCCAACATCACAGACCTTGAAACAGGCGAAGTGTTGCTGAGTCAAGACGTTGAAGTTGGCGACATCTGGCGCATGTGCGAAGTCAAAGACGCGGCCATTCGGGATTGGGTGAAATTGGCAGTTAACCGCGCTCGCAATTCAGGCATGCCCGTGGTTTTCTGGCTGGATGCTTACCGACCCCACGAAGCCCAATTGATCCGCAAAGTCAAGATGTATTTGCACGAGCACGAAACCAATGGTTTGGACATCCAAATCATGAGTCAAGTGCGCGCCATGCGCTACACCCTTGAACGTGTTGTTCGCGGCCTGGACACCATCAGTGCCACGGGCAACATATTGCGCGACTACCTCACTGATTTATTCCCCATCATGGAACTGGGCACCAGCGCCAAAATGCTCTCCATCGTTCCGTTGATGGCGGGTGGCGGTATGTACGAGACCGGTGCTGGCGGCTCTGCGCCTAAGCATGTGAAACAACTCATAGAAGAAAACCACCTGCGTTGGGACTCTCTGGGGGAATTCTTGGCATTGGCGGTTTCGCTTGAAGATCTAGGCATCAAAACAGGCAATGAGAAGGCCAAAATTCTTGCAAAAACTTTGGACGCTGCCACGGGTCAATTGCTGGACAACAACAAGAACCCCTCAACCAAGACTGGCGAACTCGACAACCGAGGCAGTCAGTTCTATTTGGCCATGTACTGGGCTCAGGAGTTGGCAGCACAAACTGCGGACAAAGAATTACAAGCCAAGTTTGCAACTTTGGCCAAGGCCCTCACCGACAATGAGAAGAAAATTGTGGATGAATTCAAGGCTGTTCAAGGCAAGCCCGTTGACATTGGTGGCTACTACAAACCTTCGGAAGATTTGTTGCAGAAGGTCATGTGCCCAAGCAGTACCTTCAACTCGCTGATTCAAGCTGCAAAAGCCTGATTCTTTCCAGCAGCTGTTTGCAGTTATTCAAAAGCCGCTCAGACCCGAGCGGCTTTTTTATGGCTTCGACATCACTCAAACATGTCAGTTTGTTTCACATTTTTTTGATCAAGCTTTCGACCCCTGCTTTTGACCTTTTGTGGATTGACGCGTGATTTAACAGGCGCCAACTCCAAAATGGCGGGCGTGCGTTCTCTCTTCAGTTCATCCTTCGTGGCAGAAGTTGCTGGGGTTTGGACCATTTCAGCAGCCCATCTTTTGAGCCGCTTCAACTCCCCCCGATTCATGCATCGGTAAACAGCCAATAAGGCCTGAGTTTCTTGGCTCTCAATCAAGACATATTGCTTACCCAAATAGACAAGTTCACGTCCCTTGATGTCAAGAAAATCGGCGTTGTTTGTTTTTATGTCTTTGCGAGTAAAGGCAATAATGGCCCTTAAAATGAGTTTATTCATACGCAGGTCTAGTTAAGTAACTTAATGTTATCAAACAATAGGTTTAAAAACAAGGTGTTTTTAAACCCCACGTTAATTGGCTTATTGTTTAAAATCAATGACTTACCCATGCACAGCATCCCATATCAATTTCAGCGATACCAAAAACAAGGCCATCTGAATGAATTTAAAAAACCACTCATCCGCAATTCGCCTGGTCAGGTAAGCGCCCAAAAAAGTGCCTATCAAGGCAAAAGGAATTAACACAATCGCCTTCACCAGATCCTCTTTCTGATAAGGGATGAGATTTTGATAAGGCACAATTTTGGCCAAATTGATGATTGCAAAAAAAATGGTAGCAGTTCCCGCAAACTCCGATTTCGAGAGTTTCTGCGGCAAAACGAAAATCTGAAAAGGGGGCCCTCCTGCATGGGAGATGAAGCTGGTGAACCCAGACAAAGCGCCGCAAACCAAGCCCTTGGGCACTGAAGCCGGTTCAGGCTCTTGAACCTCCCATATTTTTAGCCAGGTTTTCAAACAAAAAACAACGCCCAACAGACCAATGAGGAACTTGATGGTCAATTCAGAGATCATGGAGGCCGTCAACCAACCGATCAAGATCCCCACCATGCTGGCGGGGATCAAAATTTTCAGATTGAATGCACTGAAACTGCGGCGATAAAGCCACACACCCACAACGTCCGAGATGATGTAAATCGGCAACAACAGCACTGCTGCTTTCACGGGTGACATCACCATCGAGAGGACGGGCACAGACATCATGCCGACAAAGGGCAGTCCGCCTTTGGAAATACCAACAAGCAAGGCAGCAAAACTGGCCAGCACCAAAAACAAATCAAATTCCATGAAAGCCTTGATTGATAAATGACAGAAAGGGCATCAGTGAGCCACCGAGGCATGACGCAAGATGCGCCAGCAACTCAATGTGGCCAAGGCTGAAATGAGCAGCGCGAGGGAGATCACACCGGTGTAACTGTTGCTAAGATCAAAAACTCTGCCCGCCCCAACAGGACCTAAGAGATTACCCAAAGCGGCACCTGTGTACAAAGTCCCAATGATGGCAGACACGGCCCTGCCGCCAAACAAGTCCATGCAAATGGCGGGCAATAAGGAAACAATGCTGCCATAACTCAAGCCAAACCACAGCGAAAAAACAGCAAACATCCAGCCTTGATCAGCCATGGCCCAGAGCAAATAGGAGGCACCCATCAAGAACTGCATCAACATCAGTGTTTGAATGCGCCCCACTCTGTCTGCCAGCCAGCCAATGGCAAACCGTCCCACCAAACTGCCAATGCCAATGATGCCCACAAGCCCCACGGCTTGAGCCTCGGCCATACCGGCGTCGCGGGCTGCCGCAGAAATGTGTGCAAACGGAATGAACATCACGGGCGCGCCCAACAAGGTGCCCATGTACAGCCATCGAAAGGCTGGCGTTTTCAAGGCTTCGCTAAGTGTCAAACCCTCCAAAACTCCCTTCACACCGCCTTCAATCGCGGGGGCTTTCTCCAACAAAAAGGCCGCCGACACGCCAAGGATCAAAACGCCCAGGGCCATCACACGCAGTGACTCTCGCCAGTCCATGTGGGTCAACAGCAGACTCACCACCAGCGGCAAAACAAGCGTTCCAGCTCCTACACCAGAGCTTGCAATACCTGAAGCCAAGCCCCTTCTTGCTTTGAACCAAGGTTGAACCGATGCAATGGACGGGGTATAAACGAAAGCGATGCCTAGGCCCACCAGAATCCCGTAGCTGAAATAAATGGACCCCAGTGACTGCGCCTGACTCGTCAAAAACAAGCCCAAGGCAATGAGCACCATCCCGGCCATGCATACCAAACGTGGCCCCCATCGATCGGCCAAAAGCCCACCCAATGCGCCCAACACAAAGTAAACAAGACCACAAAGACCAAAAATCCAAGAGACATCGGCGCGTTGCGCAGAAAACTCATGGGAAAAGTTTTCAAAAAAGGCTGCAAAAGAATAGGAGACACCAAAAATGACAGCCAAGCAAACAAAGGTGGCCCAAACCATGACCCAAGCTTTGCGAGATTCCATTGTTGATGCCCTAGTTTGACCAAGTGCCTAGTTTAGTGTTTTCTAAACTGATTGAAACTCAGGCGAATCACAGTTTCCCTCGTTAAGATGTGATGCAAGAGTATTTTTGAGCCAAAGAACCCAGACCATGAGCGCCCCCATCACCCCTCGACTGCCCGGTATCCGTTTTGTCCACTCACCTGGCCCCACACACGTCCCCGATGAGGTCATGCACGCGATGCAAAGACCCATGACAGATTTGGCAGACCCGAGGGTAGCGGCCTTGATTCTGGCTTGCGAAAGTGGCATGCAAAAGTTGTTGAACTCCCCAAAATCAGACGTCTTCTTTTATGCAAGCAATGGCCACGGAGTCTGGGAAGCGGCCTGCGCCAACTTGGGCTCAGACCAACACAGCTTGTTGATTGCAGGCTCAGGCCACTTCTCAGATCAGTGGGCCATTCAAACAGAAGGAATTGGTCTCTCCGTGATTCGAACGCCCCATGTAGAAGGCCAACGCATTGATGTGAACGCCATTGAGTTGGCCCTGCGTGCAGACGTCCAACATCGGATTGCTGCGGTGATGGTGGTTCACACCGACACCGCCAGCGGCATCACCAGTGATTTAAAAGCAATTCGAGAGGCCATTGACCGAACAGGTCATCCGGCGCTGTATGTGGTGGACGTGGTCGCTTCTTTGGCCGCAGCACCTTTTGACATGGACGCACTTGGCGCAGATGTTTGCTTAGGCAGCTCACAAAAAGGCCTGATGATGCCCCCGGGATTGGGCTTTGTGGCGGTGAATGCCAAGGCTTTTGCATGGTCGCAAAAACATGCCAAGCCTCGCTTTTACTGGAGCTGGCAGGAACGACAAACCGACAATCAATCGGCCAAGTTTTGCGGTACACCGCCCTTGGCTCACTTGGCCGGACTCGAGGTTTCACTGAGGCTGCTTGAGGAAGAGGGTTTGGAAGCCGTTTTTGCCAGGCACCAACGCTTGGGCGGCGCCGTGAGGGCGGCCGTTTCATGCTGGGCCAGCAGCGGTGTTTTGAAACTGCATTGCCAAGATCCCTCGGGCTATTCATCCTCCGTGACCGCCATTGAAGTCGGCCAGGGCTTTGATCCAGAATTGCTGCGTATCACTGCCAGAGAAAAATTCCAAGTGGCCATGGCTGGCGGTCTCGGGCCCCTGGCCGGGCGGGTGTTTCGAATTGGCCACCTGGGCGACATGAACGAGCCCATGATTTTGGGTGCATTGGCTGGCATTGAGGCCGCCATGACAGTTGAAAAAATTCCCTATGGTCCAAATGGCATGGCGTCTGCTATTGCTTATTTAGCGAAGCACACTCCATCTATTCAGAGCCATTGAAGTTGACCCCTGACCGCTGAATCACGGTTCGACTGGGGGAATTTCTAGCGCCGCATAAACGGGCAAAATTTCAGCACGTACTCTTTGGAAATGAAGTGCATAAATCAATGCTGCAATTGCACCGATGCAAGCGAATATGGCCAGTGCATATTGGCTGCCAATTTTCTCTGCAAGCCACCCTGAACAGAGTGAGCCGAGTGGTGACATGCCCAAGAATGACATCACATACAGGGCAGCAATGCGCCCCCGCAATTCATCTGGCACGATGCTTTGCAGGACTGTGTTGGTCGAGGCAGCTGTGAGCATCATGCTCAGTGCAGAAAGAAACATCAAGGGAAGTGCCAACCACAAACTTTTTGAAAATGCGAAGGCGAGCATCGCGGCGCTGGCGATGCCTGCATGCCAGCCCATGAGTTTGAAGAGCCCTCGAATGTTGGTTCTGGAGGCCAAGTACAACATGCCACACACCGCACCCAATCCTGCGGCGCTGTAAATCAAGCCCAAAGTTTTGGAATCACCAGAAAATTGTTGGCTGGCAAACCAAGGCATGAGTGAGCCGTAAGACTGCAGGCTAAAGCTGCTGACCGCCAAGAGCAACAGCGCACATCGGCTTGGGAAAAAGCCATAGGCATAGTTCACACCCACCAGCAACTGCCGAAAAATACCGGTAGGGCTTTGCTTGGCAACGTTGGCAGAAATTTTTGAAGCCAGCAAGGCATAGACCACTGCCAATCGCATGAGGAAATTTAGGGCGAAACTCCACACTTCACCATAACTGGCTGTCACCAAACCGCCCAACATCGGTCCTATAAAACGTGCGCCATTCATGACCGTGGAGTTCAGAGCGATAGCATTGGTCAACTCTTGTCGATCAGGAATTAATTTGAAAACCATGGCTTGCCGTGCCGGTGCATCAAAGGCGTTACTGAAGCCCAAAACTGCGTTGCCCACCACCACATGCCAGGCTTCAATTTGGCCACTGGCCATGAGTGCCAGCATCACAAACGATTGCGTCATGGACACATAGTTGGTAGCAAACAGAACGCGCCGCACATTCCACCTGTCAATCATCACTCCCGCAAATGGCGTGATGATCAGCATGGGGATTTGCAACGCAAATGCTGACAATCCCAACATCCAAGCAGAGCCAGACAACCTGTAGATCAACCAACTGGTGGCTATCAACTGAATCCAATTACCCGTGTTGGCTGTTCCCTGCCCCACCATAAATAGGCGAAAACTTCGATGCCGCAAGGCGCGCAAACTGCTTGGAAACTTCATCGACTTCAAATTGAACTGCACTGTGCTTCTCAATGAGAAACTTTGCCTTTTGCAGCATTCAAGGCCGCTTCGTTTGGCAGGAAAAGGACAAACACCACACCCAAAGCAGCCACGCCCGTCAACCCCAGCATCAACTGCGAGAAGCCTGCCGCCTTGACCACCGGACCTAAGAGGTAAATGGCCAAAGAACTGAAACCAAAGGAGATGGCGATGCGTGTGCCACTCACTCTCGATCGCATGGTGTCGTCAATGTAACGAATGACCATGGTGTCACTGAAAGGAATGGCACCAAAGACCATCACCATGTAAGCAATGGCCGCGGCATACCAGACCCAACCGGTGGCCTGCGAGGCAAAACCAAATGCAATGATTTGTAAAAACAGCACCATGAAAAACAAAGGTTTGACTGGAAACCGATCTAACAAACGGCCCACCACCAACTGCGCCAAGGAAGCCACCGCATAGACAGCGGCCAGCAACACTCCCAAGCGAGAGGGGTCATTCACAAGCCCGTCCAAGCGCTCTGCCAACAAAGGCCCATTGCCGTTGGTGGTGATGTTGAAAAGAAGGCCGGTGGTTGTGGAGGTGGCCACCATCACCCAAAAGGTGCGAATGGCCAAATGACGAGGTAATTGAACAGAGAGCGTTTTCTTTTTCGCAGGCGCGCCTGCCTCATGCGGCGCAAAACAGGCAAACAACACACCACACACCAAGGACACCACGCCGGGCACAATGAACGCCATTCGCCACCCTTGCCAAGCCACCAAAAACCCAGTGGAGAGCGCCGCCAAGGCAATGCCCAAATTACCCGCCAAGCCGTTGACACCAATGGCCATGCCTGGGCGCTCAGCTTTTTGCAACAACAGCGGAATTCCCACGGGGTGATAAATGGCAGAAAACACACCCAGTACAGTGAGTGCAACCGCCATTTGAAGTGGTGTTTGAGTCAGTGAAACGCCAATGGCTGAAACCCCCATGCCAAAATAAAAAACCAACATCATGGCCCGGCGCCCCCATTGGTCGCCCAGTTTTCCAGCCGGAATAGATGCCAAGCCAAACATCAAGAAGGCGCCGACGGTGTAGGGCATCATGTCTTCCCAACGGCCAACGCCAAAATCCAGCGCAATGTCACTCACGGCCGTCGCAAAAATCAGCAAGAAAAGGTGATCAAGTGCGTGCGCAAGGTTCAGCAATAAGGCGGCAATCAGGGGCATGAGGCTAAGAGGATCGAGACCTAAGGGGAATGAATGCCCAATTAGACCTCGAAACAGCAGCCTTCACAGGCCTCGTTGGATTTAAGGGGCTCAGGCACCCCAAGATTCAGGGAATATCCTGCTATCCAAACAGCGAAAGTGAAATAAGCTACACCTTCATTTCAAACTGTGAGGGCTTCCATGACCACATCTATCAACCGTCCGGCCCTGTCCTGGCTTGCAGGGGCCGCCATTTTCGTCCAGGTGGCCAGCATGCTTTTTTCTGCGCCTGCAGCCATGGCTCAAAGTTACCCCAGCAAACCAATCAGATTGGTTTGCCCCTTTCCAGCCGGCGGTGCCGTCGACATAGCCTCGCGCGCCATCGCGCAAGAGTTGAGCAAAAACTTGGGGCAGCCCGTCACTGTCGACAACAAACCCGGTGCGGGTGGCAACATTGGAGGCACCGATGTGGCACGCTCAGCCCCAGATGGCTACACTTTGTTCATGACCACCAGCGGCATTCAGGCCATCAACCCCGCGCTGTATGCCAAGATGCCCTTTGATCCCAACAAAGACTTGGTACCGGTCTCGGCACTTGTTTCATTGAACAATGTGTTGGTGGTTCACCCCTCCGTCAAAGCCAACAGCGTCGCTGATGTGATCGCTTTGGCCAAGGCCCAGCCCGGCGCCATCAATTACGCTTCCAGTGGCAGCGGCACCAGCATTCACATGTCTGGTGAAATGTTCAGGTCACTGAGCAATATTTCCATGACACACATTCCCTACAAAGGCAGTGCGCCCGCTCTGAATGATTTGTTAGGCGGTCAAGTGATGATGATGTTTGACAACATCCCCTCGGCCATTCCCCACATCAAGTCAGGCAAGTTGCGTGCATTGGCGACCACCGGCGCTAAGCGTGACCCTTTGTTACCAGACCTGCCCACAGTGGCTGAGACGGGTGTAACGGGCTATGAATCTGGTGTTTGGTTTGGCCTCGCAGTTGCAGCAGGCACACCCCGTGACATCGTGGCGAAACTGAATTCCGAAGCGGTGAAGGGGACGAAATCGCCTGATTTTGTGAAACGAATGACTGAGTTGGGCTACATCATCATGGGCACCAGCCCCGAGACCATGTCAGACATGAACAAAGCTGAAGTTCAGCGCTGGGGCCCCATTGTGAAAGCTTCTGGCGCCAAAGCTGACTGACATTTCATGAGTTCACTGCTTAAAATTGTTTTTCATGGCGATAACGCTGCAAATTTCCGAACAGGCCTCGAAGCTCTCCTTCACCAACCACACACCATTGTGTCGGTGTCCCAAGGGCTTGATCAGCCCGGCGAAAAAGAGCATTTTGAAACGGCCGACGTGGTGGTGGGAATTTCGCTAACCCCAGCCATGCCCAAGCCAGTCAAGATGCGCTTGTTACAAGCCCCGTCTGCGGGCACCGATGGCATTCAGCGCAACTGCATGCCCGAGCAGGCTCAGTTGGCCAATTGTTTTGGTCACGAAAACGCCATTGCTGAATTCGTCATGGCAGCTTTGTTGTTGCGCCATGTCCCTCTTCAAGATGCCGACGCGGCTTTGCGACAAGGTGAATGGCGCTTCTTTGCGGGCAGGCCCGGCGCTTTGCGAACTGAACTGGGTTCGCAAACCCTAGGCCTGATAGGTTTTGGACACATTGCCAAAACTTTGGCTCAGCGGGCCAAAGCCTTTGGCATGAAAGTGGTCGTCGCCAATCGAAGCCCTGTGACCCACACTGATATTGACGCCAGTTTCGAGTTGTCTCAATTGAACACCTTTATGGGCGCCTGTGATGCTGTGGTGGTCACCCTGCCCTTAGCTGACAACACGCGCGGCATTGTCAACGCAGAAGCTTTGGCGAACATGCGCGCCAACGCCGTCATCGTGAACGTTGGCCGAGGCCCCGTGATTGACGAGTCTGCTCTCTTTAAAGCACTTCAAACAAAAAAGTTGGGCGGCGCCATCATTGACACTTGGTACCAATACCCCACAACAAAACAGGTCCAGTGCGCACCTTCTCAATTTAATTTCGCTAGCTTGAACAATGTGCTCATGACGCCCCACATGTCAGGCTGGACAGAAGGCACGGTTGAAAGACGCAAACAAACCATTGCCGACAACATCAACCGCCTGCATGCGGGACAAGATTTGCTGAACGTGCTGTAAAAATTTCAAGCGCAACAGAAAGTGCGGGTCCCATCAGGCGCTCTGACGTGCAATGATTTGAAATCCCAAATTCAGTTGAGCTTGCTCAGGCACCTCTCCCCGAATAAGTTGCAACAACATTTTCGCCGCAGCCTCCCCTACTTGCGCGCGAGGCGTGCGCACAGTGGTCAGGGGGGGCCACATTTGATCACTGCCCATGAGGTCATTGAAACCTGCGATAGCCACCTTTTGCGGAACAGCCACATTCAAGCGCATAGCAGCCAACAGGGCGCCTTGCGCTAAGTCGTCGTTGCAAAAGAAAATAGCATCGACGTCAGGACATTGCTTCATGATTTGCTCAAACATGAGTCCGCCCAAGGCCAAGGAGGAAGGTGCTGGATTGAGCCACTCTAAATGAGGGTCATGCAGATCAACACTCTTTAAGGCACGCCGCCAACCCTTTAAACGCCGCATCACACGGGGATCAAGTTGCGCGGCGGCAAAGACAATTCGCTTCTTGTTCTGACCCAGCAAATACCGCGTCATTGCCTCCCCCGCATCGGTTTGACTAAAGCCGACGCAGTAAGGGCCAAGCTCCGCCTCATTGACACTCTCGGCGACAGGGCGAGATTCTTCATCCGGCAAATCCATGAGGTGAACACAAGGCACTTTGTTTCGGGCCATCAAGCGCTGTGAGCCTGAACTGTGATTCAGGCCTGTGATCAACAGGCCAGCGGGTCGATGATGCAGCTGTTCCCGAAGCAACAACTCCTCCTCACCAGCATCGTAGTGTGTCACTCCCATGAGCGTTTGATAGCCCTCGGCACGCAATGTTCTTTGGGCGGCTTCCAACAGGTCGACAAACAAGGTATTGGAGAGCAAGGGAATGAGAATGGTGACGTGGTCGCTTCGCTGGGAGGCCAGCGCACGTGCCGCGGGATCGGGGACATAACCCAACTTCTCCGAAACAGACACAACCCGCTCAATCAAGAGGGGGTCTACAGCGCGCTCACCCCGCAATGCTCGGGACACGGTGCTGGGGCTGACGCCCGCAGCTTGCGCCACGTCTGACAAAGTAATTCGCCCAGTGGCGCGTTGACTTTTGGGCCGAGCAAGCATCTGTTTCAAGGGTTTATCCGTAGTCAAACTGGTGTGAATTTAGATAGGATAGCGCTATCCCAAGCATTTAAACTCATTTGAGGTAAGTTAGGGAGCTCTCGGTTTCCCTAATTAAAACGGGGAAACATTTTTTCATTCTGCTGGAAGATTTTCGGACAGCGCTGTCTTTCATGTTTAGCTTGTCGGATTTTTTCAGCCCAATGCTCATCCACAACCAAGATCATCCCCTTCGGATCATTGTCATGGGCGTATCAGGCTCGGGGAAATCCACCTTGGCGCAAAGCCTTGGTGCAGCGCTGAGCCTTCGAATGAAAGATGGTGACGAACTGCACCTGCCAGACAGTGTTGCCAAAATGAGCGCTGGCATTGCACTTCAAGATGATGATCGCTGGCCATGGCTCGACCGAATCTCTGCCTACCTCAAGAATTCAAGCGAAGGCGTTCAAGGCGATGAGGGCGGCATTGTTGCCTGCTCTGCACTCAAAAAAATTTACCGCGATCGCATACGACAGAAGGCTGGCCCCGTGATTTTCCTATTTTTAGATGGCAGCCCAGACCTCATTCGGCAGCGCATGCAAAGCCGCGTTGGTCACTACATGCAAGCGGGTTTGTTAGACAGCCAACTGCAAACCCTTGAGAAGCCTGGTCGCGATGAAACAGATGTCATTCCACTTCCTATCGATCAAACTGTTGATTCAATTCTTCAGCAAGCCATCACTTTTCTGAGCAAAACGCAGCCCCAAGTGCAAGCACTTTCTTCTCCCTCCATTTAGGAAATTCATGTTTATTCGATGCGCATTTTTCCAAGGCAATGTTAAACCCGGCAAAGAACAAGCCTTCAACGACTACATCCGCAAGGAACTGGTTCCTCTTTGGACTCGTTTTCCAGGCGCGCAAGAAGTTCGCGTTTTGAGACAAGTCGAAAGTGATGTTGAAAACCCTCACTTTGGGATGGTGCTTTCGGTGCGATACCCCACCCGTGAAGCCATTGAAATCGCACTGGCGTCTGATGTCAGAATGAAAAGCCGCGAAGTTTCCAAAGATCTCATTGCCATGTTTGATGGCACCGTGTTTCACACCGTCTTCAGTGCAGACGACTACGCACTTCCCACTGATTAATTTTTCCAACCCGTCCAACAACCACAGGAGTTAACACCGTGAAAATTTCTCGCATTCTCGTTGCCTGCTTGATCGCAAGCATGGGCTCGGCTGCATTTGCAGCCAAGTTCAACCTTAAATTGGGTCATGCCGTGAATACCACGGACGGCCAACACGCTGCCGCCACGAAGTTGGCTGAATTGGTCAAGCAACGGACCAATGGCGATGTCGAAATCACCATCTTCCCCGCAAACCAATTGGGCAATGACGCGGCCATGATCAACGGAGTGCGCGGCGGTACCATCGACATTGTTTCAAGCGGCGCCTCCAATTACAACGGCATTGTGCCCAACACAGCGGCCATGGAATTGCCTTTTGTATTCCGCAACGCCCAACATGCCTACCGCGTCCTTGATGGTGCTGTTGGCACGGGTGTTTTGAATGAACTCTCACCCCATGGCATGAAAGGCCTGGCTTACTGGGAGAACGGCTGGCGCGCATTCACCAACAACAAGCGGCCAGTGAACAAACCCGAAGATCTGAAGGGTTTGAAAATTCGCTCTACGCCCAACCCTTATCACATCCAAGCATTCAAGTTACTCGGTATGAACCCATCGCCGATGCCCATCGCTGAGTTGTACACAGCCTTGGAGACCGGAACTTTTGACGCACAAGAGCACCCCATCAACGTGACTTGGTCATCTAAGTTTTACGAAGTTCAAAAATTCTTGACAGTGAGCAACCATGTTTACTCTCCCCTGATCTTGGCCATGAACAAAGCCAAATTTGATGCCTTGCCAGCAAATTACCAAGGCATCGTGGTGGAATCAGCCCGCGAAGCAGCCAAGTACCAGCGGGACTTGAACGCCCAAAATGCCGGCAAAGTGATTTCTGAATTGAAGAAATCAGGCATGCAGGTGATCGAAAACGTTGACATGGCCCCCTTCCAGAAAATTGTGTCCGCTGAAATTGCAAAAACTTTTGGTGAGAAAAGTGGCACTGCTTTGCTGCAAGCCATTGAGAATACCAAGTAATCTTGCATCTGAACATTCCTCTTCACTTAGAAGAGGAATGTTTTTGGTGGCGATTCCATGAAAAAAATCAACGACTTATTTTTCCGTCTGGCCGAATTCACATTGGTCATCATGCTGTCCACAATGGTCATCATGGTGTTTGGCAATGTGGTCTTGCGTTACGGTTTCAACGACGGCATCATCAGCTCGGAAGAACTCTCCCGCTTCCTGTTCATTTGGATCACATTTCTCGGCGCCATTGTCACCATGCGAGACAATGCGCACTTGGGCCTTGACTCTGTTGTGCGCAAGCTTGGCCTTACTGGAAAAAAAATTGCATTTGGTATTTCAAACGTCTTGATGCTCATCTGCTGTGTGCTCATGTTTTACGGCACCTTCAAACAGCACGGCATCAATGCCACCACACGCTCTGCAGTCACAGAACTGCCCATGAGTTGGGTCTATGGTGTTGGCTACCTCACCAGCATTGCCATGGGGCTCATGATTGTGGGCAAACTGGTGAGCTTGATCCAGGGTAATTTCAACGAAGCCGACTTGATTCAGGTGACTGACTCCGAAGAAGATGCAAAGCCTCACATGCAAGAGGCCGCCAAATGACCGTCTTTGTTTTCATTGCATCGCTGTTGGCTGCCATGGCATTGGGAATGCCCTTGGCATTTTCATTGTTGGTCTCGGGTGTAGCACTCATGCTTCACCTAGACAATTTCGACACTCAAATTGTCTCCCAAAATTTAATCAACGGGGCTGATAATTTTCCCTTGATGGCGGTGCCCTTTTTCATGTTGGCGGGTGAACTGATGAACGCAGGCGGCATGAGTCGCCGCATTGTCAATTCCGCTCTGGTTTGGGTGGGTCACTTTCAAGGTGGCTTGGGTTATGTGGCGGTGTTTGCCGCCCTCATCATGGCCAGCCTGTCTGGTTCTGCAGTGGCAGACACTGCCGCATTGGCGGCCGTGCTCATGCCCATGATGCGCGATGCAGGTTACCGCATGGATCGCTCGGCCGGCCTCATCGCAGCTGGTGGCATCATTGCCCCCGTCATACCGCCTTCCATTGGTTTCATTTTATTCGGCGTGATTGGTGGCGTCTCTATTTCCAAATTGTTCATGGCAGGTATCTTTCCGGGCATTTTGATGGGTGTGGCCTTGTTGATTACCTGGTGGATCGTTGCGCGCAAAGACAAGGTGAAAGTCACAGAACGGGTTCTGATGCGTGAAAAAATTCGCGTCACGGTCGATGCTTTTTGGTGTTATTTGCTCGCTCTCACCATCATTGGCGGCATGAAGATGGGCATCTTCACCCCCACCGAAGCGGCTGTTGTGGCTGTGGTGTACGCCCTTCTGGTGGGCTTGTTCATTTACCGAGAAATTAAATTCAAAGACTTGTACCGCATCATTTTGGCGGCCGCCAAAACATCCTCCGTGGTGATGTTCTTGGTGGCAGCCGCTTTGGTTTCTGCATGGCTCATCACGGTCGCAAATATTCCCGCGCAAGTGGTTGAACTCTTGCGACCCTTCATTGACAATCCGACCCTTTTGATGATCATGCTGATGCTGATGGTGCTCATAGTTGGAACCGCACTTGACTTTGCACCCACTGTGCTCATTTTGACTCCGGTGCTGATGCCCTTGGTTCGGGAAGCCGGCATCAATCCGGTTTACTTCGGTGTTTTGTTCATCATCAACAACGCCATCGGCTTACTCACTCCCCCTGTTGGCACAGTCTTGAATGTCGTCTGTGGTGTGGGCCGAATTCCCATGCATGAAGTGATTCGCGGTGTGATGCCCTTCCTCATTTCCCAAGTCATCGTCATGGGCCTGCTGATTGCGTTCCCCATCTTGGTGATGGGTCCCCTTAAATGGCTTTCAAGTTAAACCATGACCGTTCTCAATACTTTTCAATTGAATGACAAAATTGCCCTGGTGACAGGGTCCTCAGCAGGCATCGGCTTTGCTTTGGCACGCGCTTTGGGCGAAGCGGGTGCCCATGTCATCCTCAATGGCCGCAATGCTGAGAAAGTGACCGCATCAGCAAAGCAACTGCAGTCAGAGGGCCTGAAGGTCAGTGAAGTCGTGTTTGATGTCACAGATGCTGCATCTGTCAGCGCTGCGGTGAACCACATTGAAAGCAGCATCGGCGCGCTGGACATTTTGATCAACAACGCGGGCATGCAAATTCGAAACCCCTTGCATGAGTATCAAGATGCCGATTGGCATACCCTCATGCGAACCAATCTGGACAGCGTCTACTTTGTTGGCAAATCGGTGGCCCAAAAAATGATTCCTCGGGGTCATGGAAAAATCATCAACATCTGTTCCGTTCAAAGTGAATTAGGCCGACCCGGCATTGCGCCCTATGCTGCCAGCAAAGGTGCCGTCAAAATGCTCACCAAGGGCATGGCCATCGATTGGGGTCAATTTGGTATCAACGTCAACGGCTTGGGCCCCGGCTATTTCAAAACAGAACTGAATCAAAAATTGGTGGCCGATCCCCAGTTTTCAACTTGGCTGGTGGGAAGAACCCCTAGCCGTCGCTGGGGCGACGTTGAAGATTTAGGGGGTGCCGCCGTCTTTTTGGCCAGCGATGCGTCTAAGTTTGTCAATGGCCACATCCTTTACGTGGATGGCGGCGTCACCGCTACACTCTAGGTCTTACCATTTAGAGGTTATTTCATGCGCGCCCTGATTTGTCATTCTGCCAAAGATCTGAGAATTGAAGCCATTGAGCTCCCTCCTATGGGTGCCGACCAAGTCCGTGTCAATGTCGCCTTTGGCGGAATTTGCGGCTCCGATCTTCACTATTACCAGCATGGTGGCTTTGGTACGGTTCGGATCAAGCAACCCATGGCCTTGGGCCACGAAATTTCTGGTGTGGTAGATGCCTTGGGAGCCAATGTCAAACACCTCAGCGTCGGTCAACGAATTGCCATTTCACCGTCGCGGCCTTGCGGCAGCTGCCGTTATTGCCAGCTGGGTCAGCACAACCATTGTTTAAACATGCGCTTCTTCGGAAGTGCCATGCCCTTCCCTCACATTCAAGGTGCCTTTGCTGAGCAACTCATCATTGAAGGCTACCAAGCGCACCCCATTGGGAAACATCTGAGTCTTTCAGAAGCGGCTTTGGCCGAACCACTGTCTGTTGGTTTGCATGCGATTCAACGATCGGGTGGGGTTTTAGGCAAACAGGTCTTCGTCACGGGCTGTGGTCCTATCGGCGCATTGCTCATTGGTGCCTTGCGCCGATCGGGTGCTGCACGCATTGTGGCTGCTGACATCGCCGATCTGCCCTTAAAGTGCGCCAAAGAAATGGGCGCCGATGAAACCATCAATCTCAAAACTCATCCGGAATTGCTCGACAAGTACAAGATCGACAAAGGTCAATTTGAAGCGGTCTTTGAAGCCTCGGGCAGCGAGCCAGCCCTGCGCGCGGGGCTGGATGTCATCATGCCGCGGGGCATCATGGTCACCGTCGGCATGGGCGGCGAAATGAGCCTCCCCATGACGCAACTGGTTGCCAAGGAAATCGAACTGCGAGGCACATTCCGTTTCCACCCTGAGTTTGCCACTGCTGTTCAGTTTCTCAACGAAGGCCTGATCAACGGAAAGCCCGTGATCACGGGTATCTTGCCCATGGACAAAGCGGTAGAAGCATTCGACTTAGCTGGCGACAAATCTCAGTCATTGAAAGTTCAAATCGAATTTGCAGCGGCTTGATGAAAAGCCAAATTGACCATTTGGTGATTGCAGCCCACAGCCTGCAACAAGGCGTGGCATGGTGTGAAGATGTTTTAGGCATCACGCCCGCGGCTGGCGGTGAACACGAGAAATACGGCACCCACAATCGACTTTTCAAGATTGCCACACCCAGCTTTACTGTGGCCTATTTGGAAATCATTGCCATCAATCCAGACGCCGTGATCGAGAAAAAACCGCCGCCAGTTCGATGGTTTGATTTAGACAACAAACAGCTTCAAGCGGAACTGTCTCAAACACCGCGCCTCATTCACTTTGTCGCCAACACAGACAACATTCAAGAGGCCCGCCATGCTTGGAAGTTACAAGGCATCGACCGTGGCCCCATCATTCACGCCAGCCGCAAAATTCCAAAAGGTTTGTTGCAATGGCAAATCACCGTTCGCCAAGATGGCGACAGGCTTTTCAATGGCACCTTGCCCACTTTGATTCAGTGGGGCAAGCCTGGTGCTAGCGATCCCATGCAAATGCATCCTAGAAATCATCTGCCGCGCTCAGGCGTGTCACTTCAAAGTTTGTCGGTTGTTCATCCAAGTGCCAGTAAATTACAGGCGGCTTATGAGGCCATTTCTTTGAAAAATATTGTCATCACAGAAGGTCCTGCCAATATCACGGCCACTTTACAAACGCCTAAGGGACTGGTGACCCTAGAAAGTCTGGGCATTTGAAATGAATCTCCCCGCCAGTCCTCTTGAAGCTGAGTCACCTCAGCGGGTGGATGTCCTCATCGTAGGCGCAGGTTTGTCTGGCATCGGTGCAGCCAGACATTTGCAATTGCATTGCCCCCAAACAAGCTGGTGCATCCTAGAGTCAAGAGCGGCCATCGGCGGCACTTGGGATTTGTTTCGGTATCCAGGCATCCGATCTGACTCTGACATGCACACCTTGGGCTACGCCTTCAAACCATGGACAAATCACAAATCCATCGCGGATGGCCCAAGCATTCGCCAGTACATTCAAGAGACAGCCGATGAAAATGGCATCACCCCCCATGTCAAGCATGGCCATGCCGTGACCCATGCCTCTTGGTCCTCTTCGCAAGCATGTTGGACCGTGACTGCCACGCGCATCGATGCTGTCGAACCTGTCATTTTGAAAGCAAAGTTTTTGTATGTGTGCTGTGGTTACTACAGCTATAAAAATGGGCATCAGCCAGAGTTTGCAGGTCAATCTGAATTCAAAGGACAGTGGATTCATCCTCAGTTCTGGCCTCAGAGCCTAGATTACGCTGGGAAAAAAGTAGTCGTCATTGGCAGTGGTGCCACCGCAGTCACCTTGGTGCCTGCAATGGCCAAAACCGCAGCGCACGTGACCATGCTTCAACGTTCTCCCACCTATGTCATCTCTCTTCCCAGCGAAGATGCGGCGTCTTTGTGGTTACAAAAATACCTGCCCCTGACTTGGGTTTATCGAATGACGCGTTTTAAAAACCTTACATTGGGTATGCTTTCTTACCAAGTGGCCAGACGTTGGCCAGAATTCGTCAAACAGTCCTTGGTCAAGATGGCGGCAAGTCAACTTCAATCAGTCGAACAAGCACAAAACTTCTCACCAAATTACAAACCATGGGATGAGCGTTTGTGTCTTGTCCCTGATGGCGATTTGTTCAAGCAAATTCGAAAAGGCAAAGCCAGCGTGGTCACAGACAGTATTCAGGCCATTGAAGCCGGCGGCATTCGAATCAGCAGCGGTCAAACCATCGAGGCCGACATCATCGTCTCGGCCACGGGCTTAACTCTGAATATTCTGGGCGATATTCAAATTGAGGTAGATGGCAAAGCCTTCAATCCCTCCCAAGCCATGGCTTACCGTGGCATGTGGCTGTCTGATTTACCCAATGCCGTGATGACTTTTGGCTACACCAATGCGTCTTGGACCTTAAAAGCCGACTTGACCGCTTTGCACACCTGCAGACTTCTAAACTACATGAAGAAGCATGGTTATCGAAAAGCAGTTGCCGTCAAAAATGCCAATGTGCGGGAAGAAGATTACTTGTCATTCACGTCGGGTTATGTCCAGCGTGCTCGCGACATCCTACCCAAGCAAGGAAATCGTGCGCCTTGGCAAGTCAATCAGAATTATTTAAAGGACATTCTGCTCATCAAATACGGACGCCTCAACGATGGCGTCATGAAGTTCACTTGACATCGACCAAGCGTTAGAGGAGTTCGCATGCTGGCACTTTGGATTTTATTTTTGCTCTTCCTAAGCATTGCAGGTTTGGTCATGTTTGCCCGCTTCTCGAATCAGAAAGCAGAACAACTGTTGCCTCCCTCAGGTCAATTCGCCCAGTTGGGATCCACCAAAATTCACTTTCTAGACCAAGGAACAGGTCCCACCATCCTTTTGATTCATGGCTTAGCGGGCAACTTGCACAACTTCAGCTACGGCGTCTCAACAGCCCTAAGCAAGCGCTTTAGGGTGATCACTGTTGACCGACCCGCTTGCGGCTATTCAACTCGGGAAGCCCATGCCGATGCCAGCCTCGAGGCACAAGCCGATACCTTGGTCGAATTGCTCACACACCTGCAAATTGAATCGGCCGTGGTGGTGGGTCATTCTTTAGGCGGCGCTATTTCCTTGGCCATGGCGCAAAGACATCCAGATCGCGTCAAAGCGCTGGCATTGATTGCCCCCTTAACGCATCTTCCAGACGAACCCTCGCCAGTGTTCAAAGCACTGGATGTGCCATCACCTTGGCTCAGAAAAATCTTAGGCTGGACATTGGCAATTCCTGGCACCCTCTATCGAATGTCAGTCAGCTTGAAAGTTATTTTTGGTCCGGAAAGAGCGCCGTCCGACTTTGCAATTCGGGGTGGTGGCATCTTGTCCTTGAAACCTCACACATTCATCAGTGCTTCAACTGATCTACAAAATGCCAGTTGGAGCATGCCCAACATTGAGGCGGCTTATGCCAACATGACCACGCCCGTGAGTGTGTTGTTTGCCCGTGAAGATCGCATCTTAGATTGCAAACTCAACGCTGAAGACTTACCAAGCCGCATTCCTGGCGCTCAAATTACCTTGGTCAATGGCGGGCACATGCTTCCAGTGACACAAGTCGAACTCACCACTCAATTCATTGAAGATGCCGCAGGAAAAGCAACAGGCTTGGCGCCTTGATACCACACCTTGTACTTGTGCATCACCGCCGTGTAAGCCACTGATTTCTCAAAGTTTTCCAACCATCCTTTCAGTGCAGACCAAGCCTGTGCATCAAACCATTCACGATGGGTTCTGGCAAATTGCCGCACAAACGGGACGATGGCCGCATCGACCCAAGACCATTTCGGCCCCATCAAACAAGCAGAAGCATTCAGGCGTGTGTTGAGTTGGTTCAAATAAATCGCACCAGCATCTCTGTGCGCAATGCCATCGACCAAGTCATAGCGATTGGGATACTTGTAACGATCCAAATTCAACTTGAATTCTTCATCGCAGCTTTTTACCAACGCATTGGCATCAGCCTCCTTATCCTCGTCCACAGTTGACCACTGATGTGAATCGCTTTGCTTCAAAGCCCATTGCATAATTTCCAAACTTTGCTCAATCACCCGATCATGCAAGACCAAAACTGGCACAGTCCCTTTGGGCGAAACGGCGAGCATGCTTTCTGGTTTTTGCGACAAAGCAATTTCTCTCATTTCACATCGAATACCACTCGCCAGCAAAGCCAATCGTGCGCGCATGGCATAGGGACAGCGACGAAAGGAATACAAAATGGGGGCATCCACTGGCAACAAAGCTGCCACCTTTTCTTCTCGATGCGGCGTGCCAATGTGATTGATCTGTTTTGCTTTGGCGATTTCCCATTGTTTTTGTCTTTCGCGGGCACTGTTTTTTTGAATCTCTGTGGTCTGAGCATGGCAACGCGGGCAGCTGACACCCAATTCAAAAAGCGCTGATGTTTTGGCACCGCTGGGCAATGGCTCCCGGCAACATCGGCAAAGTTCATGAGAGCCAGGTTTCAAACCATGTCCTACTGAAACACGTTCATCAAATACAAAACATTCGCCTTGCCACATACTCTCCTCCGGCGAAACCACTTCGAGGTATTTCAAAATACCCCCCTGCAAATGGTAGACATCCTCAAAGCCATGCGCCAGCATCAGAGAAGTCGATTTTTCACAGCGGATACCGCCCGTACAAAACATGGCAACGCGAGGTTTTCTGCCATTCAGACCCTCTAACACTTTGGCTTGTTGAACCCAGTCAGTCAGCTGCGAAAAACTTTGAATGTCGGGATCAATGGCGCCTTTGAAGGTCCCTATTTCCACTTCGTAATCGTTTCGGGTATCAATCAACACCACATCGGGCGCAGAAATCAAGGCATTCCAATCTTCTGGTTTTACATATTGGCCAACTCTCTGGATTGGACTGATTCCCGCGACGCCCAGCGTGACAATCTCTTTTTTCAATCGCACTTTCATGCGGTGAAAAGGCGCTTTCGTGGCAAAAGATTCTTTGTGTTCCAGATCAGCCAATTGGGCATCAGAGCGCAAATATGAAAGAACAGCATGAACATCCTCTGGCGCGCCGGCGAGGGTGCTGTTGATGCCTTCAGGGGCAAGCAGTATCAAGCCTTTGACGTTGTGCGCTTCACAAACGGCCAACAAAGGGGCTCTGCGATCAGCGTAATCAGGCCAATCCACGAACTTGTAGAAAGCCGCTGTCAGGTAAATCGATTCAGTTGCTGGAAGTGTCATGGTGAAATGATGAAAGATATTGGCAACACAGCGCGATTTATATTTTTTTCAAAAGTTCAGTCGTTTCAAAAAGAGGCAATCCCATGATGCCCGTGTAGGAGCCCTTTATTTCTGAAATGTAAGATGCTGCTGCACCCTGAATACCATAAGCGCCCGCCTTGCCCATGGACTCACCACTTTGAATGTAGTTTTTCATTTCAGCCAATGTCATGGTTGCAAATGTCACATGCGACACTGACACGCTAGACAAACGCCGACGCCCAGATGCTACGGCGACTGCCGTCAGTACACGGTGAGTTTGACCTGATAAGATTTTCAAAATCCTCAATGCATCTTCCGAATCGACCGGCTTGCCCAAAATATTCCGCCCAAGGGCCACGGTGGTGTCGGCACACAAAACAGGCGCGGTGGTCAATCCACGTTGCTTCATGCGCATCAGGGCAGCCTCTAATTTGAGTTGTGTCACGCGTTTGACGTAAGTCAAAGGTGCTTCACCTGGCAGCACCCTCTCCAACAACTCTGCGTCCTCCTCTGGGCTTGCCAACAACAATTGGCAGCCAACGCCAATTTGCTCTAGCAACTGCCTGCGTCTAGGGCTTTGGGATGCCAGGTAAACAAATTTTTTCATGGCATCTTCACTCCCGGTGATAAGGGTGATTGGCATTGATGGACCAAGCCCGATACAACTGTTCAATAAGCAACACACGGGCCATGGCATGCGGCAAGGTCAAGTCAGACAATCGAATTCGCTCATGTGCGGCTTCTCTGAAGGCTGGCGCCAGCCCATCTGGCCCGCCAATGATGAGCGCCACATCGTCGCCACCCAGTTGCCAATCTTTCAAACGCTGAGCGAGGGCTGTGGTGCGCAGGGGCGTACCGCGCTCATCCAGTACCACGATGCGAGATCCTCTTGGAATGACAGCCTCAATGCGTTGGCGCTCAGCTGCCACCAAGGTTTCGTAGGTTTTGGAGCCGCGGGGCTCCGTCTTCACAGCCTTGAGTTCTACTTTGAGTTCAGGCGGAAAGCGTTTGACGTAATCGTCCCATGCGGTTTGAGCCCAATCGGGGATACGCTGCCCCACTGCCACGATTAGCAGTTTCATCGAGATTACGCCTTGGGTTTGGCCTTGGGCTTAGCCTTGGTCGCAGACTTTGCGGCAGGTTTGGAAGTGGCCTTTGCCGCAGTTTTGCTTGTGATTTTGCTTGTAGTTTTGGCAACAGGCTTGCTGATTGATTTTGCAGGCTTGCTGTTCGTTTTTGCTGGCGCTTTGCGCGTAGGCTTCAGCGCTTCCGAGCCCATGGGGCCCACGGGCACTGAATCACGACGTGTTGGCGTCCGGCCTGCACTGACGTTGGCCTTCTTTTTGGCAACAGGCTTTCTCACAGGTTCTGCAGGCTTGGGTGCCCCCAATTTCAACCGCACCGGCTTGTCGCCCCAAATTTCTTCCAAGTTGTAGTAGGAGCGAATGGTGGGTTGCATGATGTGCGCCACTGCGCTTCCGCAGTCCACAATGATCCACTCGCCATTGTCTTCACCTTCAATCCGAGGTTTGGGATAGCCCGCCTCTTTCACCTTGTCGCGCACACTGGCTGCCAATGCTTTGGTTTGGCGGTTAGAAGTACCCGAAGCGATGATGACGCGCTCAAAAAGGGCGGACATCTCTTCTGTATCGAACACCACAATCTCTTGAGCTTTCACATCTTCCAATGCATCCACAATGGTGCGTTGGAGTTTTTGGGTGTCTTTTTTGGCAGAGGTTTCGTTCATCTTGCAGGCTGGTAGAGGTGATGTCTGTGAATATACAGCGCAACGGTCGGAGGGACCATTGCGTCAATGGCTTGCCCTTGGGCCACTCTTGCTCGAATTTCCGTTGCACTGTGCGGCAAATGGGGTAATTTCAAGACTTGAGTGGGAATGTCGTGGCCTGGAACGACAGGCACTGGCATTCCAGACAACTCGCGTTCAGCGACGCAAATTATAGCCCGCTGGGCAATTTCCCTTATTTCATGCCATGTGCTCAAGGCTTTACCCTGATCTTCCCCAATGAATAAGAAGAATTGAGCGTCAGGCGCTTGCTCACTCAGGGCTCTGAGGGTCTCGACGGTGTAACTGGGCCCTTCACGCTGTAACTCGATCTCGTCCACCTTGACAAGCGGCAAAGACGCAAAAGCCAAATGTGCCATCTGCGCTCGGTGAGTCCGACTGCTTAAGTCTCTCGCTTTATGCCATGCTTGACCCGTGGGAATGACACGCAACTCGTCCAGCTGAAATTGAGCTATGGCAGCTTTCGCCATGGCCACATGGGCCAGATGGGGCGGATCGAATGCGCCGCCCAAGATGCCAATTTTTTTCTGTGTCAAACCCAATCCCTTGGTCTCAAAAATTGGCTGGCCAATTGAGCCTCTGCTGAATCGGGCGCATCCACTCTGTTGTAGGACCAACTTACAAGGGAGGGCATCGACAAGAGAATCGATTCAGTGCGTCCGCCCGACTGCAAGCCGAAATGCGTCCCCCGGTCCCAGACCAAATTGAATTCGACATAACGGCCGCGTCGGTAAAGTTGGAAATCTCTCTCTCGCTCACCATAAGGCGTGTCTTTTCTGCGAATAACGAGGGGCATGTAGGCTTTCAAAAGTCCATGGCCTACGTCTTGCATCATGGCGAATCCTTTTTCAAAACCCAGTTCTGCAAAGTCATCGTAAAAAATGCCGCCAACGCCGCGCGCTTCGTTGCGGTGTTTTAAAAAGAAGTACTCGTCACACCATTTTTTAAATCGCGGATGCAGATCTGCGCCATAAGCTTGAACAGCGGCTTTGCAGGTTTGATGAAAGTGCACGGCATCTTCTTCAAAGCCGTAGTAGGGGGTGAGGTCCATTCCGCCGCCAAACCACGCAACCGCATCTTGACCCTCAGGCTTTGCCACGATCATTCGAACATTCATGTGAACGGTTGGCACATAGGGGTTGCGGGGGTGAAAGACCAAGGACAGTCCCATGGCTTCAAAAGGCGCACCTGACAACTCTGGTCGATGCTGCGTGGCTGAAGGTGGCAGCTTTGGGCCGGTCACATGCGAGAAGCCGCATCCGGCTCTTTCAAACACAGGACCACCTTCCAGAATTTGGGTAATGCCATCGCCTTGCAGCATCTCACCTTCTGGCTTTTTCCAAACATCGACCACAAAAGACGTGCCGTCCAAGTCATGCAATGAACGGGTTATTTCTGCTTGAAGTTGGATGAGGTATTGCCTCACACTTTGGGCTTGGCTAACTTGCATACTGTGTCTTTCTAATTTCGTCTGTCGACCGTCTATGGGGTGTTTTCTCTAGCGGGCAATGGTCGAATAGGGGCCACTTTGTCTTTGTGAAAGCCTTCGACACCTTCGTACATTTTTCGAATGCGCGCGTAATCTAGTTCTGCATCACCGGAAAGTTTCAAGAAGCCTTCAAATTTCATCAATTTTTTGCCGTAATCGAGGTGCACCACAGCCAGCGGTAAATTGGCGCCCATGGCCAATTGATAAAACCCGCTGCGCCATCCCTCTGTTCGCTTTCGAGTCCCTTCGGGAGACAAACCAAGCCATAAAAATTGATCAGCACGCTGGTGTTCTGCAAATACCTCGACCATGGCACCGACGACCCCGCGAGAGGACGATCTGTCAATGGGAACGCCACCAATCCAGCGAAGCCAAGGACCGAACAACGGGATTTTCAACAAGGAATCCTTGCACCAAAAAAACAAGGGCAAGCCCATGGTCCATTTGCACAACATGGCTGTGCAAAAATCCCAGTTGCTGGTGTGAGGGTAGACAATGGCCACACCCTGAAGCGTCGGTAGACCCCGAAAATCAACACGCCAACCGATCAGTTTGAGCAGCCAAGCAGCCCAAGCTTGGCCCTTCATTTGAATGGGATAAGGACCGGGAATGAGCGCCGATGCGGGTACTTTGTGTTCTTCGTTGGTGTTCACGATTTGATTGCCCTAAAGCCAATATCCCTTCGATACTGCTGTCCGTCAAAGTGAATGCCCTTGGCCACTTCATAGGCTTTCTGCTGCGCTTGCTTCACTGAGTCTGCCAGCACTGTGACGCACAGCACCCGCCCCCCTGAGCTCAGTGTTTGCCCCTCTTTGGCAACCGTTCCTGCATGGAACACCATGACATCCAGTTCGTCTTGAGGTAAGCCCATGATGACATCACCCTTGCGCGGATTGACAGGGTAGCCAGCGGCAGCCATCACAACCCCCAAAGCTGTTCGCCTGTCCCACTCCAACTCAAGCGTGTCCAATTTTTCGCTGGTGGCGGCCAACATCACTTCCACCAGATCGCTCTTCAGGCGCATCATGATGGGTTGAGTTTCTGGATCACCCATGCGGCAATTGAACTCCAATGT
>CANJOS010000023.1 GCA_947476015.1 Comamonadaceae bacterium | reverse complement strand
CGAAGCCCCTTTTGCACCTCGCATCAACGCCAAAGATGAAGACGACGGCTACTTGGTGAGTTTCATTACCAATGAAAATACGCAACAATCAGAAATTATTTTGATCGACTCCAAGCAGTTTGAAAAGGGTCCTGTGTGCCGAATTCAATTGCCCCACAAACTGTGCAGTGGCACCCATGCATGCTGGGCCAGCGGCACCGACTTGGCAAATGGTGGCCTGTTGTCACTCAACCCTGCTTAACACCCGTGCTTTGCACGGAGGAAATGATTTGGAGAACACCATGGGACTTGAAACGATTGTCGAACCGCAGCCCTACTTGATTGAGAACCCTAACCTTCAAGATGGCTATGCACCTGTTCATAACGAGTTGTCCACCACTGACCTAGAAATCATCGGCGAAATACCCAAAGACTTCAATGGCATGTATGTTCGAAATGGTCCCGTGGTGCAACATCCCCCAAAAGGCAAATACCATTGGTTCGATGGCGATGGCATGCTGCATGCAGTTCACTTTCAAAAGGGCAAAGTCAGCTACCGAAATCGCTGGGTTAAAACAGAGGGCTTGGCTGCCGATAACGCGGCAGGTACCAGTTTGAGTCCAGGCTTGAAGGAGCGGATGCCAGCCAATGTGCTGCCTGACGACGCACTGAAAAACACCTCCAACACCGATGTCAAGTTTCACAACGGCAAGTTGTTGTCCATGTGGTACCGCGGCGGCGCGGTCTACCAAGTCGACCCTCACACCCTTGACACATTGGGCAAGCTTGAGAGCGATCCACGTTTAAAAGGATTGCAAATTTCTGCGCATTCCAGAGTTGATGAACGCACCGGCGAGTACATGTTTTTTGCCTACGGCAATCGACACCCTTACATGCACTACGGTGTGCTAGATGCCAAGGGACAACTCAAAACATTGATGCCTGTTGAGTTGCCAGGCCCTCGATTGCCGCATGACATGGCCATCACACCCAACTACAGCATCCTGCACGATTGGCCCCTGGTCAACAATCCTGATGCTTTGAAAGCGGGAAGATACAGTCTTGAATTCCATCCTGAATGGAAAAGCAGATTCGCTGTGGTGCCTCGGCACGGCACCCTCCATCAAATCAAATGGTTTGAAGCCGATCCACGCTACATGTTGCACGTGGCCAACGCTTGGGAAGAAGTGAACGACAAAGGCCAAACAGAGTTGGTGATGTTGGGCACGCCCTACACCATGCCCAAGAAATTTGACGGCAGCTTAGATGTCCAGCGCTTGCTGTTCACCATCAGCACACAAGGCACTGAATATGAGTTTTACCAGTGGCGTTTCAATTTAGAAACAGGTGAAACACGTGAGGGTGTGGTCGATGATGTTTTGAACACTGAATTCCCCATGATCAACGCATGGTACCAAGGCTACAAAACACGCTACACCTACCATGTCCTCATGGGCCGCATGCGCACCCTGGAGCAACCGCACTTTGCAGGGCTTGCCAAATACGATTTAGAAAAAGGCAGTGCCGTCACCTACCACCCTGGCGAAGGCTATTGGTTCAGTGAAGCACCTTTCGCACCGCGCGACAAGCCCCAAAGTGAAGACGATGGCTACCTCGTCTGCTTTGTTTGGAATGGCCTAGAAAAGCGCTCTGAAGTTTGGGTAATTGATGCGCAAAAATTGGCCGAAGGACCGGTGGCTCGTATCCTCTTGCCGCAACGCGTACCGAATGGGTTTCACAGCACCTGGGTGCGCCAAGAATTTCTAGAAAAGCACTGAGCTTGTGATTCGCATGACAGAACACAATCCATCCTCTGTTTCCAAATCACTTCAAGGGGTGTGGCACCTTCACCGATGGGAAATTACCTACGATGACGGTCGTGCCACCACCTACCCCTTTGGGCCCGATGCCACCGGTTTGATTCAGTACACCCATGATGGCGGCATGTCGGCATGCATCGCACGCCATCATCGTCCTCGTTTGTCGAGTGACAGTGTCAGGAGTGCGCCACCCTCGGAACAAATCTCAGCATTTGAAAGCTTCTTTCAATATGCTGGAACTTATGTCACTCGTCTTCACAATGGCATGCCACAAGTTGTTCACCAAGTCACACATTCGCTGAACCCCAACTTTGTTGGCAGCCAACAAATCAGGAACGTTGATTTAGCGCCTGATGGCTCCCTCACTCTGTCAGCATCCGATCTGGTCCCAGGCACAGAAATCTTGCGACACCATCGTTTAATTTGGAGACGAACATGAGTTTGTTTGCAAAACACAAAGAACGTTTTGAGTTGGCCCAAGAAGCATGCGCCAAACGGCATTGCTGGAGCCCCTATCCAGACATGCCAGACAAATACCCAGAGGCCGCTTTGGCAAAAAAAGCAGGGCAAGCGGCATTTGAAGACCATCTGGCACGCAGCAAATTCGAGATCGATCAACCCGGCATTGAAAACTGGATCGGTGAGGAGATTTCACCCTACACCCAAAAGGCTTTGGGAATTGTTTACCCGCAGTCCGATATCGATGCCCTGTTTCAATCAGCAGAAGTGGCCATGGATAGTTGGGCTCAAGCACCCTATCAGGTGCGCATTGGCATCTTGATGGAAGTGATCGAAACACTTTACACCGATCACTTGTTTGAGGTGCTGCACTCGGTGATGCACACCGCAGGACAAAGTTACAACATGGCCTATGCGGGCTCCGGTGTGAATGCTCTAGACAGAAGCATTGAGGCCTTGGTCTACGCCGAACAAGCCATGAAATCGGTCACCCCATCGGCTCTCTGGTCGCGCCGATTTGGCAGCTCAGATATCCAACTTCAAAAAACATACCGCATCGTGCCCAAAGGCACAGCCGTTTGTTTTTCGTGCGCGAGCTTTCCCACTTGGAATGCCTGGCCCTCCATGATGGCCAGTTTGGCCACAGGCAACCCGGTGATCGTGAAACCACACCCTGCAACAGTGTTGCCCATGGCCATCACAGTGAAGGCATTTAGAGCCGTATTAAAAGCTTCAGGCTTTGATCCGAATTTGGTCACCCTGGCCATCGACACCACCACCGAGCCCATTGGCAAAGTACTTATCAAACATCCCAAAACAGCCATTGTTGATTTCACGGGCAGTGTGAAATTTGGCCAATGGGTTGAGCAAAACGCCCACCCAGCTGTAGCCTTCACTGAAACTGCGGGATGCAACACTGTGGTGCTTGAATCGGCTGACGATCTTGACGCAGCGCTTCGCAACTTGGCCACCACCATGTGCTTGTTCAGTGCCCAAATGTGCACCAGCCCGCAAAACATCTACATCCCACAATCTGGCGTTCAAACGCTTGCAGGCACAGTACCGTTTGATGAAGTGGCCCAGCGCTTGGCGAATGCGGTTGAAGCCCTCACGTCGGACCCCAAAAAAGCGGCCATGATTTTGGCCACCATTCAATCGAGCCAAACCTTGGCGCTGTTGAAAGACATGACCGCCCAAGCAAGCAAGCGCGGCAAGCTTCTCTTGACGCCTAAGCCCTACGCGCACCCTGACTTTTCGGATGCCAGAACCAGCACACTGCTCATGATGCAAGTCACCACCAAGGAACACGACTTGTATTCGCAAGAGCGCTTTGGCCCCATCAGTTTTCTCATTCGATGCCAAGACGCCAACGACGCGCTCACGCAAGCCACTCAAGATGCCAAAAATCATGGTGGTCTGACCGCATTTTTATATTCAACGTGCGAAGAATTCATTGCGCAGGCCGAAACCGCCTATGCCAGAGCGGGTGCCCAACTCACCATCAACCTCGTCGGGGCCATGCCCTTGAATTTCGCGGCTGCCTACAGCGACTATCACGTGACAGGCCTCAACCCTGCGGGCAATGCCACCCTCACCAATCTGGCTTTTGTCACAGGTCGATTTGGCATCGTGCAATCGCGCCGGCCTGTAGCACCATCTTTAGCAACTCCATCAGCATGACCCACCCACACCCATTGCAATTGCGTTTGCCTGTTTTTGCAGCGCCCATGTTTTTAATTTCTGGCCCAGAAATGGTTTTGTCGGCTTGCAAGGCGGGCATCGTGGGCGCGTTTCCCACGCCCAATGCACGACCTATTGAAAAGCTTGAAACATGGATGCAAAACATCACCGAAGGTTTGGCCGAAGCCCGAGAGACTCAAGCTCCCAACACCTTAGGTCCTTGGTGCGCCAATCTGGTCACTCACTCCTCCAACACACGCCTGGCCCAAGATTTGGAACTCATTGCACGCTTCAAACCACCGGTGGTCGTGACTGCTTTGGGCAGCCCCAAACCGGCTATTGAAGTGGTCCAAGCCTATGGCGGCAGGGTCTATGCCGACGTGATCAATTTAACGCTGGCACAAAAAGCCGTGAAAGCCGGTGCAGATGGCCTGGCTTGCGTGTGCGCAGGTGCGGGGGGCCACACGGGTTTCTTATCGCCCTTTGCCTTTGTCAGCGCCATTCGAGAATTTTTTGATGGCGAAATTATCTTGGGCGGTGGCATTTGTGATGGCGCGGGGATTGCGGGTGCCATTGCCGCAGGTGCTGACTACGTTTACATGGGAACTCGTTTTATTCCTGCGCATGAAAGCATGGCACCACCCGCCTACAAAGACATGGTTCTCAATAGCAACATTGACGATCTGATCATCAGTGCGGGCGTCACTGGTACGCCTGCGAGTTGGCTCAAGCCTTCTCTGAAAATGAATGGACTTGACCCCGATAACATGCCTGAGGCCCCCACCCGACATTACGACAGTAGCACTGAATTTTCAGGAAAAAAATGGCTCGATGTTTGGGCCGCAGGTCAAGGTCTGGGGACCATTCGAACTCGCCAATCTGTGGGCGAAATTGTGAATCAATTGGCCAGCGAATTTGAAACTGCCATGCATCGCCTGCAAACTCTTCCCTATGCCACAAGGAGCTTCACATGACTGAACCCGTTTACATTTTGGGCGGCTATCAAACAGATTTTGCCAAATCATGGGCGCGCAATGGCCAAGACATTTCCGACATGGTTCTAGAAACCACTCAAGGTGCGCTTGAGGATTGCCAACTCGACGCGTCGGCCATTCAAAGTATTCACGTGGGCAATGCCTTTGCTGAGCTTCAACGCCAACAAGCACACTTGGGCTCCATGGTGGCACAGATGACACCGGCGTTATGGGGCGTTCCCGCCATGCGGCACGAAGGTGCGTGCGCTTCGTCTTCATTGGGTGTTTTAGCCGCCATGGCCGAAATTGAAGCAGGCCGATACGACTGTATCTTGGTCATGGGCGTTGAAGAATTCAAAAACACATCGGGCAATGTCGCTTCAGTGAATCAAAATGCAGCCGCATGGCAAGGCCATGAGGACATCGATTGCACCTACATGTGGCCAGCCGCATTTGGTTTGATGGCCAAAGAATATGAAAAACGCTACGGTCTTGATCGCAAATACCTCAATCGAATTGCTGAAATTAACTATGGCAATGCCAAGCGCAACCCTCTGGCTCAAACACGTCAATGGCAGTTCGACGAACTGAGCTTCACAGACGACGATGAGGCCAACCCAGTCATTGAGCCAGGTACTCGGCGCCAAGACTGTGGGCAAATTACCGATGGCGGATGCGCTGTCATTTTGGCGTCTGCAAGATTCACCCAGGCCTATGCCAAGAAGCGGGGTCAGGCAATGAAAAATATGGCACGCATCTCCGGTTGGGGGCATCGCAATGCGGGCCTGCGTCTTCACGACAAGTTTGCACGCAGTCAGGGTCAAACCTATGTCTTCCCCCACGTGCGTGACACCATTGAAGATGCTTGGCGCAGAGCCGGCGTTGCTGGCATTGAAGCCATGAGTGGCATCGAAACGCACGACTGCTTCACCACCACAGAATACATGGCCATTGATCACTTGGGCCTGACTGCACCGGGTCAAAGTTGGCAGGCAGTAGAAGACGGCAGCATTGAACCAGGCGGACGCTGCCCTGTCAATATGAGTGGCGGCTTGATAGGCTGCGGGCACCCTGTCGGCGCAACAGGCACTCGCATGCTCTGGGATGCAAGCAGACAAGTGACACACTGTGCAGAGGCCAGTCAAATTGAGGGCGCTCAAAGAATTCAAACACTGAACATTGGCGGTTCATGCGCCACTGTGGTCAGCTTTGTGGTTGAGACAGGACCCGCATGATTGAGTTACTCTGGCACTCACATGTCCTTGAATGTGGCGCCGTGTGGACCTTGTTGGCAGGCATTTGGTTGTGGGCACAACCCAAAAATTCAACTTGGATAGACCGCGCGTATCCCTTGGCACCATTCGCTGTGGCCGCCCTTTTCTACTTTTGGCCTGAAGCACCCGATTATCTGGTCAAGTATCTGCAATTGGGCCTTTGTTTGTGGCTTTGGCTTAGCGTGGTCTGGCTCCTCAGCTTGCTCAAGCGCGATGCCAGCATCATGGACATTGCCTACGGCGTCATTTTGTTATGTGGCCCTTGGTGGCTTTATTCGCTCACGGGACAAACCCCTCAAGACTCAAGCCAATTGCTATTGGCCATGACCACCTTGGGTTTTGGTCGCTACTCTCTTTACATCTTGTGGCGCAACTTGCCTCATGGTGAAGATCCACGCTATGCCAAATGGCGTCTTCGCTCGGGCAGTCGATTCTGGTGGTGGAGTTATTTTCAAATATTTTTGCTGCAAGGTGTCGTCATCTGGATTTGGATGGTGCCCTTGTTGTTTGGCATGCAGACGGCGGGTGCCCTCGGTTTTTGGCACTTGGCAGGTGCCGGCATCTGGTTGATTGGTTTTGTATTTGAGGCCGGCGGAGATTGGCAGTTGACCCAATTCAAACGCACACGCCAAGACACTTCTCAGTTGCTGAACACCGGTTTGTGGTCTCTCACTCGGCACCCCAACTACTTTGGTCAAACCTGCATGTGGTGGGGCTATGGTGTGTTTGCATTGGCACATCCCTGGGGATGGCTGTCTGTGTTGCCCATCAGTTACATCACTTGGTTCATGAACAAAGGCTCTGCAACATCTCTCATGGAGCGCCACATGATCAAAACAAAACCTGGCTACGCTGAATATTGTGCCAAGGTCCCGGCTTTTTTCCCTCGTTTATGGAAACAATCCACCGCCACAGGAGATCAGACATGAGTCACGCTCTGATTGTTGAAGCACTCCGTTCACCTCGCGGCCGAGGGAATGACAAAGGTGCTTTGAGAAACATCAAACCTGTCGACTTGTTGGCCCAGCAGTTACAAGCCTTGGCCCATCAAACAGCGCTCCAAACAGCGCTGGTGAGCGACACCTTCATTGGCTGTGTGACACAAACTGCAGACCAGGGCGCCAACATTGCCAAACTTGCACTAATCAAAGCGGGGTGGGACGACTGTGTGCCGGGCTTGAGCATTAACCGGTATTGCGCGTCGGGCTTGAGTGCCGTTCAGTTGGCGGCTCAACAAGCCATGAACAGTGACAGCTTGGCGGTGGGCGGTGGCATTGAAATGATGTCACGTGTGCCCATGGCCTCTGACAAAGGGCCCTTGACACACGACTTTGAGTTTCAGCAGCAAACAGATTTGATTCCCATTGGCATTGCAGCCGATGTGATTGCTACGCAAGAAGGCTTTTCGCGCCAACAGTGCGATGACTATGCACTGGCTTCCCAGCAGCGCGCAGTGGCCGCACGCGATCGGGGTATTGCCCGCTCCATGCACGCCGTGAAAGACGACGCAGGCCTTGATGTTCTCGCACAAGATGAAACCCCTCGCGCCAATACAAGTCTTGAATCTTTGGCTGCCCTCCAGCCCGCTTTTGCAGGCATGGCTGAAAAATATGGCATCGACAAACTCATGTGCAAACGCTATGGCTTGACGCATATCGACCATGTTCAACATGCCGGCAACTCACCCACCATGGCAGATGGTGCTTCCGCCGTTCTGGTGGCCAGCCCGGGCGCTTTAGCCCGTTCAGGTTTGAAAGCACGCGCCAAGATATTGGCCACGGCCACTGTCAGTGCCGATCGCACGTTGGCGCTCACCGGTGCGGTTCAAGCCACGCAACAGGCCCTGGCGCGCGCGAATTTGAAAATCGAGGATGTCGATCTTTTTGAAGTCAACGAATCATTTGCGTCTTTGATGTTGCACTACATGAAGCATTTGAAAGTGCCCCACCAAAAACTGAATGTCAACGGCGGTGCCATTGCCTTGGGTCATGCCATGGGCTCAACTGGCAGCGCACTGATAGGCATAGCCTTGGATGAGCTCGAGCGAACCAACAAACGTTTCGCGGTGATTGCCTTGTGTGGTGCGGCAGGTTTGGCCGTGGCCATGGTCATTGAAAGAATCTAAGAGGCGTTGCCAATGAATGCATTTTGGACAACCTTTGCCCAACTCACACTGAACGGTATTGCAGTGGGCGCCATTTACGCCTTGGTAGCTTTGGGCCTGGTGCTGATTTACAAAGCCACAGAGGTCCTCAACTTTGCACACGGTGATTTGTTGGTGGTGTCGGCATTTGCAGCTTGGGGGATGATCACTGTCTGGGCCTTTCCATTTTGGTTGGCGCTCATGCTGACAGTCGTCGGCGTTGCATTGTTTGCTTATGCCTTGGATGCGTTCATCATTCGGCGCATTGCAGGACAACCTCAATTTGCAGGTGTCATGCTGACCATTGCGCTGGCCTTTATGATTCGCGGTGCCGTGAGCATGTTGTTTGGCCCAGAATCTCGAAACTACCCCACACCTTGGTCCAACCAAAGCATGCAAATTGCAGGACTGTCGGTTGCCAACCTTCAATTGGTCATCCTGGGGACCGCCATGTTGGTGACCGTGATCTTGTTCTTGTTTTTCCGCTACACGCTGCTCGGTGTGGCCATGCAAGCAGCCTCGCAAAACCAATTGGCAGCCTATTTGAATGGTGTTCGTGTCAAACGTGTGAACTCATTGGTATGGGCTTTAGGTGGCGTGACTGCTGCCTTTGCTGGCGTTTTATTGGCACCCATCACCATGGTCGACATCAGCTTGTGGTTTGTCACGCTCAAAGCATTGGCAGCTTTGGTGTTAGGCGGGTTTGGCAGCATCCCTGGTGCCATCGTCGGCGGCCTGTTGATTGGCCTGATTGAGCAATACGCCGGGGTTTACATGCCCGATGGCACCAAGGACGTAGTGGCGTATTTGGTGCTGATTGGCGTTTTGATTGTGCGACCTCACGGCTTGTTGGGTGAAGCCCATGGTCGACGTGTTTAATAGAATGCAAGCCCCATGAGATTTGATTACCACACACGCTACCGAGAAGGCTTTGCCCTTTGGCGCAGTCCGTTCGATCGCAATCTGTATGCGCTGTTAGCGCTCATCCTTATTGTTCTGCCTTGGGTGGTCACACCCTTTGCTTTGGGTGAATTGTCCTACCTGTTTATTCTGAGTATTGCCAGCTTAGGACTCATGACTCTGACGGGTTTCACGGGGCAAGTGTCCTTGGGTCATGCAGCCTTTGTGGCCATTGGCGCCTATGGCCATGCATGGTTTCTGTCCAAAGGATTACCTCTGCCTCTTTCCTTGCTGCTCACAGCACTCATGAGTGCTGCCGCTGGGCTCTTGGTGGGCATCCCTGCCATACGGGTGTCGGGTCTTTATTTGGCCATGGTCACCATGGCTTTTGCCATCATTGTTGAACAAGTGATTGGGCATTGGAGCTCCGTCACGGGCGGCTTTACGGGCCTAGCGGTCAATGATCCCTCGCTCTGGGGTGCTTCTCTGGCAGGTCCCAAGACGTTTTACTATTTCTGCTTGATCATGCTATGTTTGGTGCTGTTGGCTTTGCTCAACATCATGCGATCAGGCACAGGTCGCGCCTTGATCGGCATCCGAGAATCTGAAGCAGCGTCTTATGCATTGGGCATTTCTGTCAAGGGCATGAAAGCCAGCGCATTTGCGTTGTCGGCAGGCATCACAGGCTTGGCAGGCGCATTGTTGGCACATCACTTGAAATACCTCACACCCGATGGCTTCACACTGCTGCTTTCTTTGGAGTTGGTCTTGATGGTGGTGATCGGCGGATTGGGTAGCTTAAGAGGGGCCATTTTGGGCGCTGTGCTGATCAGCCTCTTGCCCACAGCGATTTCACGCATCAAACCTTTCTTGCCCGATAGCATTGCCAAACAGTTTGGACTGGAGACCTTTATTTTTGGGTTTGTTCTGGCAGTTTTTGTGTTGTTTGAACCCATGGGGCTGAATGGTCGCTGGCTGAAAATTCGAACTTTCCTTGAGAGTTTTCCGCTCTACCGAAGAGACACGTTCAAGCGCAACAAGCGCTACATGAAATCGGAGCGGTACCGATGAACACGTCCCCACACACACCTTCATTGCTGCTCAATGTCACCCATTTGTCCCTTCAATTTGGGGGTGTTCAAGCCATTGCCGATTTGAGCCTGAAAACCTATTCGGGTGAAGTCTTGGCCATCATTGGCCCCAATGGCGCTGGCAAAACATCCTTGCTCAACGCGGTGACTCGGGTATTTGATCCCAGCGGAGGGCAAATTTATTTCAAAGATCAAGATCTCACCCAATTGCCACGGCATCAAATTGCCAAGCTAGGCATTGCACGAACTTTTCAAAACATTGAGTTGTTTGAAACCGCCACCGTGCTCGACAACCTTTTGCTCGGTCGCAATCGCTTCTTTCAAGGCCATTGGTGGCAGCAAGTTCTGCACACGCCCGCTCTGGCCAGATTGGAAGAAGAAGCACGCGCTGAGGTTGAAACCATCATTGATTTTCTAGACCTCACTGCTTGGCGCAATTCCCCTATTTCAGGCCTGCCCTATGGGGTTCGGAAAGTGGTGGAATTGGGCCGGGCCATCTGCGCTAAGCCTGAACTCTTGTTTTTAGATGAGCCGGCCTCTGGTCTGAACCCAGAGGAAACCCGAGACCTGGCGTTTTGGATTGATGACATTCGCAAAGAATTGGGCATCACGGTGGTCATGGTGGAACACGATATGTCCTTGGTCAGTGCGGTGGCTGATCGCGTCATTTGCATGGCCCAAGGTCGCATCTTGGCGGAGGGATCACCCGCAGAAGTGCAAAGCAACCCCTTGGTGGTCGCTGCTTATTTAGGAGCTTAGGGATGAGTGCATTGCTCGAAGTTCGAAATTTAGAAACTTGGTACGGCCCCATTGCCGCGATGCAAGGCGTCAATCTGGAAGTTCGCAAAGGTCAAATGGTGACAGTCTTGGGCGCCAACGGCGCTGGCAAGACCACGCTCCTGAACACATTGGCTGGCGTGATCGACCCCTTCAAGGGTCAGGTTTTGTTTGAGGGCGCAGAAGTGAATGGGCTGGATGCCGACGAAGTCTGCCGGCGAGGCCTGATCTTGGTCCCTGAGGGACGACAAATTTACCCCTTTTTAAGCGTTCGAGAAAACCTCAACATGGGCGCTTACACCCGAAAGGATCCGGATGGTGTTCGAAATGACATTGAACGCGTCTTCCAATGGTTCCCTCGTTTGCTCGAGCGAGAAAATCAACACGCAGGTTTGCTCTCGGGAGGCGAACAACAAATGTTGGCGATTGGCAGGGCCTTCATGGGCCAACCTAAACTGCTGATGCTCGATGAACCTTCGCTCGGTCTGTCTCCCATTCTGACCAAAGAAATATTCAGTATCATCAGCCGCATCCGAAAAGAAACAGACACAGCGGTCTTGGTGGTTGAGCAGAATGCGGCCATTGCGCTTGCTCATGCAGACGATGGTTACATCATGGAACTCGGACGCATCGTTGCGGCAGACACCTGTGAGGCTTTGAGCCAAAAAACCGATGTGCGAGAGGCTTATCTGGGGGGGCACAACCATGAAGGCTTAAGTGGCACGCCGCAAAGATGGAGAAGGCGTAAAACATGGCGATGAACTCACACACAGAGACACTCTCCTCAACGCCTGAATTTATGGGTGAGGACACGCCCGCGCGGGTTTTTCGAAAACGCTGCCAAGAATGGGGGCCCCTGCCAGCACTCCGTCACAAGAAGCATGGCCTTTGGCAAACCATCACTTGGCAGCAATATTACAAAAATGCTCAAGCCCTCGCATTGGCCATGCTCGACATGGGTCTTCAAAGCGGTGAGGTGGTCTGCGTGCTGGCCGAAAATCGGCCTGAGTGGCTTTATGTCGACATGGGCGCGCAGTGCATTGGTATGGTTGGCAACGGCATTTACCCCACCTCTTCCCCCAAGCAACTGCAACACATCTTGGTTGATTCTGGAACGCGCTTGCTGTTTGTTGAAAACCAAGAACAACTTGACAAAGTTCTGGAGGTTTTTGATGACTGCCCGCAACTTGAACAGATCGTTGTCATGGAGCAAGAAGGGCTTCGCGGATTTCAGCATGCCAAGCTTATTTTCTTCGAAGAATTTTTAACAAAAGGCTTGGCTTTGTCGCAAACGCAAGCAGCTCTTTTTGAAAATGGGATTGCGCAAACACGCAGCGATGCGCTTGCATTTTTGGTCTACACCTCGGGCACCACGGGCGCGCCCAAAGGCGCCATGATTCTCAATAGCAACTTGGTCTTCCAGCTCAGCATGGCCAATGAATACTTGGATGTTCAGGTTGGCGATAAATCTTTGTCTTTCTTGCCGCTGTGCCACATTGCAGAGCGCATGGCGTCGGTTTACAACCCCTTGGCGGTGGGGCTCATTGTTCACTTTCCCGAAAATGCCAGCACGGTCTTCAACGATATTCGCGAAGTGGCTCCTCACGTGGTGTTTGCACCACCTCGATTTTGGGAAAAAATGTACTCTCAAATTGAGTTGTTCATGCGCGATGCCATTGCCCCTGCGCGGTGGATGTATCAAAAGGCGCAATCTTTGGGCTCAGCAGAAGTCGAAGCACGACTTCAAGGCAAAGCCTCGTCAGGAAAAGGACCGATTGAGTCGGTCATTCGTTGGCTTGCAATGCGCAATGTGCGAATTTTCCTAGGGCTGCAGAACGTCAAAACTGCCCTCACCGGGGCAGCACCTGTCCCGCCCGATTTGATTCGTTGGTATTTGAGTTGCGACATTGAACTGAGAGAAGCGTTTGGCATGACAGAAACCACCGGTTTTTGTACTGCCACCCCCAAAGGGGGGATCCGCTTGGGATGGGCTGGCACCAAGGCCCCAGGCACAGAAATTCGGATCGGCGCTGAAAACGAAATATTGATTCGAGGCCAAAATGTTTTTGGCGGCTATTGGAACTTGCCAGAGAAAACTCGCGAATCCCTGGACGCCGACGGGTGGTTGCACACGGGTGATTGCGGTGAGGTCGATGGGGACGGCTATTTGGCCATCAGAGACAGGATCAAAGACATTCTCATCACCTCAGGTGGCAAAAACATCACCCCCAGTCACATTGAAAGTTTGCTGAAGTTCAGCCCCTACATCACAGATGCTGTGGTGATCGGTGATGCTAGAAAATACCTCACCTGCTTGGTCATGATTGACCAGGAGCATGTGGCCAAGTATGCGCAAGAACATCAAGTTCCCTACACAGACTTTAGCAGCCTGACCCGCAGACCCGAAATTGTGGCCTTGATCCATCAGGAAGTTGAACGCATGAACAGTCAATTGGCCAGGGTTGAGCAGCTCAAAGACTTCCGTATCATTTCAGAGTTATTGACAGCCGAAGACGACGAATTGACCCCTACCATGAAGCTCAAACGAAAAGTGATTGCAACGAAATATGCCGACATGATTGAGACCATGTATCGCGCTTGAGACTCCGCATCAGGGTAATCACGCGTGCATGAATTGGGTTAACAGGGTATTTTTTACACAAGGAGACAAAAAATGAAATTCAATCGAAGAAACATCTTAATTGCCACGCTTGCTTCAGCAGCAGGCATGGTCCAGGCTCAAACCGTGAGTGACACCGAAATTGTCGTTGGCACCCACATCGACCTGTCAGGCCCTGCAGCAGCGGGGATGCCCATGCTTCGCAATGGCATGCAATTGCGCATTGATGAACTCAATGCAGCAGGTGGTGTACATGGTCGCAAAATAAGACTGATTGTTGAAGACAACGCCAGCCAGCCACAGCAGGCGGTTCGTGCTGTACAAAAGCTCATCAAGAGTGACAACGCCTTTGCCATCTTGAATTCCTTTGGTTCTGGTCCCAATGCCGCAACCGTGAAGATGGCCAACGATGCAGGGGTCATGGTGTTTGCACCTTGGGCCGCTTCCGGCATCATTCAAAAAGTCAGTGGCAACAGCCCTCTTCTGTTTACCACCGTTCAAAACTATGACACCACCACCGCCAATGGTTTGTCATGGGCTTTGAAAAACTGGAAAAGTCAAAAAGTGGGGGTCATTTATCAAGAAGGCCCCTTCGGTGATCTTGTCAGGGCTGGCGTTAACTCAGCACTGAAAGAGGCTGGGCAAACCGTTGTCGCCGAGGCCGCTTACAAGGTGGGCGACATTGATTTTTCGTCCCAAGTCGCCAAACTCAAAGCTGCCAATGTTGATTTGATCGTGGCGGGCACTTTGGTGCGCGAGTCTGTCGGCGTGATGTCTGAGGTGAAGAAACTCAACTGGTCTCAAGTCAAGGTCTTAACCACCATCCCAGGTCGTTCGACCATTGTGGCCAAGTTGGGCAAAGAAGCCACTGAAGGCATGTATGGCATTGGCGGCTGGAAACTGCACGACCCCGACACTTCCGAACCTGCAGCCAAGAAATTCATGGCCGACTTCAAAGCCAAGTTCAACATGGAAGCCGATGAGAATGCAGCCAATGCTTACTCATACACATCGTGGTTCATTGAAGGCTTACAAGCAGCGGGCCGCAACTTAAGCTCTCAGTCTTTGGCCAAAGTCATGCCCACTGTGGCTCACCAAGACTTCACCACGTTCTCTCGCCAAACCTTCACCAACAACCATGTTGGACCAGAACTAGCGTCGATTGACCAAATCAAAGGCGGCAAGTGGGTCCAAATTGCTGCACCCAGTGGCAAGTGATTGTTGAAATGAAACGGCCCCTCACGGGGCCATTTCATTGGGCCTCTTTATCGAACTGAGATCTACAGATGAACCCTCTTGATTTACCTGTCCATGAAATTCCAGCGTTAAGCGGCAACAACGCACCGATCCACACCGAGGACATTTTCACGGACATGGAAGTGATTGGGGAGGTTCCCAAAGACCTCAATGGTCTTTATGTTCGCAATGGCCCCAACCCCTATTTCCAGCCCGACTGGAGATACCACGCATTTGACGGCGATGGCATGTTGCATGCCGTGAAATTTGAAAATGGCCACGTCACCTATCGAAATAAATGGGTCCAAACTTCGGCACTTCAAGAAGAGGTATTGGCCAATAAAGCGCTTTGGAAAGGCATCAAAGAATCCTGGCGCGCTGATCGCCCTGACGAACCCCTCAAAAATACAGCCAATACCGATGTCAAGTACCACGCCGGCCGTCTCATCAGCATGTGGTACCGCTCTGGCATGCCGTATGCGATCGATCCAGAGACTTTAGAAACCATTGGCACGTCAGACTTTGATGGCACGGTCATGCGCTTGTCGGCACATTCCAGACCCGATCAGCACACGGGCGAGTTGCTCTTTTTTGACTACAGCTTGAAGGCCCCCTACATGCAATATGGCGTGGTTGGGCCGGATCGCAAACTGCGTCACAAGATCGACATCGATTTGCCCGGTCCCAGTCTGCCTCATGACATGGCTATTACCGAGCACTACTCTATCCTGCATGATTTTCCCCTGCGCCCAGATCCTGAAGCGCTTAAAGCAGGTCGCTACAAAATCAAATTCAATGGCGCACAACCGTCTCGCTTTGGCATCGTGCCCCGCTATGGTCAAGCGCACGAAGTGAAGTGGTTCGAAGCCAAGCCTGCCTATTTGCTTCACGTCGTCAACGCATGGGAAGAAGGTGATGAGGTGGTGATGGTGGGCACGCCCTACAAAATTCATTTAGACGACCAAGGTCAGCCCGATGGCAAGCGCCTAGAAAAAACCATTCACAACCGACAGCGTGACTTCATGCTTTATGAATGGCGGTTTGACTTAAAAACAGGTCAAACAAGCGAGCGCATCATCGACGATGTGTTGAACACCGAGTTTCCTGCCATCAACAGTCAGTACCAAGGGCGGAAAAACCGCTACTCCTACAACATCATCTTTGCGCATGGCGGCAAAGAGGAAGTCAGGTTCCCTGGGCTGGTGAAATACGACATCTCGGCAGGCAGTTATGTGGCTTACAGCGCGGGGCCTCAATTTTTCTACAACGAGCCAGGCTTTGCGCCGCGCGATAATTCTCAATCAGAAGACGATGGTTACTTGGTGGTCCTTGTTTGGAACCCACATGAAGAACAATCAGAAATTCAAATCTTCGATTGCAAGGGCGCAAAAATGGCCGAGGGTCCTATTGCCCGAGTCATTTTGCCTCGGCGCATTCCCCACGGATTTCATGCCACTTTTGTGAGCCAAACCACATTGAATCGCTGGAAATGATCACGACATGATTTTGGTGAAGCCTGAAACCATTGAAAACTATGTCAAAAAAGGTTGGTGGTCTGAGCAAACCCTAGGCGATCTTTTGCTTCATTGGTCCGAGCGCAGAGCTTCAGAACTTGCTGTCGTCGATCCCCCTAATAAATTTGAAATATCAGGATGCCACGCAGAGCAATGGACCTGGGGCGAACTCCTTTCTCAAGTGGGTCGATACGTTGCCATCCTGCAAGCACAGGGCTTGCGCAAAGACGACATTTTGGTGATGCAGTTGCCCAACAGTGTGGAGCAGCATGCCATTTATTTAGCGTGCGCTATCAGCGGTATCGTGGTATCTCCTGTGCCTGTGCAGTACCGCACCCATGAACTTGCGCATGTCATGGACCTCACGCAAGCCAAACTGGCTATCACGACGCAGCATGTCGGAAATTTCAAAGCGGCCCAACTTTGGGCTGACCATGCGCATCAGTTTTCTAGTTTAAAAACCATTTTGTCCTTGGGTGAGCACCTGCCTGACGGCGTCACGCCTTTGTCACCCTTGTTGTTGCAAACACCTTCCTGGGATGCAGCCCAGCTCAGTGCGCACATGAAGGCCAACGGGGTCACGGCGCACGATGTCTTAACGGTCTGCTGGACTTCGGGAACAGAAGCAAAGTCCAAGGGCGTCCCTCGCAACCACAATGAGTGGCTCATCGCTGGCTATTCGGTGAGCCAAGCGGGTGAGTTGAAAGAAGGCGCGCACCTTCTCATTCCCTTTCCCTTTGTCAACATGGCAGGCGTGTCCTCCAGTCTGGCTGCTTGGATCTTGATTGGCGGTACGCTTCACCACCATCACCCCTTTGACCTGACTATTTTTATTGATCAACTGCGCGCCTTTCCCATGGATTACAGCGTAGCACCACCCGCCGTGTTGAACCTGCTTCTCAAAGAACCAGAAAAAATGGCCGGTGTCAATTTCAGCCGACTCAAACGCATTGGTTCTGGCGGAGGCCCTCTGTCTGAATGGATGATGACGGAGATGAAAAACAAATTTGACATTGAAGTGGTCAATTATTTTGGCTCTAATGAAGGCGCAGCCTTAAGTTCATCGCCCTTGGACATGCCAGACAGTGCACAACGAGCCCTGTATTTTCCAAGAATGGGGGTGCCTCAATTCACTTGGAAAATGGATGTTGCGCAAAAAATTCTAACCCGATTGGTCGACATTGATACGCAAGAAGACATTGTCGAAAAAGGTCGATTGGGAGAGCTTCGATTCAAGGGTCCCACTATTTTCAGTGGTTACTTCAAATCACCTTCGCTGACAGAGAAAGCATTCGACGAGCAAGGTTTTTATCGAACAGGCGATTTGTTTGAAATTGCCGGTGACAAGGGGCAGTACTACCGATTTGCAGGCCGCCACAAAGACATTGTGATTCGCGGTGGCATGAATATTTCTTCCGAAGAAATCGAAAGTCTGCTCATGAGTCATCCTGCTGTCCGCGACGTGGCCGTCATCGGACTGCCCGATGCCATCATGGGCGAACGGGTCTGCGCGGTCGTGGTGCAACAGACCCCCGAGATCTTAACGCTGCAGCACTTGATTGACCATCTGCGCAGCGTCAGAGAAGTGGCTGCTTTCAAATGGCCAGAATCTTTGGTCTTGGTGGATGAGCTGCCACGCAACCCTGTGGGCAAAGTATTGAAACGCGAATTGCGGGAGCGTTATGCCAATGCCGTCATCCCTGCGCGTGCACCCAAGGAAGCTGCCCATTGAAACCCGTTCTCTTGCTCATTCCAGGCATGCTCAACAACGCAAGCGTTTGGCAGCACGTTCTGCCTTTATTGCCCAGTGACTGGTCCGTTCGAATTGCCAACGTTCTGACCCAAGACAGCATGGCCAGCATGGCCCATGACGCCTGGAAGCTGTTAGACGACTTAGAGGATGCACAAGCGCTGATCATTGCCGGCTTCTCTTTGGGTGGGTACGTGGCTCTTGAAATGCTGACCAATCCCAAACGACAGGTTCATGCTGCAGCGCTACTCTCCACCTCTGTTTTGCCTGAATCATCAGAGTCTCGTGCTGTCCGAGAAAAAACCATGGCGGCTATGCAAAAAGATTTTCCCAAAGTCATAGAAGGCATTTTGAAATTCAGCACGCACGAAGCCTCTGATGCTGTGCTGGATGAGTTACGAAAAATGCAATTGGCCATTGGTTGTGAAGCGGCTCTCAGGCAAACCCATGCCATCATGGGCCGCAGTGATCATCGCGCAAAACTGTCAACCCTCACCCTACCGATTGCCTTGATGTGCGGCGAATACGACCGTGTCACGCCGCCTGAGTTAACTCGACAAAGTCAAGCGTGCATCCCTCATGCTTCCATCACCTGGGTCCCCACGGGACACATGTTGCCTGTGCAACAGCCTTTGGCTGTCGCTCAGTGTCTTTCCTCACTTTGGGAATCGTCCCTGCCCTTTTAATTCTGGAGATTCACATGCGCCTTCGTTTTTATTTCACAGTTCTAAGTTTGATGTTGGGCCTCGTGCCAACCTGGACTCAAGCTCAAAATTTTCCTGAGCGCCCTGTCAAAGTGGTAGTACCTTTCGCGGCAGGTAACACCTTGGACAATGCTCTTCGCCAAGTGGCAGAAGAGTTCAAAAAGAACACCGGGCACGCCATCGTGGTTGAAAACAAACCGGGAGGCTCTGGCATCATTGCTGCGCAAGCCGTGATGCAGGCGCCGCCCGATGGTTACACACTGTTGCTGTCCAACACCAGCATGCTCACCATCAACCCTTATACCTTTGCCAAACTTCCCTATGACACTGAAAAAAGCTTCAAACCGGTGACAGGTTTCTTGGGTGCCTCCTTGGTACTGGCTGTGAATGCCACCAATGTGCCGGCCAACAATGTCAAAGAGTTTGTGGCTTGGACCAAGGCCCAAAGCGGCGGTGTGTCTTTTGCGTCTTTCACCGCGGGTAATTCATCTCATTTCGCGGGGGTGATCATGAACCAACGCGCTGGCTTGAACATGGTCCATGTGCCCTTCAATGGCACGCCACCCGCTGTTCAGAATTTGGTCGGCGGTCAGGTTCACGCCGCATTTCTGCCCTTGCTTGCGGTGAAGCCACATGTCGAATCTGGCAAGGTCAAAGTATTGGCGGTGTCCAGTCCTCAGCGCTCACCTCTCATGCCCAATGTGGCCACCTTCACTGAGCAAGGTCTGCCAGATTTGGAAATTTACATTTGGTCCGGACTGTCCGCGCCCGCTAACACGCCCGATGCAGTGATCAACAAACTTCAAGCAGAATTTGCCAAGGTCTTGAAGTCTCAAGTCATCATCGACAAATGGCGCGAGAGCGACTTTGAACCATTGCCCTTCACTCCGACAGAATTTCAAAATTTCACACGCAAAGATGCCAAGCGTTGGCAAGAGGCTGTCAAAATTTCAGGATTCAAAGCGGCTGAATAAGACGTGTATTTTCTAAGAATCAGTCAAATGTCATAGCCAAAAGATCTGATCACTGACTTGGCTTTGTCAGTTTTTAGATAAGCAAGAAAGGCCGTTGCAGTTGAGTTGTTCTTTCCTGCGGCGAGCAATATGGCCTCTTGCTGAAGGGGTGAGTGCCAATGGGCCGGCACCCGCCAAGCCGATCCCTTGATGATCTTGCCTTCGGAAACAATCTGTGACATCGCCACAAATCCCAGTTGCGCGTTCTCTGTGACCACAAACTGATAGGTTTGCGCAATGTTGTCGCCTTGTACCAGCTTGGGTTTCAGCGTGTCCCATAAGCCAAGTTTCATCAAAGTCTGCATGGCAGCCGCACCATAAGGGGCCAACTTAGGGTTGGCCATGGCGATCTTTTGAAAGTTGTTGCGTTTGAGCACATCCCCCAGATCGTCCACAAAGCCAGCTTGAGCACTCCAAAGTGCCAACTTGCCCGTGGCATAGGTAAAGCGCGAGCCAACCACGCCGTGCCCCTCGTTCTCAAGTTTGAGGGGCGTTTGATGGTCGGCTGAGAGAAACACTTGAAAAGGCGCGCCATTCTTAATTTGAGCGTAAATTCCACCTGTGGACCCCACAGACACAATGAGCTTGTGCCCGGTTTCTTGTTCAAACAACTGCGCAATCTTTTGCAGGGGCGCACTGAAATTTGCGGCGACAGCCACAGACACTTGCGCGGCACTCAAATTGACCGCGCTCAAAGACAAAACCAGCCCTAAAATCAGGGGACGAATCATGATGGACATCCTTCACACTCTCTTCAGCACACAGCCATGTTAGACGAAACTTTTGAACTATTTCAGCAACGCAAATTAAATGCGGGTTTTGACCAAGTGTTGGTACGCGACTGGGCGCCATATTTTGCCAACGAGCCACACACCCACGATTGGGACACAGAAGCCTTGGTAGCCCATGGAGAATTCTGGTTGACCTTGAATGACGGCATCCATCACTACAAAGCTGGTGATACTTTCACTGTTTTGCGAGGTGTGGTCCACTCAGAAAAATACGGAGCGGAAGGCGCTGTGTTTTGGGCTGCTAGAAAAAACTAAAGCATGCACAACGATATCCAACAATTAAAGCTGCTCTTAAAAAACGCTCACAGCATAGCGGTGGTCGGCTTGTCGGCTCAATGGAATCGTCCCAGCTTTTTTGCTGCAAAGTACATGCAAGAACACGGCTACAGAATCATCCCAGTGAACCCAAGATATGCGGGCGGTTCCAAACACCCTGCAGAAAAAATTTTGGGTGAAACTTGTTACGCCAGCCTGAAAGATATTCCAGAAAAAATAGACATGGTTAACGTTTTTAGAAAAACAGAGGATGTCATGCCCATTGCCCAAGAAGCACGTCAAATCGGAGCGACTTGTTTTTGGCAACAACTTGGGGTTGAAAACCAGGCTGCAGATGAGCTTTTTAGAAACGCAGGTCTTCAGTCTGTCTTGAACCGCTGCGTCAAAATTGAGCATGCTCGGATTTTTGGTGGGCTCAATTGGGTGGGCGTCAACACTGGCATCATTTCAGCCAAACGCCCCATCTAAGAACCTAATTCATGAGCGATCACTCTTTCAAACCAGAAACTTTGGCCATTCACGCAGGTCAAATTCCCGATGCAGCCACCGGTGCACGAGCGCTGCCCATCTATCAAACCAGCAGCTTTGTGTTTGACAGCGCCGATCATGCAGCCTCGCTGTTCAATTTACAAACCTTTGGCAATGTTTATTCCAGGTTAAGCAACCCCACAGTGGCCGTCTTAGAGGAACGGGTTGCAGCACTTGAAGGAGGTCGTGCCGCTGTAGCTTCTGCATCCGGTATGGCTGCAGAGTCCATGGCGCTCATGACCATTTTGCAAGCAGGCGATCATGTGGTGGCCGCTGGTGCTTTGTATGGCGGCTCGGTCACCTTGCTGTCCGTGAATCTGGCCAAGTTTGGTATTACAAGCACGTTTGTTGATGCTAGCAAGCCTGATTCTGTTGCTGCGGCCATTCAACCCAATACGCGCGCCATTTATGCGGAAAGCTTGGGCAACCCCAGCATGCTTGTCTTGGACATTGCAGCGGTTGCCGATGTGGCGCATGGACACGGGCTGCCTCTCATCATTGACAACACAGTGCCCAGTCCATTTCTTTGCAACCCCATGGCATTCGGCGCTGATGTGGTGGTACATTCGGCCACCAAATATTTAGCGGGACATGGCACCACATTGGGGGGTGTGGTGGTGGAAAGCGGCAAATTTCCTTGGGACAATGGCAAATTTCCAGGCATGACCGAGCCCTCTGCGGGCTATCACGGTGTTAAGTTTTATGAAACCTTTGGTGACTTTGGTTTCACCATGCGCTGTCGCATGGAATGTCTGCGGGTTTATGGCGCTTCTTTAAGCCCCATGAGTGCCTGGCAAATCTTACAAGGTGTTGAAACACTGCCAGTTCGCATGGAAAGACATTGCAGCAACGCCCTCGCGGTTGCAAAGTTTTTACAACAAGACGCTCGTGTCGCTTGGGTCAATTATCCCGGCTTAGCAGATCACCCCCAACACACACTGATGCTCAAGCAAATGAGAGGTGCCTCGGGTTTGTTAGCTTTTGGTGTGAAAGGCGGTTTGGCCCAAGGCGTCAAATTCATTGAGGCCGCCAAGTTCATGAGCCACTTGGTGAACATTGGTGATACGCGAACCCTGATCAGTCACCCTGCCAGTACCACCCACCGCCAACTGAACGACGAACAACAATTGGCTGCGGGTGTAGGTCCCGACATGATCCGAATTTCCGTGGGTTTAGAACACATCGATGATATTTTGTGGGACATTGATCAAGCGCTTGACGCTGCGGCCCATTGAGTCTCTTTTTGAAAGTTTCAACATGAGCAATATTTTTGAGCAGGATCTGGATCAAAACGCTGCGAATTTCACAGCACTGTCGCCCGTGAGCTTTGTGGAACGTACTGCTGAAATTTTTGGTGACTTGCCTTCCGTCATTCATGGCCAAAGACGCTATACCTGGGCGCAAACCAGAGACCGATCTGCGCGTTTGGCGGCTGCACTGAAATCACTTGGCGTTGGCAGAGGCAGCACGGTCAGCGCCATGCTGCCCAACATTCCCGAAATGGCGGAAGCGCACTATGCCGTCCCCGCGTTGAATGCAGTACTTAACACACTCAACACCCGACTCGATGCGGCCCTGATTGCTTGGCAATTGAACCACTGTGAATGCAAAGTGCTGCTCACCGATCGAGAGTTTTCTCCCACCATGGCCCAGGCCTTGAAAATATTAAAAACAGAGCACGGCCGAGACATTGTGGTGATCGATGTCTGCGATTCAGAATACACCGGGCCAGGCGACAAGTTGGGCGCTCACGACTACGAAACTTGGATTGCTTCTTACAAGCCCTTGTCAAAATTAGAAGGTCCGCAAGATGAGTGGGATGCTATCGCTGTCAGTTACACCAGCGGTACCACTGGCGACCCCAAAGGCGTGGTCACACATCACCGCGGCGCCTATCTGAACGCTGTCAGTAACGTGGCCACATGGACCATGCCGCACTTTCCCACTTACTTGTGGACGCTTCCCATGTTTCATTGCAATGGTTGGTGCTTCCCCTGGACGGTGGCCATGTTGGCGGGCACCCATGTTTGTCTTCGCCGGGTTGAAGCACAACCCATTTTGGAAGCCATGCGCGATCATGGCGTCGACCATTACTGTGCAGCGCCCATTGTTCACAGTCTGATTTACAACGCGCCCGAATCTATGCGCTCTGGCATTTCCCAACAGGTGCGGGGTATGGTGGCGGGTGCTGCGCCCCCCGCGGCCATGATTGAAGGCATGGCCAAGATTGGTTTTGACATCACGCATGTCTATGGATTAACTGAGGTCTATGGCCCCGCCAGTGTGGCTGTGAAACGACGCTCTTGGGCCCAAGAAAGTTTGTCTGAGCAAACCCGTCTGAATGGTCGTCAAGGTGTGCGCTATGTCTTGCAAGAAGGCATGACGGTGCTCGATCCTGAAACACTTCAAGAGTGCCCTGCCGATGGCGTCACCATGGGCGAGATCATGTTCAAAGGCAACATTGTGATGAAAGGCTACTTAAAAAATCCTCGCGCCACGCAAGACGCCTTCAAAGGCGGTTGGTTTCACACCGGCGATTTGGCCGTCATGGACGCCGACCGCTACGTCAAAATCAAGGACCGCAGCAAAGACATCATCATTTCAGGGGGCGAGAACATCAGCTCCCTCGAAGTAGAGGATGCGCTCTATCGACACGCGGCCGTGATGGTCTGTGCGGTGGTGGCCAAACCCGATCAAAAATGGGGCGAATCACCTCTGGCATTTGTGGAGATCAAACCAGGCACCTCTGTCACGCAAGCCGACTTGATCGCGCATTGCAAAACATTGCTGGCGGCCTACAAGGTGCCAAAAGAGATTCGATTTGAAGAGATCCCTAAAACATCCACTGGGAAAATTCAAAAATTTCAATTGCGTGAACGCGCAAAAAGCAAGACTCTCCCTTAAAAGGACTTCCACATGACAATGCCCATTGAATCGCCTCTGTTGCTTCGTTCAGACGACGAACGCGGCGTGACCACGCTCACCTTGAACCGCCCTTCTGCTTTCAACGCATTGAGTGAAGCGATGCTCAGTGCCCTGCAAACCGAACTCGACGACCTGGGCAAAAGCAGCAAGTTGCGCGTGTTGGTCATTGCCGCAGCTGGCAAGGCATTCTGCGCAGGTCACGACTTGCGCGAGATGCGTGCAGAGCCCTCTATGGACTATTACAAAAAGCTCTTCGATCAGTGTGGCCGCATGATGATGAGCATTCAAAAGCTTCAGGTGCCTGTGATCGCCAAAGTTCAAGGCATTGCGACCGCGGCAGGTTGCCAGTTGGTTGCGCAATGCGACTTGGCTGTTGCCAGTTCGGATTCAAAATTCGCGGTCAGTGGCGTTAACCTCGGACTGTTCTGTTCTACACCCAGTGTGGCACTGTCACGCAATCTGTCGCGCAAGGCTGCTTTTGAGATGCTGGTGACGGGTGATTTTTTGAATGCACAAGAGGCTTTGAGCAAAGGGCTCATCAACAAGGTGGCTGAGCCGGATGAGCTAGATGCCGTGCTTGAAGCCCTGGTGGTCAAAATTTTGGCCAAGCCCCCCGTGGCCCTGGCCATGGGCAAAGAGTTGTTTTACATGCAACTGGAAACTGGCATAGAGAAAGCTTATGAATATGCCGTTCAAACCATGGCCTGCAACATGATGGACAACTCTGCGTTGGAAGGTGTTCAGGCCTTCATTGAAAAGCGCAAACCCCACTGGTAACTCTGGCTCAGGCAGTCAGGTTTAAATAAACCCTGCCACCTTCAATTTTCACGGGCCACGACTTTGCTGGCTCTGTTGCGGGACCGCATGCTACCGAGCCATCCCGCAGATCAAAAAGTGCCTGGTGAAACGGACACTCCACAAAGTTACCCTCTACAAAACCATCGCACAATTTGGCATTGCCATGGGTGCATTCGTTGTTGATGGCGAAAACACCATCGTCTACTTTGAAAATGGCAATGTCGAGGTTTTGGGGCGTGACCGCAATGCCCGCACCCTCAAACAAATCAGCCTCTGCGGCCACGTCAATCCAGTTGCTCATGATTAAATGGGATAAATGATGGAATTGGGAATCATCTCGCTGTCATAGACGCACAATCGCTCAGCAAACTTGAGTCCCTCGGACGTTTGAACAATGACATCCAAATACCGACCCACGTTGAATACCGTGCTTTCTTTGTCATATTTAGTTCGAAAGACCGCGTAATTGGCTTCACAGTAAATGCGTCCTTCTGCCACCTTGCGCACCATCGGTGCACCGATCACATGCCTTTGGTAGTAAGGGTCGTGATAAAGCGTTTCGGTGATGCCATACACACGGTCTTTCAGCATGCCTTTGCTGGTGAGGGACAAAGTGGCCAAAGGAAAGCCTCTTTCATGATTCTCTCGCGGCTGTAATTTATAGACACACTGCTCCGTGAAAAAGTCAGGCCATAAATTCCAATCACCACTGTCAACGGCACTGGCGTAATCGGCATAGAGTTGTTGAATGCCAAACCAAGTTTGCATGTCTACCATGATCAATCCTTCATCACTTTGCGCCAATACGCATACATGCCACGAATCAGGGTTTCCGTCACCATGTGATCGGTCTCACCTACCTCGCGGCCGCCCAATTCAGCCAATGTACGGTGCTCCGGCTTGCTCTCAAAAGCACGCTGCGAGAGCTCAATCACTTCGCCGTCATCAGCAGAAACAAAGCCTGCGGGGCCAAACAAATTGGCCTGTCTCAATCGACGTTCTGTCATGTCCTCGGTATCGTCTTCAAAACCAAAATGGGTCCAGACAAAATCGAATGCGCCATGACCATCGGGCTGAATATGACGGGTAGAAACACTGTTCACTTGCTGTTGAAAAATCACACTGGGAAACAAAGTCATCATGACCGCAGTAGGGCCTCCCCACCAAGCCTCAGGCACGATATCGAGAAAACTGGGGTCGTGCAATGCCATACTGGCTTTGAAACTGCTCACTTGGGTCACATCAGAGGCCGCACCTGTGGCCTGCCCTGCAGAACCTCGAGTCGAGATCATGGCGGCATGTCGATGGTGTTCGTCCATGCGCAATTCGCTTTTGTTGTCTGCGCGCCAAAGTCCAAACGTCACAAACCACGTGTGCAGTAAACCGGGATGGTAGGGATCTTTGATGTTCTCTTGCATCAATTTCCAGTTGCCAGGAATCCGCTGTCGGTTGTATCCCAAGATTTTGAGTTGACGTCCATTGAACATGCGATCAAAGTATTGAAGGATGGCAGAACCCATGAAGTCTTCAAGTGACTCCACTGAGTGGTCAAAGGATGCAAACACCACCCCGCCGCGCACAGCCACCTTCAATGATGTGAGCCCATGATCCTTTGGGTCAAAGTCTGCTGGCATGCCGCCATTGACTTTGCCGTCTTGCTTGACACCCCTTCTAAAGGGCACCCCTTGCAATTTGCCATCAAGGGCATAACTCCACTGATGGTAGGGACACACCAGTTCTTTTTTATTGCCATGACGCTCTCGGCAGAAAGCCATGCCTCGGTGGGCGCAGACGTTTTCAACCACATGGATCTGCCCCTCTTGAGAGCGTGTCATGATGACTGAACGTTCGCCGATGACGGTGCGTTTGAAATCGCCTGCATTCGGAATTTCCGCCGCCAGCCCGACATAGCTCCAATGAGCCTTGTAAAAAAACCGATCCAGTTCTTTTTTGTGATTGCTCTCTTGGGTGTAAACCGCAAACGGAATGCGACTGGTCCCGCTTGTTTCCCAGTGAATGGGTTGTTCATTCATTTGTGTTGTCTCCTAGCGCATGGGTACGAGCATCATGCCCGTTTCACAAAATGATAGCGAGTCCATCAATAAGGCAAGCCCACATAATTTTCAGCCATGGAACTTTGTGCAGCCTCAGAGGAGAACAAATATGCAAGGTCAATGTCCTTGAGTTTTTGATCGTATTCGCTGGTATCAGGAAAATTGTGCAACATGGTCGTCATCCACCATGAGAACCGTTGGGCTTTCCAAACGCGGGCCAAAGCTTTTTCGGAGTAATGGTCAAGACCAGCGCTATTGCCATGCTTGTAATGATCGATCATCGCTTGAAACAGGTAGTAAATGTCTGATCCTGCTGTATTCAGACCCCTTGCGCCTGTGGGCGGAACGATGTGCGCCGCATCACCCGCCAAGAACAAATTGCCATAACGCATGGGCTCAGCCACATACGATCGCAGGGGTGCAATGGACTTTTCAATGGTGGGACCGGTGACCAAATGTGCCACCACTTCTGCAGGCAAGCGACGCTTCAACTCTTCCCAAAAAGCGTCATCAGACCAATCTTCCACCTTGTCAGTCAAGGGCACCTGAATGTAGTAGCGACTCAGCACTTGCGATCGCATAGAGCAAAGCGCAAAACCTCTGTCGTGTTTGGCGTAAATGAGTTCAGGCGATACAGGCTTGGTGCGAGACAAGATGCCCAACCATCCGAATGGATAAACTTTTTCGTATTCTTTGAGTACATTGGCGGGAATGGCTTGACGGCTCACGCCATGAAAGCCATCGGCACCAACGACAAAATCACAATCCACTCGCTTTTCTTCACCCGCTACTTGGAATGTGACAAAAGGATTTGCTGCTTTGAGGTCATGGGGTTTAACATCCTCAGCGCTGTGAATCACGATACCGTTCAGACGGTCTCTGGCTTCATACAAGTCGCGCGTCAGTTCGGTTTGTCCATAAACCATGACCGAGTTGCCACTGCTGTATTTGTGCAAATCAACCCTGTCCATTTTGCCGCTGTGCGCAATGTAAAAACCATCATGAACTTCACCCTCACGGTCCATGCGATCACCGCATTGCGCTTGCCTCATCAACTGCGCGAAACCCTGTTCGAGAACGCCAGCACGGATTCGGCTCAAAACATATGCCCGTGTTTGCCTCTCCAACACCACCGTTTCAATGCCTTGGAGGTGCAACAACTGTGAGAGCATGAGACCCGAAGGGCCACCCCCAATGATGCAAACTTGAGTTTTCATTTTGTCTCCTAAGGCCCGTTGGTCAGGCATGGTAATTTTT
>CANJOS010000022.1 GCA_947476015.1 Comamonadaceae bacterium | reverse complement strand
TTGAGGAATCGCTGACCAGTTGATGGCGAGGGGATTGAAGTTCATTCGTTTTTCTAGTGGTTTGATCTGTCTAGCGCCATTGTGCCCAATCAGGAGCCGAATTATGCGAATTCATTCGAATTTTCCCCTGAATTATCAAGGTCAAAGCGGGGGTCTGTGATGGGCGCGTCTTCAGCTGAAATCTTCACTACTTGCTCAGCCAACATTTGACGAAGCAGGGCAACGCCTTGACCTGATTGGGCACTCAAGAAAATTCTAGGCAAAGGGACGCCATCAACCTCGTAGAAATCGTGAAGCACCAAGGGTTGTCGATCTTCGGGGATATTGTCAATTTTGTTAAATACCAACCACTGCGGAACATGCTCTGCACCAATTTCATGAAGTACTCTTTTAACTTCTGTCATCTGTTCAGGGAAATTGGGGTTGGAAGCATCAACCACGTGCAACAACAAATCGGCATCGGTGGCCTCTTGGAGTGTTGCTTGAAAGGCATCAATTAAGCCATGCGGCAAGTCTCGGATGAAACCCACGGTATCGGAGACCGATGCACTGCGACCGGCCTCTCCCAAGTAAAGTTGTCGCGTGGTGGTGTCCAGGGTGGCAAACAACTGGTCAGCGGCATAGGCGCGGGCTTTGACCAAGGCATTGAACAAAGTCGATTTGCCAGCATTGGTGTACCCCACCAAAGAAACATTGAAGGCATTGCGACGATCGCGCTGCCTTCTCTGGGTTGACCGTTGTTTCTTAACTTTCGAAAGGCGCTCTTTGGTCCGCTTGATGGCGTCACTGATCATGCGCCGGTCGAGTTCAATCTGTGTCTCACCGGGTCCGCCGCGCGTCCCTATTCCGCCTCTTTGACGTTCAAGGTGCGACCATCGCCGGACCAATCGGGTACTCAGGTATTGCAATCGAGCCAATTCAACTTGAAGTTTGCCGTCATGGCTTCTTGCGCGCTGTGCAAAGATTTCAAGAATGAGCAAGGTTCGATCGTTCACGGGCAAACCCAAATGCCGCTCTAGATTTCTTTGCTGTGCAGGACTGAGAGACTGGTCAAACAGCACTTCCTGGGCACCTGTTTGCTCGGCCATGAATTTGATTTCATCGGCTTTTCCACTTCCGACAAACAAAGCCGCATCAGGCTCCTTGCGCTTGCACGTCATTGTGGCCACGGGTCGCATCCCTGCTGTGAAGGCCAGCTGACTGAGCTCAGCCAACTCGCCGTCAAAGTGGGGCAATCCAAAATCAACACCCACCAACAAGGCGGGGGTTGAAACATCCAAGGCCTTACTCAAAAGAGAGTTTAAGCCGCAGCGTCGGTTTCACCCTCGACGCCATCGGCAGCAGCAAGACTGACAGCACGACCGGGCACGATGGTGGAAATGGCGTGTTTGTAAACCATTTGCGTCACAGTGTTGCGAAGCAAAACCACATATTGATCGAAGGATTCAATTTGGCCTTGAAGCTTGATGCCATTGACCAAGTAAATGGACACAGGCACATGTTCACGACGCAAGGCATTGAGGAAGGGATCTTGCAAAAGTTGCCCTTTATTGTTCACGATATTCTCCGTGTTCTGAATTGAATTAAGGGTTTACCTTACCACACCGCAAAGGCCTCTTCATCAAAGCCCCTTTCAAAACCACACAAATTAATCCGAATCTTTGTCGGCGTAGGGATTTTGTGAGGTCTTCATTTCGATTCGCAAAGGCGTTCCAGACAAGTCGAAGGCTTTTCTAAAGCGCCCTTCTAGGTAGCGCTTGTAAGTTTCTGTGACATGCTCCAAGGAATTACCATGGACTACGATAATCGGGGGGTTCATGCCCCCTTGGTGGGCATAACGCAACTTCGGTCTGAACATACCGCCACGTTGAGGACTTTGGAACTGCACAGATTCCAGCAACAATCGAGTGAGGACGGGCGTGGTCATTTTGACCATCGCTGATTTGTGTGCCTGAGTGATCGAACTCCATACAGGTCCCAAGCCTTGTCGCTTTTTAGCGGAAATGGTGTGTAAATTGGCAAACTTCAAAAATGGCAAACGGTTTTCAATCGATCGATGAACCAACTCGCGCTGGTACTCATCAACGGCATCCCATTTGTTAACCGCCAACACCACAGCACGCCCACTGTCCAGAATAAAACCTGCGATGTGAGCATCTTGTTCGGTGACACCTTGGGTGGCATCGAGAAGCAACAGCACAACATTGGCAGACTCGATAGCTTGCAAGGTTTTCACCACTGAAAACTTTTCAATGGCTTCGAATACTTTGCCCTTGCGCCGCAAGCCGGCGGTATCGATCAGTTCAAATTTTTGGCCCCCGCGTTCAAAGGGCACGGTGATGGCATCCCGCGTTGTACCGGGCATGTCGAACGCAACCAAGCGTTCTTCGCCCAACCAAGTATTGATCAAGGTTGACTTGCCAACGTTGGGACGTCCGGCCACAGCCAGTTTGACCACAGACAAATCATCTTCAATACCTTCTTCATTCTCTGGAAGCATGAGGGGATCAAGCGCCAACTCAACAAGACTTCGAACCCCCTGGCCGTGGGCTGCAGAAACGGGCATCACATCGCCCAAACCCAGTTCGTAAAATTCGCTGATTTGTACGCCCTCTCGCATGCCTTCAGCTTTGTTCGCCACCAGCAAACAAGGCTTGCCAATGCGTCTTAAGTATTTGGCAATGTCATGATCTTGGGCTGAAACGCCTGCACGCGCATCCACCACAAAGACAACCACATCAGCCTCCGCCACCGCTTGCTGGGTTTGCTTGGCCATCTCTTTGTAAATGCCCGCACTGGCATCGGGCTCAAATCCGCCCGTGTCAATCACGATGTACTCATATCGACCTTGCCGTCCCTGACCATAGTGCCGATCTCTTGTGAGTCCAGCATAGTCGGCCACAATGGCATCTCGACTTTTGGTCAGTCGATTGAATAAAGTGGACTTGCCCACATTGGGGCGGCCGACCAGGGCCAGAACGGGTTTCAAATCAAACTTTCAGAGGGGGTGTTATTCAGTGCGAATGGCTTGAACCAAACCATTTTTCGAAACTGCAACCCACGTTTTGCCAAAGCGAACGGGCGGCATCACGATGCCAGAACCATCGGCTTGGAATCGCGCCAAGGTTTGACCATTTTGGACGTCGATCCAATGCAGCCAGCCTAAATCATCGGCAATGACCAACTCTCCATCAGACCAAACTGGTGCAGTCAGACCTCGAAAACGGAAGGCCTCTGTTTGCCAAGCCACTTGACCGTTGGCGCGCTGCCACGCAAAGAGTTTGCCATCAGATTCTGCGCCGAAGACAAAATTGTCATTGCCACCCAAGCCTACATGCCCCTGCGCAGCCCGAGTCCAAAGGTTGGAGCCCTTGGCAGCATCGATACAGGTTACGGCCGTTTGGTATGAGCGTGCACACACCACTTGGTTGACACGGGAAACACCTGCAACCAAGTCGACCAAACGTTCAACCTCATTGGTGCCACGAGATGCGCCAATGGTCATTTCCCACTTGGAAACGCCGTTAGAGGGACTCATGGCCACCATGCGGCCAGACAAGCCCACCATCAGTGAATCTTGGAAAGTGGTCAAAATACCCGCTTGTTTGAGAACCAAAGGGTCGCCTGATCTTTGTTGACTCCAAAGCTTTTGCCCTGAAGCACCATCAAAGGCCATGACGGTTCGGTCGGCCGTGAGAACAAAGACCCGACCCCCTGCAACCAAGGGTGTTGTGAAAGACAGTGCAGGTAATTTTTGGCGCCAAAGAAGCTTTCCTTCTGCAACCACCATCAATTCATTGGCACGCGAGACGACTGCATAGCGCTGGCCATCACCGCCCAGTCCAGCGGAGACAGGCGTATCAAGCGCCAAACGCCAAATTTCAGAGCCCGACTGTGGGTCAATGACGCTGATGAGGCCCGTGCTGGTGACCACGGCAAAACGCCCAGCAGCGCTTTGGCTGCTCAGGGGTGAGGCAATGGGCCCCAATTGAACAGCCCAAGATTTTGAGACCTTGATTTGAGCTTGATAGTCTGACAATGCCTTCGGCGCTGGCTTGTCAGGGCTGCTAGAGCAGCCGGCCATGGCCAATACAGCCATGCCCATCAAAAGGGCGCACCATGCCAAGAGGTGATCACCCGCAAGCTGCCAGCGGCTGAAAACAGATTTCATTGGGAGACACCTTTTTTCAGCGCAGGGTCAGCCCCCAAGGCATTCAACTTCGCGGCCACCAACCGACGGTATTCATTGCTTTCTTCGAGCTGGGACCATGCTTGGGTGTAAGACTTAACAGCCTCTGCAGATTTGTTTTGGGAGGCATAAATATCACCTTGCACGTCGGCAGCCAAGCCAGCAAATGCAGGTGTGAAGGGTTTGGAAAGAGTTTTCAATGCCTCGTCCAAAGCCTTTTGTTGAATTTGCAAGTTCGCCAAACGCAATCTGGCCAACTGCGAACTGGCTTCATCGGAAGCATTTTCAGAGGCCCATTTCAAGGCAAGCGCGGCAGCTTCTAACTTATCAGTTTGCTGCAGGGTTTTGGCTGCGAGCAATGCAGATTGAGCGGCAAATGTGGTGCCTGGAAAACGCTCGCGCATGTCGTTCCAAGATCGCTCTACTTTGGCGATGTCGCCAGCGCTGACTGCCCGCTCCACTTCGTCAAACAAAGCCGAAGCTTTGGTTGACTGCTGACGTTGCCAATATTGGTAACCGTTCCAACTCGCATAGGAGCCCATGACAACAATCAGCAGCCAAGTGATGGCACTGCCATATTGCTTCCAAAAGTGCTTGAGTTCGTCAAGTTGTTCTTGTTCTTCGAGATCGAGATTTGAGGACATGTTCAGCTTTGTATCAAGAGGTGGATTGTAGGCTCAGAGCCCAGTCCGCCATGTGTTCGAGGGATTCAGTTCTTTGTGCCCCACCGCCATCGCGGAGAGACTTCACAGAAACTGTGTTGTTCGCCAGTTCATCGGCACCAAAAATGAGAGCAAAAGAGGCGTTGCTGCTGTCAGCCTTTTTGAACTGACTCTTCATACTGCCTAAGCCTTCACCTGCGCCGGCGTGCATCTGTACGTTGACACCCAGCGACCTGAGTTGCCTAAGGTGCTTCAACACCACAGGAACACTTTGGGCATCAGGAACAATGGCATAAGCATGAAGGGCATCCAATGGGAAAGTAACGCCCTGCTCTTCAAGCAAAGCTAAAACTCTCTCAACCCCAAGAGCCCAACCGACAGCAGGCGCTGGTTTACCGCCGACTTGCTCAATCAAATAGTCATATCGCCCGCCGCCACACACCGTTCCCTGTGAGCCCAACTGATCGGTGATGAATTCAAAAACGGTGAGGTTGTAATAGTCCATGCCCCGAACCAACCTGGGGTTGAGTGAGTAATGAACGCCGTTGGCATCCAGAATCTGTCGAAGGGCATTGAAATGGGCCAACGAAGCCTCAGTTAAAAAATCCATGAGCTTGGGAGCAGTCTCCACCACATCAGTCATGCCCGGGTTTTTGGTATCTAAAATGCGCAGAGGATTGGTATAGAGACGACGCTTGGCATCTTCGTCGAGCACCCTCTGATGCTTTTCGAAATGAGCAATCAGGGCAGCACGATGCGCCAATCTTTCATGAGGTTGGCCCAAGCTGTTCAATTCCAGTCGAACATTTTTAAGTCCGATGGCCTGCCATAAATCGTTCGCCAACAGAATGACTTCGGCATCAATTTCAGGCCCTTGGAAACCCAAAACTTCGGCACCAATTTGATGGAATTGGCGGTAACGGCCGCGTTGTGGACGCTCATGTCTGAACATTTGTCCCATGTAGTAAAGTCGTTTGCCGCCTTCGTACAACAAATTGTGTTCCACCACAGCCCGAACGACACCCGCTGTGCTTTCTGGGCGAAGCGTGAGAGCTTCACCGTTCAGTCGGTCGACGAAGGAGTACATCTCTTTTTCAACAATGTCCGTCACTTCACCTAGGCCACGAACAAACAATGCGGTTGGCTCCACAATGGGCGTGCGGATATTCCGATAGGCATATCTCGCCATCAATTGACGGACCACGCCTTCAAGCCACTCCCATTTGGCGGACTCACCTGGCAAGACATCGTTCATGCCTTTCACAGCATTGAGTTTTTTAAAGCTTGCCTGCTTCGGCTTAGATTCTGTGGAGATTGGTTCTGACATACAAATCAATTGGCAACCGAAGATGTGTTGCCGTATTTACGCTCAATGTATTGCTCAACCAGGACTTGAAATTCCTGTGCGATGTTATCGCCTCGCAGCGTTAATTTTTTCTCACCGTCAATGAACACAGGCGCTGCAGGCGCTTCTCCGGTGCCAGGCAAACTGATGCCAATGTCAGCGTGTTTGCTTTCACCGGGGCCATTCACGATGCATCCCATGACAGCTAATTTTAAATTTTCAACGCCTGGATAGCGGTGGCGCCAAACGGGCATTTGCGCTCTCAAAAAATCATCAATTTGTTTGGCCAACTCCTGAAAAGTGCTGCTGGTGGTGCGACCACATCCAGGACAGGCAGTGACGCTCGGCACAAAAATCCGCAAACCCAAGGCCTGCAAAATTTCAGAGGCAATGACCACTTCTTGCGTTCTTGCTTCGCCTGGTTGAGGCGTGAGAGAAACACGAATGGTGTCGCCAATGCCCTCTTGCAACAGAATCGACAAAGCTGTGGCAGAGGCCACAGTTCCCTTGGTGCCCATGCCAGCTTCGGTAAGCCCCAGGTGCAAGGGGTAGTCAGTTCGTTTGCCAAGCTCCCGATAAACCGCAATCAAATCTTGCACCCCTGAAACTTTGCAAGACAGCATAATTTGAGACCGGTCCATGCCCATTTCATGGGCCTTGTCGGCTGAAGTGATGGCCGAGGTAATCAGCGCTTCGTACATGACTTGCCGAGATTCCCAAGGCGTTTCACGCTGGCTATTTTGATCCATGAGTTCAGCCAATAACTCTTGGTCTAAGCTGCCCCAATTCACGCCAATGCGCACGGGTTTATGCCAGCGCATGGCAGCCTCAACCATTTGACCAAATTGCAAATCGTGCTTATCGCCTTTGCCCACATTGCCAGGATTGATGCGGTATTTGGACAAGGCTTCTGCACACGCAGGGTGTTCGCTGAGCAAACGGTGACCGTTGTAATGAAAGTCACCGATGAGAGGAACATCAATGCCCATTTTGTCCAACTGATCACGAATGTGTGGCACGGCCTCTGCTGCCTCTGGCGTGTTCACGGTGATACGTACCAATTCTGAACCTGCCAAGGCCAATTCTTTCACTTGAATCGCTGTTCCAATGACGTCAACCGTGTCAGTGTTGGTCATAGACTGAACACGGACAGGCGCTTGCCCACCCACAGTGACAACACGGTCGCCCCAAACAACTTTAGCTTGGAGACTTCGCCTGGCCAAAGGTTTGGCTGGGGGAATAGCGTGCTCTTTCCTCATTTTTTAGGCTCCGGAATGATGGGGTTGAGATTGATTGGGGTGGTATTGCCTTGAACGGGCGCTGAACTTTCAAAGACCATGGCTTTGGGAAGTTCGGCTTGCGCTGAATCGGACAAGGCAGGTTCTTGTGCTGGTGGCATAGATGGCACGACCTCAGGTGCTTGGGGGGTGGTTGTATAGGCAAAGACACCCTCCCGCCATTCGGGCACAAAACCAAAAATCAAAAACAAGACGAGAATAAAAAATCCTAGGAATTTGGACTTACCCGTCGACAAAGATCTGAAAGACGTTGCGTGCTGACTTGGGTAGACGGAAGCTCGGTCAGGCGCAATGATTTTCAGTGGTTTAAGGCCATTGGTTGTCGCGGGCATCAGGGCCAATACATGTTCAGGATCTAGCTTCACAAAACGGCAGACCTTTGCAGCCAATGCACGTGCAAAGACGGGTTCTGGCAGCTTGTCGAACTGGTCGGCCTCTAAGGCTTCAAGTTGCTTGACACTCACTTTGAGGTTCACCGACAAAATGGCCAAATGAATGCCGGCCTTTTCGCGGGCGGACTTGATCATCGCACCTGGTGAAGCAGCAGACACTGAAGCGGTCATGTCGGAGATTGAATCAGCCATGAATCGCCCCTTTGGACAGTGTGCGTCGCTGCGCCGATGCTGAAATTTGAAGTCCTGACATCTTGCCCTAATGTTTCTGATCATCCGCCTGATTTTGGCACTGGGCGCAATGCATGCCCAAGCATTGTGATTGTGCACTGACAGAGGAGGAATCGTTCCCTTAATCGTGTAATTTCTGAACTTTGGTGCAACTTTATCCTTGAATTCTCAAGCAGAAGCATCTAACAGTCGGATAGGAATAGCGCGTTGCTGAGCAATTCGATCAACCACCCCTGTCCTGTCTTTGACATCGCCAGCCAATTGACCGCATGCGGCATCTATATCGTCGCCACGCGTTTTGCGAACCGTTGTGACAAACCCTGCCGCAAGCAACACACTGGCGAACTTGGCTACAGTCGCGTCTTCTGAGCGCAACAAGCCGGAAGCCTTGAAGGGGTTGAAGGGGATGAGGTTGAACTTACAACGGAGCCCTTGGGCCGCATGTTTTTGAATAAGTTGGACCAACTCATGGGCATGAGAGATTTGATCGTTAACGCCCTGAAGCATGCAGTATTCAAAAGTAATGAAATCTCGGGGAGCCTTCGCCAAATAACGCGTGCATTCTTCGAGAAGTTCGTCCAATGGGTATTTCCGATTGAGGGGTACCAAGTGGTCGCGAAGGGTATTGTTAGGCGCATGAAGTGAGACCGCCAGTGCCACAGGACAATCCTGCGACAGGCGAGTGATCATGGGTACAACGCCAGAAGTCGAAACAGTGACACGCCTGCGAGATAAGCCATAGCCATGGTCGTCTAGCATGGTCGTCAATGCGGGTACCAAGGCGGCATAATTTTGCAATGGCTCTCCCATGCCCATCATGACCACATTGGAGATGACCCGGTCGGTTTGATTCAGGTGTTTGCGTAAAAAATGTTCGGCAAACCAAAGCTGAGACACTATTTCGGCTGTGCTGAGGTTTCTGCTAAAACCTTGATGGCCTGTTGAGCAAAATCGGCAACCTATGGCACAGCCTGCTTGAGATGAAACACACAAAGTGCCGCGGTCATCTTCAGGAATGAAAACAGTTTCAACTGCATCACCTGCGCCAACATCAAACAACCATTTGATGGTGCCATCCTTGGAAAACTGCTGGGAAAGAACAGGCAACGCAGAGACATGCGTGTGAACTTTGAGTTTTTCACGAAGTGATTTAGCCAAATCTGACATGTCATCAAAATTCGACATGCCGCGCTGGTGAATCCAACGAAACAACTGAGTGGCACGAAACCGTTTTTCACCAAGGCCATCACAAAAAACGGCCAAGCCTTCAAGGTCAAAATCAAGAAGGTTGGCCGTCATGGCAGGAAAGTGAAAATCTAAGCCGAGAACCGTTTGCTGAAAATTTTCAGCAGCGGTTAACGTGAATAAACGTTCATGCCGGGGAAGAAGAAAGCAATTTCAGCGGCAGCAGTGTCAGCAGCGTCTGAACCATGAACAGCATTGGCGTCAATGCTGTCAGCAAAGTCAGCACGGATGGTGCCAGGCGCAGCTTTCTTAGGATCTGTTGCGCCCATCAGGTCACGGTTTTTCAAGATGGCGCCTTCGCCTTGCAAAGCTTGGATCATGACCGGGCCGGAGATCATGAACTCAACCAGGTCTTTGAAGAAAGGACGCTCTTTGTGAACAGCATAAAAGGCTTCAGCTTCACCCCGTGACAAGTGAGCCATCTTAGCGGCCACCACTTTGAGGCCAGCAGCTTCAAAACGTGCATAAATTTGACCGATGACGTTTTTAGCCACTGCGTCAGGCTTGATGATAGAGAGTGTGCGTTCAATGGCCATGATGAGATTCCTCAGTTTTTTTAAAAATGAATGCTTAAAACTATGTTTTATAAGTGCAATTGCACTTAGGCAAGCCCGCTATTCTAACCCGACACTAGGGTTTCCCCAGAGGGGAAAAGGATTTGCCATCCCAACGGTCTCGCAGGGATTCAGACCAGAATCTTGCTTTACCGGGTTCGCCCACCGCCACGGCGTTGTCCACCAGGACGCCCGCCGGGGGCTTGGGCTTTTCTCTGACGGCTGAAGCTGTCAGCCCCAATGTAGCCTACAGATGTTTTCATTGGATCGGGCTGAGCACTCTCTGAATTAGGCTTTCGCTGACCGGCTTGGCCAGACTTTTTGGCACCGAATGCACGATTTCTGGGGTTTTGGGAACGTCGATCCTGAGGCCTAGCAGCCTCTTTCTGTGACAATGCAGGTTCCGAATCCAAGGACCTTGCCTCGGCTTTGCTGGCAGCATGGGTCAGGGCTCTGATATCGGTCTCGTCTAACTCCATGAACGAGCTTCGACGCAGGCCATGGGGCAAAACCATCGCGCCATATCGGATTCGAATGAGGCGACTGACGGCATGTCCTACCGCTTCCATCATGCGTCGAACCTCACGATTTCGACCTTCAGAAATGGTGACACGGTACCAACAATTGGACCCCTCACCGCCGCCATTTTCGATCGAACCAAATTGAGCAATGCCGTCATCAAGCATCACACCCTCTAGCAATTTTTGCTTTTCTTCATTGCTGAGTGCACCCAAAACGCGAACCGCATATTCGCGTTCAAGGCCGAAACGGGGGTGCATCAATCGGTTCGCCAATTCACCAGAGCTTGTGAACAACAACAAACCCTCCGTGTTCAAGTCTAAGCGGCCAACAGACTGCCACTTGCCTTGTTGCAGGCGTGGTAATTTGCGAAAGACGGTGGGCCTGTTTTGGGGATCGTCGTGCGTCACAATTTCGCCTGCAGGCTTGTGATAAGCAATGACACGGGGCGGCGGCGGATCGATGCGCACTCGAAGAAGTCGCCCATTGACTTTCACTTGATCACCAAACTGAATCCGTTGGCCAATGTGCGCAGGCTCATTGTTAACCGAAATTCGACCTTCCAAAATGAGCTGCTCCATTTCCAAACGTGAGCCAAGCCCGGATTGGGCCAAAACTTTGTGAAGTTTGGGGGATTCTGCCTGGGGCGGCAAAACGCGTTTGGTGATCAAGGGCGTTAAAACGTCATCAGCTTCTTGATCAAACTGACCCGAAACCACATCTTCAATGCCAATGGGCCTCATGTTGAAGCGTCCAATGCCAAAGTGCTTTGAGGGCTGTCATCTTCAGGGGGATTCAAGCCGGCCAAGGCAGCTGCTTGGCCATCAACTTGGGTCAGCAATGGCAATTGGTCTAGGGAGGCAAGGCCTAAGTCATCTAAAAAATGCCGCGTGGTGGCGTACAAGCCAGGGCGCCCCACTGATTCACGATGGCCAATCACTTCGACCCAACCCCGGTCTTCAAGTTGCTTCAAAATTTGCGTGTTGATGGTGACACCTCGAATGTCCTCCATATCGCCCCGGGTGACAGGCTGACGGTAAGCAATGATGGCCAAGGTCTCCATCACAGCACGGGTATATTTTGGCGGCTTTTCTGGGTTCAATTTGTCCAAATAAAGCCGCAATTCAGGCCGGCTTTGGAAACGCCATCCGGTAGCCACAGAGATAAGCTCCAGGCCTCTCTCGGCCCAGTCAAGTTGCAGTTCCTCAAGGAGGACTTTAAGCGTGTCAGCGCCAAGCGCGTCATCAAACAACACGCGCAAATCACGCACGGTGACAGGCTGAGTTGAGCAAAGCAACGCTGTTTCAAGAACACGCTTGGCTTGCGCCGTATTCATGGTGTCAAACTTCCGGGGTCAGTGCGCCTAATGCGCGAATTGAGTTACACACAATGACTTGTTTCAAAGCCATCGGCGGATGCCCTCCACAGGTGTAACTCATCAAAATGAATTTAAGTGGATCTTTCAACCCACCTGAGCCTGTTAATCAGGCCGATTCATTGTAACTGAGTGCCCAAGCCTGGAGCAAATGCTTCAAGTCGGCTGGCAAGGGAGAGCGAAAGGCCAATGTCTCACCGCTGACGGGGTGATCAAAACCGAGTTGATCGGCATGCAGTGCTTGGCGGGGCATGAGGTCATGGGGAGATCCTCCGTAGATCGCATCGCCCACCAAAGGCATTTGAAGCGAGGCCATGTGGACCCTGATTTGGTGGGTTCTGCCCGTCTCTAAAATGCAACGCACCAGAGAGCCTTGCACTGATTGATCAAGTACATGAAAGTGAGTTTTGGCCAATTTCCCAGAATTTTTTGACAAATCGACCACCGCCATGCGCAAACGATTGGCAGGATCTCGTCCAATTGGAAGCTCAACAGCCCTTTGTCGGGCCCCAACCCAGGGCCTGTCACTGACGGCTAAATATTGGCGTTTCACTTCTCTGGCCGCAATTTTTTTGACCAACCCGTCCATGGCTTGGCGTGTGCGCGCCACGACCATCAGCCCGCTGGTGTCTTTGTCAAGGCGGTGAACGATGCCTGCACGTGGCAAATCCATCAGTGCAGCATCAAGACCCAACAAACCATTCATCAGCGTGCCAGACCAGTGTCCAGGCGCTGGGTGGACAACCAGCCCAGCGGGTTTGTCAAGGATGAACAAATGGGCGTCTTGGTAAACCACTGAGAGCGCCATCAATTCAGGCTGAAAGGCTTGAGATTGGGGGGTGGCACGCAGCTCAATCGTCCAAACCTCACCGGCTTTCACTTTCAAAGAGGCCTTCAGATGCGTGACTTGCGCCCGCGTGACGGCCCCATCTTCTAAAAGTTGCTGTAGATAACTGCGCGAAAACTCTGGCACTGCCAATACGAGCATTCGGTCTAGCCTTTGCCCATGCATCTCTACAGGCACAATGATTTCTCGCACCTCAACAGGCGGCAAAGACCCAAGATCTGAAGAAGAGTCGTCTTGCAGATCATCTGTTTCATCCAGTTCTAAGGGGCTAGATATAATCAATTTGGTTTATTTCCAAGGTCGTCACATGTTCAAAAGCAGATTATCGGTGCTTGCGCTTACGCTTGTCGGGTTAGTCACAGCCATGCTGGCAGGCTGCGGCAGCACCAACGCAGATCCTACTGCGTCCTGGACGACTGAAAAAATCTACAAAGAAGCGCGTGATGAATCAAACTCAGGTGGGTGGGACCGTGCAGCCATGTTGTTTGAAAAACTGGAGGGCCGCGCAGCAGGAACCGTTCTGGCACAGCAAGCTCAAATTGAAAAGGCCTATGCCCAGTACCGCGCCAGTGAAAAAATTCAAGCGCTCGCCACCCTTGACCGCTTTCTCAAACTGCACCCTGCCAGCCCTGCCCTAGATTACGCTCTGTACTTGAAGGGATTGGTTAACTTCAATGACGAACTTGGAATTTTTGCTTTCATTACCAAGCAAGACTTGTCTGAACGTGATCAAAAAGCGGCCAAAGATTCTTTTGAGTCCTTTAAAGAATTGGTGACTCGTTTCCCCGATTCAAAATACAGCCCTGATGCGCGTCAGCGCATGACTTACATCGTGAACTCATTGGCCTCCTCGGAAGTTCATGTTGCGCGCTTTTACTTTAGCAAAGGTGCTTATGTGGCTGCGATCAATCGAGCACAATTGGCCATCTCCGATTATCCAGGCGTTCCAGCGATCAAGGAAGCACTGGAAATTTTGGTCAAATCTTACGATGCACTTGGCATGAAAGAGTTGAAAGCAGATTCCCAAAGAGTTTTAGATCAAAACTATCCCGCAACCAACTTACCAGACCCGAGCAAATCTAGAGCGTGGTGGAAGTTCTGGTAAGTTCGGCCACAGCGGCTTCAAAATCTGACGCATTGCTTATTTTCCGCATGGGTGGCAATGTGGCCATCAAACGACGGCCATAGGCCATACCCGTTAAGCGCGGATCGCAAATCACCAGCAAGCCTTTGTCGGTTTCACTTCGAATTAAACGCCCTGCACCTTGTTTAAGTGCCACAGCGGCTTCAGGCAGGCTGTAGTCTGAAAAAGAACTCTTGCCCATCAATTCCAAGCGTTGCGATCGGGCTTCCACCAAGGGGTCGTTGGGAGGTGGGAACGGTAACTTGTCAATCACGACCATTTGCAAGGCATTCCCAGGGACGTCAAAACCTTCCCAGAAGGATGCAGAAGCAACCAAAACACAGCCCAAACCACCTTCCGTGTTGCCCTCCCTGAATCGTTCCATCAAACGCCGTTTAGGGCCTTGCCCCTGTACCAACACTTCAAGTTCGCCACTTTGACCAAGGGCTGCTGTGAGGGCTTCACCAATGTGACGCATGGCATTCAATGTGGTGGTCAAAACCAATGTTCGGCCCCCCAATTGACGAGCGTGCTTTTCGACAAAAGCCGCGACAGTGCGTGTGTGTTGGGGATCGTTGGGTTTGGGCATGCCAGGCGGCACATAAATTGACGACATGCCTTCGTAATTAAAGGGGCTGGCCACTCTGAGTTTTCTGGCGTGGCTTAACCCGCATGGTTCAGTGAACCAACGCATTTGATCGTCTTCACCCAAGGTGGCCGAAGTAAAAATCCAAGCTGGGTTGCGATCGCCAGAAGATGTCCGAAAAGTCTGGTTGGCACGCTCAATTTCGAGATGCTGTACCCTAGCTCCAGGGCTTGGATTTTCAGTGTCTTGAACCATCGTTCGCTTGAGCATATGCGTTTGAACAGCATGTGAAATGTCCAAGGGAGATTCCACCAAGCGTATTTGTGTCCCTAGTTCCACCCACCGCACGGCACCCTCAGAACAGGCATTTTGAAAATGATGAAGGGACGCCAATTGCATCGAAACTCGTTCATGCAAGCGTACAAAATCGGGCGCCATTTCGCTGACAGTGTCCAATGCAGCCAAGGCCGCTTCAAGTGCTACTTGCAACTGCGCCATTGCCATTAACCATTCAGCCGTCTCAATGCCATCTGGAACAGGTTCTGCCCAGCGCAACCGAGAACCTGAACGTTCATGCTGAGCAGTCAAACGCAGATCGCGACTTGATTTTTCAAGAACACTGCAAATGAGCGTCCAATCGACAAGGCCTCTGGCCAATTGAACACCGGCACCCAAGATGTCTCGGGTGAGTTCAAGCAACTGACTGGAACTCACATGGCGTCCCAAAAAATGGATGCCAATTTCATTGAGTTGGTGGGCTTCATCAAACACAACCGTTTGAACCGAAGGCAGAAGTTCAGCCATACCGGTCTCACGGACATTCAAATCAGCGAAAAACAAATGATGATTGATCACCACCACATCGGCAGCCATGGCTTCTTTTCGAGCAAGATTCACATGGCAGGATTTGAATTGAGGACAAGGCGATCCCAAACAATTGTCTCTGTTGGATGTCACCAAGGGAATCACAGGTGAGCGATCGTCAAGTCCAGAAAGTTCAGACAAGTCGCCAGATCGAGTTGACTGTGCCCACTTTTCAATTTTGCTTAAAGCATGCGCATGAATTCGCAAGGATGCGTCATGACTTTGTCTGGCTTGAGACAAACGCAAGGTGCAAAGATAACTTCCGCGCCCCTTTAGCAGCGCAACACGCACAGGCAAATTCAAAGCATCAATGAGTTTAGGAATATCTCTGGAGAAAAGTTGATCTTGGAGTGCCTTGGTAGCTGTTGATACCAGTGCTCTTTTGCCACTCAGTAAAACAGGCACCAGATAAGCGTAGGTTTTTCCAACCCCCGTACCTGCTTCAACCACCAACTCACCGCCGGACTCTACAGTTTCGGCGACCGCCATGGCCATGTCTGTTTGACCAGATCGGGGTTTGAATTGAGGTGTGGCCTGAGCAATGACACCATCGTCCTTGAACGAATTGGCAACAGCGTCAATGAATGCGCTCAAGAAGCCACCCTGTCTTTCAGTTTGTCTTCCAAGCGTTGCTGCCTGTCAATTTCTTTTAACGCTCGTTGGCGGGCATTCAATTGCACTTCACGTTGATCCAAGGGAGCAAGCGATTGAAATTTTTGCAAACGCGCATTGGCCAGACAATCATTGACCGCAAATTTTTTCCAGCAAGCTTTTGAAGTCTCTTGAAAAAGATCGTGAACTGCTTTTTTCTCGGCGTTGACTGCAATTCGCTGCTCGGAAATGAAAGCAAGCTCAGATGCTGACGTTTGAAACTCAAGAGCTTGCGCAAATGCAGCAGCCATGACCAAGCCCATCGCCCATGCCATGCTGAGAATCAATTTGAAAAATAAACTCATGTAATGTGCGTGTCGACTGTTCGATGTTCAAGTGCCAAGAATTCAGAAGACTGCATTTCATGCAAACGAGAAATCGTTCGCGGAAATTCGTGGGCCAAGGGGCCTTCGGTGTAAAGAGCCTCTGGCATCACTTCCGCCGAAAGTATCAATTTAACACGTCGGTCGTACAGAACATCAATGAGCCAGGTAAATCGCCTTGCTTCTGATGCCAATCTAGGCGGCATCATAGGCACATTGCTCAAGAACACGGTATGAAACTGTGAAGCAATTTCAAGGTAGTCATTTTGGGATCGTGGACCACCACACAGCGACCTGAAGTCAAACCAAACCACACCACCAGCACGCCGTTTAGAAGTGATTTCTCGAGCTTCAATGTGCAGAATAGGATCTTCATCATGCCCACTCACCAGCCGATTGAAAGCGTCCGCCATGGCTGCGTCAGCATCAGCTCCCAGAGGGCAGTGGTAGAGTTTCACCAGTTCAAGCGTACGCCTTCGATAGTCGGTTCCATTGTCAACATTCAGAACTTCCATTCGCTCATTCAAGAGTGCAATGGCGGGCAGCAGTCTGTCACGGTGCAAACCATCAGGGTACAAATTGTCAGGCTTGAAGTTGGACGTCGTGACGAAACTCACTCCGTTTTCAAACAATGAATCTAACAAGCGATGCAAGATCATGGCATCGGTAATATCAGCCACATGAAACTCATCAAAACAGATAAGTTGATAACGCTTGGCCATCCGACTGCCAAGCTCATTCAAGGGATTGACAGTACCTTGCATCAGTGCCAACTCTCTGTGGACCTCGCGCATGAATTCATGGAAATGCAAACGCGTTTTATCCTTCACTGGCACGGCGTTGTAAAAACAGTCCATCAAGAAACTCTTGCCGCGTCCGACGCCGCCATGCATGTAAACACCGAGTGGCAGTGCAGATTTTTTCTTCAAAAAACGGAGCGGACTTTTGAGACTGGCTTGGTAAGCGGCCCATTCTTGCGCGCAACGCTCCAATGCTTCTACGGCACGCAGTTGCGCAGGATCCGACTCGTAACCTCTCATGAGAAGTTCGTGGTCGTAGGCGGATCGGACAGACATGGGCGGCTTGCTTGTAAAATGTTTTTTGGATGAAGAAAACCCGGGACAGGCCCGGGCTTCGGAGTTTAACGGTGCTTGAAAAAACTTAGAAGTTCAAGGTTCGCTTGTCCACTGCCAAGGCTGCTTCTTTGGTAGCTTCACTGAGCGATGGGTGTGCATGGCAGATGCGCGCAATGTCTTCCGCGCTTGCACGGAATTCCATGGCCACAACGGCTTCAGCGATGAGCTCACTGGCCATAGGGCCCACGATGTGAACACCCAAGATTTCGTCAGTCTTGGCATCGGCCAAGAACTTCACCATGCCCGTGGTGTCGCCCAAAGCGCGAGCCCGGCCATTGGCCAAAAACGGAAAGGTCCCGGCTTTGTAAGCCACGCCATCGGCCTTGAGTTGTTGCTCTGTGCGACCCACCCAAGCAATTTCAGGGCTGGTGTAAATCACCCAAGGTACCGTGTTGAAATTCACATGACCATGCTGACCGGCAATGCGCTCAGCCACGGCAACGCCCTCCTCTTCGGCTTTGTGCGCCAACATAGGCCCACGCACCACGTCACCCACAGCCCAAACGCCAGGCAAGTTGGTTTTGCATTCAGCGTCCACCACGATGGCACCGCGTTCATCTAATTGCAGACCCACCGTGTCTGCGTTCAAGCCAATCGTGTTCGGCACACGACCAATGGACACAATCAGTTTGTCGGCGTCCAAACTTTGGGCTTCGCCCTTGGCATTGGTGTAGGCAACTTTCACGCCTTTTTTGCCATTTTGAATCTCGCCGACTTTGACGCCGAGCTCAATTTTCAAGCCTTGTTTGTCGAAAGCTTTTTTGGCTTCCTTGGCAATTTGCTCGTCCACAAGGCCCAAGAAAGTGGGCAGTCCTTCAAGGATGGTCACTTCAGCGCCCAGGCGGCGCCATACAGAACCCATCTCCAAACCGATCACACCGGAGCCTATAAGCACCAGCTTTTTAGGCACAGCACCGACCTTCAAAGCGCCGTCATTGGACAGCACATTGATTTCATCAAAAGGTGTGCCGGGCAATGCACGCGCATTGGAACCTGTTGCCACAATGACGTTCTTGCCAACCAATGTCTCGTTGGCCGAACCCGTAACGATCACTTCATAACCGCCTTCAACGGCTTTGCTGAATGCAGCGCGGCCGTGGAAGAAAGACACTTTGTTCTTTTTAAACAAGTACAAAATGCCATCGTTGTTTTGCTTCACGACGTTGTCCTTGCGGGCAATCATCTTGGCCACGTCCATGCTCACGCCCTTCATCTCAATGCCGTGATCGGCAAAGTGATGGTTGGCTTGATCGAAGTGTTCAGAAGACTGCAACAAGGCTTTGGAAGGAATGCAACCTACGTTGGTGCAAGTACCACCCAGGGCAGGGCCTCCCGCAGCATTCTTCCATTCGTCGACACATGCAACTTGGAATCCCAATTGCGCTGCACGAATGGCGGCGATGTAGCCGCCAGGGCCGCCACCAATGACGACCACATCAAATTGTTTGCTCATGCTAATTCCTGCTATGTCCTTAGATGTCAAACAACAAGCGTGATGGATCTTCCAGCGCTTCTTTCATGGCCACCAAGCCCAAAACAGCTTCACGGCCGTCAATGATGCGGTGGTCGTATGACATGGCGAAGTAGTTCATGGGGCGAACCACTACCTGACCGTTCTCAACCATGGCGCGGTCTTTGGTAGCGTGAACGCCCAAGATGGCTGATTGAGGCGGGTTGATAATAGGGGTTGAAAGCATCGAACCAAATGTGCCGCCATTGGAGATGGTGAAAGTACCACCGGTCATCTCTTCAATGCCTAACTTGCCATCTTTGGCTTTGGCGCCAAATTCAGAAATTTTCTTTTCGATGTCAGCAAAGCTCATTTGCTCAGCGTTGCGCAAAATGGGCACGACCAAACCGCGGGGTGAACCCACCGCAATCCCAATGTCGAAGTAGCCGTGGTACACAATGTCGTTGCCATCAACGGAAGCATTCAACACCGGATATTTCTTCAGTGCATGCACAGCAGCTTTGACAAAGAAGCTCATGAAGCCCAACTTGATACCATGTTCCTTTTCGAACTTGTCTTGGAAACGCTTGCGCATCTCCATGACGGGCGCCATATTGATTTCGTTGAACGTGGTCAAAATGGCATTGGTCGCTTGCGATTGCAACAAACGCTCAGCCACACGCGCACGCAATCGAGTCATGGGCACACGTTGCTCTGGGCGATCACCCAAGTTCACTGCAGGTCCAGCCACTTGCGGCAACGAGCTTGTAGGCATACCAGTCGGAATAGAAACTTGCGCAGCAGGCTTGCCACCACCTGCCACAGCAGACAACACATCACCTTTGGTGACTCGGCCGTCTTTGCCTGAACCCGCTACAGAACCAGCAGACAGGTTGTTGTCTGCCATGATCTTGGCTGCTGCCGGCATGGCGACACCCGCCATGCTGTTGCCTTGGGCGACAGGCGCAGCAGTCGCGCTTGCGGCAGGTGCTGTTGCCGAAGCGGCAGAAGGCGCAGCGGCGGCAACTTTGCCATCGGTGTCAATGCGTGCAATAAGTTGCTCCGCAGCCACAGTACCACCATCACCGACCAAGATCTCAGACAAAACGCCAGCAGAAGGTGCGGGCACTTCCAGCACAACTTTGTCTGTTTCAATTTCGATCAAGATTTCGTCGGCTGCAACACTGTCACCAACTTTCTTTTTCCACTGCAGCATGGTGGCTTCTGCCACAGACTCGGACAGCTGAGGAACTTTAACTTCTACGATTGCCATTTCAATTCTTTCTAAATAGGTTCAATGCATGGAACTGCTAAACCATTACTTGGTTAATACAAAGCCTTTAATCTTGCCGAAAGCGCCGTCTACCAAAGCTTTTTGTTGCTCTTGGTGTAGATGTGAATAACCCACAGCAGGAGAAGCGGATGCGGCTCTACCTGAATAACCCAAGCGTTGTCCTTCTGACATGTTTTCGTGGATGTAATGCTGAACAAAGAACCATGCACCCTGGTTTTGGGGCTCGTCTTGGGCCCAAATCAACTCGGTGGCGTTCGGGTACTTTTTCAATTCAGTTGCAAAAGCTTTGTGCGGAAAGGGATACAGCTGCTCGGCACGCAAAATGGCGGTGTCGTCTGATCCAAGTTCTTCCCGTTTTTTAACCAAGTCATAGTAAACCTTGCCTGAACACACGAGCACACGTTTGACTTTGTCAGCCTTGAGTACTTTGTTTTCAGGGATCACCGTTTGAAAGCCTCCTTTGGTGAACTCTGACAAAGGTGATGTGGCGTCTTTGTTGCGCAGCAAAGACTTCGGCGTGAAGATGATCAAGGGCTTCCGCAAATTGCGAACCATTTGACGACGCAACACGTGGAAAATTTGGCTGGCGGTGGTGGGCTGAACGATTTGCATGTTGGTGTCGGCTGCCAACTGCATGAAGCGCTCTAATCGGGCTGAGCTGTGCTCAGGGCCTTGTCCTTCATAGCCGTGGGGCAACATGAGGGTCAGGCCATTGACACGACCCCACTTCACTTCGCCAGAAGCAATGAACTGGTCAATCACCACTTGAGCGCCGTTGGCAAAGTCGCCAAATTGAGCTTCCCAGATGACCAAGGTGTTGGGATCGTTGGAGGCGTAGCCATATTCAAAGCCAAGCACGGCCTCTTCGGACAAGATGGAGTCGATGACCACAAAGGGGGCTTGATTTTCTGTGACATTTTGCAAAGGCACATAAGTCCCGATGTCCCACTTCTCGCGGTTTTGATCGTGAATCACAGCATGGCGGTGCGTGAAAGTGCCACGACCGCAATCTTCACCCGACAAGCGCACGGGATAACCGCTGGCCACCAAGGAGGCAAATGCCATGTGCTCGCCCATGCCCCAGTCGACAGGCATGTCGCCACGGCCCATGGCTGCACGGTTGTCATAAACGTTTTTCACCAACTGATGCGGTGTGACGCTGCTTGGCAAGGTGGTGATTTTTTCGGAAATGCGCTTCCACTCAGCCAAGGGCAAGGCAGTACTGCCGGCATCCGTCCATTTTTGATTCAGGAAGGGCGCCCAGTCGACGGAGAACTGCGTTTTAAAGTTGGTCAACACCGGGTCACTGTCGGTATGCTTGCCGGCATCCAATGCAGCCCGGCAGGCCTTGACCATGTCGTCACCCAATGTGTCGCCCAAGCCTTGCGCAGACAAACGGTCTGCGTACAACTTGCGTGTGCCAGGATGAGCGCCAATTTTCTTGTACATCAAGGGCTGCGTCAGGCTGGGCGTATCTTGCTCGTTGTGACCCAATTTACGGAAGCAAATGATATCGAGAACCACATCCTTGTTGAAGGTCATTCGGTACTCGAGCGCAATTTGCGTGGCCAACACAACTGTTTCGGGATCGTCTGCATTGACGTGCAACACTGGCGCTTCCACCATCTTCACGATGTCAGTGCAATACACGGTAGAACCCATGTCGCGAGGGTCCGATGTGGTGAAACCAATTTGGTTGTTGATGATGATGTGAACGGTGCCACCAGTGGAATAGCCGCGGGTTTGAGCCAAGGCCAAAGTTTCTTGGTTGACACCTTGGCCTGCAAAAGCTGCATCGCCGTGCACCAACACAGGCAATACTTGTTTGCCGAGAGGGTCGGCACGTCGGTCCATGCGGGCTCGAACAGAACCTTCCACCACAGGGTTGACAATTTCAAGGTGGGATGGATTGAACGCCAAAGACAAGTGAACAGGGCCGCCACGTGTGCTGATATCCGAGCTGAATCCTTGGTGGTACTTGACGTCGCCCGCAGGCAAATCTTCTGGGGCCGTGTGGTCGAACTCAGCGAACAAGTCTTTGGGTAATTTGCCCATAGCGTTGACCAACACATTCAAACGCCCGCGATGGGCCATGCCAATCACAATTTCTTGCACACCTTTTTCACCAGCAGCTTGAATGAGCTCATCAATGGACGCAATGAAGGTTTCGCCACCTTCCAAAGAAAAGCGCTTTTGTCCAACATATTTGGTATGAAGGAAGCGCTCTAAACCTTCGGCCGCAGTTAAGCGATCGAGGATGTGTTTTTTCTGATTCGCATTGAAATTGGGTTTGCTGCGGATGCTTTCCAACTTTTGTTGCCACCAACGCTTTTCAGTTTGGTCTGTGGTGTACATGAATTCGGCGCCCAATGTGCCGCAATAAGTTTCTCTTAATGCATTGAGCAATTCGCGCAAGGGCATGGCGTTTTTACCGAAGAATGTGTTGCTGGTGTCAAACACAGTTTCTTGGTCGGAATCGGTGAAACCGTAGAACGCAGGATCAAGTTCCGGAATATTGGGACGCTCGGTGCGCTTCAATGGGTCGAGATCGGCCCAACGTTGACCCACATTGCGGTATGCCGCGATGAGCTGTTGTGCAGCCGTACGTTTGCGACCCATTTCGGCATCGGCGCTGGCCATAACAACTCGGGTGCCACCTTGCTTCGCGCGCTCGGCAAAAGCATTGATGACTGGCAGATGGGGGACGTCTTTGGCAGATGAGCCATCGACAGCAGGGACATGTTGCAAGGCATCAAAGTATTCGCGCCAGCTGTCGGGAACGCTGCCTGGATTGGTCAGGTAGTTCTCGTACATTTCTTCAACGTAAGGCGCATTGCCTCCGAAGAGATAGGTATTGCCTTGGTAGGCGGTGTAGACGGATTTTGTCTCACTCATTTTTCGCTGACCTTCGCTCCCCTTCAGGGAACATTAGTTGGTTGATTTACCTTCCGCGACACGGCTGAACCGGTTGGCGGATGCGACTGTGGCATTGGGAAGGGCCTTAGTAACTGGCGCATTATCCCATTGATTTGCATGAGATGCGCTCTTTTATTCAAGAAAAACGGGATGAATACAGTTTCGTCCCGTCAGTCGCATGTCAACTCAATGACAAGTCAGGCAGTTTAGGTTTTAACTAAATCCGAAATTTGAAGCAATGCCGCTGGATCGTCCATGGTGGTTAAGTCGCCAGGGTCTCGTCCTTCGCAAACCGCTTGAATGGCACGGCGCAACAATTTGCCACTCCGCGTTTTGGGCAACACAGACACAAAGCGAACACGTGAAGGTCTGGCCACAGCGCCCAATGAGTTGTCGACCACCTTCATGATCTCACCTTCAAGTTTTAACAAGGCTTGAGGATCATTCAAAAGTGCGTTGTCTTTGAGAACAGCAAAGGCCATGGCCACTTGCCCCTTCAAACTATCGGCAACACCCACCACCGCCACTTCAGCCACAGCCGCATGGCCAGAAATGCTCTCTTCAATTTCGCGCGTGCCCAAACGGTGACCCGCAACATTGATCACATCATCGGTTCGACCCAAAATAAAGAAGTAACCATCTTCGTCTTTGATGCCCCAATCGAAGGTGGAATAAATCGTTTTACCAGGCACTGTGGCCCAATAGGTTTTGACAAAACGTTCGTCATCGCCCCAAATCGTTTGCAAGCAACCTGGAGGCAAAGGGCCTTCTATGGCCACCACGCCTTTTTGATGAGGCTGTGTCAGCTCTTCTCCGGTTTGATCGTCCAACAACTTAACGTTGTAGCCGTAAACTGCTTTGCCGGGAGAACCAAATTTGCTCCGTGTTTTTTCAATGCCATTGCACACCGTCAAAATAGGCCAACCGGATTCTGTTTGCCAGTAATTGTCGATGATGGGCTTTCCGAGACCTTCAGAAATCCACTTGGCAGTGGGTTCGTCCAAAGGCTCTCCCGCCAAGAACAAGGCCTTCAAGCTGGACAAATCGTATTTGCTGAGCAAAGCAGGATCTTGTTTTTTCAAAACTCGAATGGCTGTGGGCGCGCTGAACATCACGGTCACTTTGTACTTCTCAACCAAGCTCCACCAAATGCCGCCGTCGGGGCGTGTAGGCAACCCTTCGTAAAGTATGGTGGCCATGCCACCAATCAAGGGGCCGTAGATGATGTAGCTATGACCCACCACCCAACCGATGTCGCTGGTGCAGAAAAATGTTTCACCCGGCTTGCCGCAAAAAATATGGGGAATGCTGGAAGCCAAGGCCACGGTATAACCACCCGTGTCGCGTTGAACGCCCTTGGGTTTGCCGGTGGTGCCTGATGTATAAAGTGTGTAGCTTGGATGTGTTGCATCGACCCATTCGCAAGGAACCACATCGTTGAGGTGCTTCTCTCGAAGATGGGACCACAACTCATCTCGGCCTTCTGTGATGGCCATCTTGGCCAGACCGCGATTGACCAATACCACTGAATTTGGTTTGTGCGCCGACAAACGAATGGCCTCGTCCAACAGCGGTTTGTATTCAACAACTTTGCCACCGCGAGAACCTGCGTCGGCACTCACAATCACTTTGGGTGAAGCATCTTCAATGCGCGAGGCCAAAGAACCAGAAGCAAAGCCTCCAAACACCACCGAATGAATGGCGCCAATGCGCGCGCAAGCCAACATGGCAAAGGAGGCCTCTGCGATCATGGGCAAGTAAATCAAAACACGGTCGCCTTTTTTCACACCCAATGACAACAAGGACGCCGCCATGCGTTGCACCTCAGCATGCAACTGTTTGTAGGTGTAAGTGACTTCTTGGTCTGTTTCAGTGGAGACGAAAATCAAGGCGGCTTGATCGCCACGGTCTTTGAGATGACGGTCAATGGCGTTGTGACACAGGTTGGTTTCACCGCCCTTGAACCATTTGGCAAATGGCGGGTTGCTGTAGTCGCAAATTTCTTGAGGCGCTTTGTGCCACTCAATTTGTTGGGCTTGCTCTGCCCAGAACACATCGCGATCCTGAATGGAACGTTTGTGGAAATCTGCATATTGAACCATGGTGTCTCCTATCGCCGCTCTCAAGCAATGAACTGCAAAAAATTGTAACTATTTGCAAACAACTCAGCTTAGCCAAGCTCGCCTTCTGAATTCATAATTATTCATGAGGGACTTGCTGCAAACTGACTTTCAGGAAAACGATGCACCAAAAGCAGCTTAAACCAAGGCTTTGATCCAAGCCTGAACTTCCTTGAAATTGGGATTTTCAGCAGAACGAAGCCATTCAAACAACACCATTTCGGTGGTTAAAAGTTCAGCCCCCGCCCCAGCCAAGCGATCAAAGGCGGCATCTCGATCGCGGTCGGTGCGGGAAGCACAAGCATCCGTCACCACCCAGACTTCAAACTCGTCCTCCAACAAATCCAAAGCCGTTTGCAGCAAGCACACGTGAGCTTCACAGCCAGCAATGACCACCGAAGGTCCGCCTTCAGGTTCGGGTGGTTTCTGCAAATGTCGCGGCAAGCTCCGTGCATTGCCCTTTGGCGCAGCGGGGACAGGCGGGCTTAACCATTCTCCCAAGCCCTCCTCCATGCCACTGAATGCCATTTTGGCCAGTACACGTTGGCAATGTTGGCGAATTTCTGGGGAGGTTTCACCTAAACCAGAAGGGTTCTGCTCGGTGGCCCACACTGGAACATGGAGCAATTTTGCGGTGCGCGCTAAAACCTCTGCCCGCTGCCAAACCACTTGAGCATCTTTCATGGCAGGCATTAGTTTTTGCTGGTAATCAACCAGAACCAATTGTGAGGATTCAACTTCAAGCAACATTTTTAAACCTTGGAACTAAGTATTCATGATTCTCGGGGATAAGCCTTCAAATGCGGGGTATCAACCAAGAGGAGATGGCATTAAACTGCCTCCTATGCGCTTGATTCTATGTGGACTGGTATTTCTAACAACGGCAGCCATCGCGGTGCCCGTTGAGGATGACCTTGAGCGCATGCTCAAAGAGCGCGGTTTGGTCAACCAAATGACCGATCAAATCACGCAGCAAATTAGCAATCAACTCAGCGGCCCCCTTCAGTCGGCGCGAAACACCTTTGGCGGCAGGGCCTCTGAAATGGTGATTCAAGCCATGGGACTCCTAGGCGTCCCCTATAAAAGAGGTGGCACCAGCGAAGAAAAAGGCTTTGATTGCAGCGGCTTTGTGCGTCACATGTATGAAAAATCTGTTGGCTTGGTATTGCCCCGAAGGGCTGAGGAGCAAGCCAAAGTCACAGAAGAAATCAATCGCAGCGAACTCAAGCCAGGCGACTTGGTTTTCTTCAACACGCTGAAGCGAACCTTCAGCCATGTGGGTATTTATGTGGGTGACGGCAAATTCATTCACGCACCCAGACCGGGTAAGGCCGTTCGGGTGGACGACATGCGCGAGGCCTATTGGCAAAAAAGATTCAATGGCGCAAGAAGAGTTCAAACCGACAAACTTCAAGCAGCGCCGCTGCAAAATTGAACAGCTTGATGCCATGAAAAAACCGCCCAAAGGCGGTTTTTTCATGGCTGACCGTGCCGGATCATTTCTTTGCAGGTGGCAAATCTGTGCAGCTGCCATGTGCCACCTCAGCGGCCATGCCAATACTTTCACCCAAAGTGGGGTGCGGGTGAATAGTCTTGCCAATGTCAATGGCATCAGCGCCCATTTCAATGGCCAAAGCCACTTCACCAATCATGTCACCCGCATGCGTACCTACCATGCCACCACCCAAGATCTTGCCGTGGCCATGCGCCTCGGCTGAATCATCGAACAATAACTTGGTCACGCCTTCATCACGGCCATTGGCAATGGCGCGGCCTGAAGCCGTCCATGGGAACAAGCCCTTTTTGACCTTGATGCCTTGCGCCTTGGCTTGATCTTCTGTGAGGCCCACCCAAGCCACTTCGGGATCGGTGTAAGCCACGCTGGGAATGACGCGCGCATTGAAGGCACTGGCGGCCAATTCTTTGTTGCCTTGAATTTCACCCGCAATCACTTCAGCCGCAACATGGGCTTCGTGCACAGCTTTGTGCGCCAACATGGGCTGACCTACGATGTCGCCGATGGCAAAGATATGAGGGACATTGGTGCGCATCTGAATATCGACAGGAATGAATCCGCGATCGGTCACAGACACACCGGCTTTGTCGGCAGCAATCTTTTTGCCGTTTGGCGTGCGGCCCACAGCCTGTAACACCAAGTCATAGACTTGCGGTGCAGGCGCCGCAACACCCTCCTGTGCAGATTCAAAGGTGACCTCTATGCCGTCCTTAGTGGCTTTAGCCCCAACGGTTTTGGTCTTGAGCATGATGTTGTCAAAACGATGTACGTTCATTTTTTGCCAGACTTTGACCAAATCACGGTCAGCGCCTTGCATCAGTCCGTCCATCATTTCAACCACGTCTAGCCGAGCGCCCAGTGTGCTGTAGACGGTACCCATTTCTAAACCGATGATGCCGCCACCTAAAATGAGCATGCGCTTCGGCACTTCTTTCAAAGCCAATGCGCCAGTGCTGTCGACCACGCGAGGATCGTTGGGCATGAAGGGCAAGCGAACGGCTTGGCTACCGGCAGCAATGATGCAGTTTTTGAACGCAATGGCTTTCTTCACGCCCGTTTTTTCTTGGCCTGTGCCAGTGGTTTCTTCAACAAGCACATGGTTCGCGCTCAGAAATTGACCTGCACCACGAACCGTGTTGACCTTGCGCATCTTGGCCATGGCCGCCAAACCACCCGTGAGTTTGCCAATGACTTTTTCTTTGTGCGTGCGTAATTTTCCAATGTCAACTTTGGGTGCGCCAAAGTCAATGCCCAAATCGGCCATGTGGCTGACTTCGTCCATGACAGCAGCCACGTGCAACAGTGCCTTGGAAGGAATGCAACCCACGTTCAAACACACACCCCCCAAGGTGGCATAGCGCTCAACGAGCACCACCTTAAGGCCCAAATCAGCTGCGCGAAAAGCGGCAGAGTAGCCGCCTGGGCCCGCGCCCAAAACGAGCAAATCGCATTCAATGTCGACGGTGCCACTGTAAGCAGAAGCGTTAGGCATGTTGACTGCAATGGCTTGAGTTACTGGCGCTGAAGAAGGCGCTGCAACAGTTGCGCTTGCTTGCGGTGCAGACGATACAGCAGGTGAAGAGGTTGAGGTCGGTGTGGCATCGGAAGCAGTGGCCTGCCCTTCCAACATCAACACCACAGAGCCTTGCTTGACTTTGTCGCCCAGCTTCACTTTGAGCTCTTTCACCACGCCCGCATGGGAGCAAGGAATTTCCATGGAGGCCTTGTCAGACTCTACGGTGATCAAACTTTGCTCAGCCTTCACCACGTCGCCAGCTTTGACCAGCAACTCAATGACTGCCACTTCGTCGAAGTCGCCGATGTCAGGAACTTTAATTTCAATCAATGCCATGGTTCAACCTCTTAAAGCAACACACGGCGGAAGTCGCCAAGGATTTGACCCAAATACGCATTGAAGCGTGCCGCGGCAGCACCGTCGATCACACGGTGGTCCCATGTCAAGGACAAAGGCAGCATCAAACGTGGCACAAATTGTTTGCCATCCCACACGGGTTCATGGGTGCTCTTGCAAACACCCAAGATGGCCACTTCAGGCGCGTTGATGATGGGCGTGAAATATTTGCCACCAATGCCACCCAAACTAGAGATGGTGAAGCTGGCCCCCGTCATTTCGGCTGGACCTAACTTGCCCTCACGGGCCTTCTTAGCCAACTCGCCCATTTCCTGGCTGATTTGCAAGATGCCTTTTGAGTCTGCGTCTTTGATCACAGGCACCATCAAACCGTTGGGCGTATCGGCGGCAAAACCGATGTGCCAATAGTTTTTATAGACGATGGCATCGCCATCCAAAGAACTGTTGAACTCTGGGTATTTCTTCAATGCAGCCACGCAAGCCTTGATCAAGAAAGCCAACATGGTGACCTTCACGCCAGACTTTTCATTCTCTTTGTTGGTCGACACACGGAAAGCTTCTAACTCCGTAATGTCGGCGTCGTCATGGTTGGTGACAGCCGGAATCATGATGGCGTTGCGCAATAAATT
>CANJOS010000021.1 GCA_947476015.1 Comamonadaceae bacterium | reverse complement strand
CTTGCGTGAGCAACTTGGTGAAGGGCTCGTCCACTTTGACCAAGCCCAAGTCGCGCATGACCTTGGTCCAGAAGCGCGCATAGAGCAAGTGCAAAATGGCATGCTCAATGCCGCCAATGTACTGGTCCATGGGCATCCAGTAGTCGGCGCCTTCGGCGACCATCTTGTCGGTATTGGTCGGGTCGCAATAGCGCATGAAGTACCAAGACGAATCGACAAAGGTGTCCATGGTATCGGTCTCGCGGCGCGATGGTTTACCGCACACAGGGCACACCACACCGGCATGAAAGCCTTCATGTTTGTTGAGTGGATTGCCTGAGCCATCGGGAATGCAATCAAGCGGTAAGACCACGGGCAAATCTTTTTCTGGCACGGGCACAGCACCGTGTTCAGCGCAATGGATGATGGGAATCGGCGTGCCCCAATAACGCTGGCGGCTGATGCCCCAGTCGCGCAAACGCCAAGTGGTTTTCTTCTCGCCCAAGCCTTTGGCCGCCAAATCGGCGGCAACGGCTTCGAGTGCGTCTTTGAAATGCAAGCCATCGTATTGGCCAGAGTTCACCAGCACGCCTTTGGTCTTGTCAGCAAAGCCATCGTGCCACTCGGTGTGGCTAAAGTTCACCCCTTGAGAGGCCACCACCTGTTGAATAGGCAACTGGTATTTCAGGGCAAAAGCAAAGTCGCGTTCATCGTGCGCAGGCACACCCATGACCGCGCCATCGCCGTAGCTCATGAGCACATAGTTGCCCACCCACACTTCCAGCGGCTTGCCGGTGAGCGGGTGCGAGACAAACAAGCCCGTGGGCATGCCTTCTTTTTCCTTCACCGCCAACTCGGCTTCTGTGGTACCGCCTTTTTGGCAATTTTCAATGAACGCGGCCAATGCCGGTTGTGTGCGAGCGGCATGCGCAGCCAAAGGGTGCTCTGCGGCCACCGCACAGAAGGTCACACCCATGATGGTGTCGGGCCGTGTGGTGAACACATGCATCTTGCCGTCTTGAATGAGCTGCCCATCTTCGCCGCGAATGTCGTGCGGAAACGCAAAGCGCACACCGGTGGATTTGCCAATCCAATTTTCTTGCATGAGCTTCACGCGCTCAGGCCAACCGGGCAGTTTGTCGCCCGTCACAAAGTCGAGCAGCTCTTCAGCGTAATCGGTGATCTTCAAGTAGTAGCCTGGAATCTCACGCTTCTCGACCGCGGCACCCGTGCGCCAACCTTTGCCGTCAATCACTTGCTCGTTGGCCAGCACAGTTTGGTCCACCGGGTCCCAGTTGACGACTTGTGTTTTGCGATAGGCGACGCCCTTTTCAAGCATCTTCAAAAACAACCATTGATTCCACTTGTAATAAGTGGCATCGCAGGTGGCCACTTCGCGGCTCCAATCGATGGCCAGACCCATGGCCTGCATCTGCTTCTTCATGTAAGCGATGTTTTCGTAAGTCCACTTGGCAGGCGGCACACCGTTTTTAAGCGCCGCGTTTTCGGCAGGCAAACCAAACGCATCCCAACCCATGGGCATGAGCACGTTGTAGCCGTTCATGCGCAAATAGCGCGTGAGCATGTCGTTGATGGTGTAGTTGCGCACGTGACCCATGTGCAGCTTACCGCTGGGGTAGGGCAGCATGGAGCAGGCGTAAAACTTCTTTTTGCTGGCGTCTTCGGTGACGCGGTAGGCATCGCGAGCATTCCACTGGCTTTGCGCCGCGGGCTCTATTTCGAGGTGGTTGTACTTGTCTTGCATGATGGTGCAAATTGTAGGGGGTTGGCGGGGTGATTTCCCCCCGCAGGCACAATCAGCGCGAGGTGGCCTTGGAAGTGTCTTGGCCAGGCGCCGTGACAAAGCCGATTCGGTTCAGTCCCGCTTGCTGCGCCAAGCCCATGAGTTCGAGAACTTGGCCATAGGGCACGGCCTGATCGACCCGGAGTTGCACTTCGAGATTCGGTTTTTGTGCCGATAAACGCTGCAATTCAGCAGGTAGATTCTCTAAAGCAATGGGCTTGTCGTTGATGAACAATTCGCCTGATGGCTTGAGACTGAGGCTCAGCGCTTCGGGCGCCTCACCCGATTGAGCGACCTTGGATTGGGGCAAGTCCAGACGAATGGCGCTGGTTAAAAGAGGTGCTGTGAGAATGAAAATCACAAGCAACACCAGCATCACATCGACCAAAGGTGTGACATTGATGTCACTGAAGGGTTTGGCTTGTGCCGCGCGCGGAAATCGACCAAATGCCATGGCTTTGAGTTCTGACGACTTAGTGTTGACGACCCGTGAGCAGGTTCAAAAGGTCTTGAACAAAACCTTCCAACTCAATCTCAATGTAAGCCACTGTGCGGCCAAACACGTTGTAGGCCAAAACAGCAGGAATGGCCACCGCCAGACCAGCGGCCGTCATGACCAAGGCTTCGCCCACGGGGCCGGCCACGCGGTCCAGCGTGATTTGACCCACCTCGGCCATGCCGCTCAAGGCGTTGAAAATACCCCAAACCGTGCCAAGCAAGCCCACAAAGGGGGAAATGGCGCCAACAGTGGCCAGCAGCAATTGACCCCACTGAAGCCGGTTGAGGGTGTCTTGCATGCTGTTCCGCAAGACGCGCGTCAGTTGGTGCTGTCGCTCGCCAGAGGCTGCCAAGGTGCCCCCCAAAGGCAGCAGCGTCGCATCTAAGAGCGGCGTGACAGATTGATCGCGATCGAGGTGCGCCACACGGGCATGGGCTTCTTCAAATTGGGCCGCCTGCCAAAAGGCCGCCGTACTTTGGGGCACATCGTGCTTGACTCGACGCAACAAACTGAATTTCCAAAGAATGACCACCCAAGTGCTGACAGACATGGCCAACAGCGCCACGGCCACAAAGCGAATGACGCCATCTCCTTGATACCAAAAAGTCAGCAAATTCATAGGTCGTTTGTTATCTCAAAGACAACACATCAAACATGTCGAAGAGGCCCGTTTTTTGTCCGGCCAAGAAACGCACCGCGCGCAAGCTGCCTTGTGCATAGGTGGCGCGACTGGAAGACTTGTGCGTCACTTCGATGCGCTCGCCTGTACCGGCAAACAAGACGGTGTGGTCGCCCACAATGTCGCCACCGCGAATGGTGGCAAAGCCAATGCTGGAGGGATCGCGCTCACCCGTGACGCCTTCGCGGGCATAAACGGCGCAGTCTTTCAAATCGCGGCCCAAAGCATCGGCAATGACCTCGCCCATTTTGAGCGCAGTGCCCGAGGGTGCATCTATTTTGTGGCGGTGATGCGCCTCAATGATTTCGATGTCGTAGCCCGTCGACAAAGCTTTAGCGGCCATTTCAAGCAATTTGAGTGTGACGTTCACGCCCACGCTCATGTTGGGGGCCATGACAATGGCGATGTCTTTGGCAATGGCTTTGATTTCAGCTTTCTCGGCGTCGGAAAAGCCGGTGGTGCCAATGACCGCCTTGACACCCAAGGCTTGACACACTTTCAAGTGCGCCAAGGTGCCTTCTGGGCGCGTGAAGTCAATCAGGTAATGTGAATGCTTTAATCCGGCTTTGAGGTCGCCGGTGACCAGCACGCCGCTGGGTTTGCCCAAGGCAGCCCCAGCATCGGTTCCTACAAATGCGCTGTTGGGCAAATCTAAGGCGCCAGCAAGGCGACAGTCTTCGGCTTGGCCGATGGCCTCAATGAGCATGTGTCCCATGCGGCCAGATGCGCCAGCCACAGCCACAGCATGCAAGTTTGGTTCAGCATTTCGAGAGTTCACGGGTGTCATGGGGTTCATCAGCGTGTAGCGGGTTCAAGCGGCGGATAGGCGCTTGGCAGGGGTGTCACTTGCGAAGGCGCTGACTCAAGTTTGCGAGCAGGCGCTGGGTATTTGCGCAAGTCTTCTTCTTTGGCCTCCAACTCGGGCACTTTCAACCCCGATTTCTTGACCACCAGCTTGGTCACAAACTCGGTTTCACTGGGCAAGTCATCGCTGGTGATGCGCTCCAGCGTGTCGCCTTTGAACCAGGCACTGAGGCTGAAACTTTGCGGTGCAACGCCTTGCCGCCGAATGGTGAAAACGTAATCCCAGCGCTGCTCGTGAAAGATGCTGGCCACCAAAGGCGTGCCCAAAACGTCACGCACCTGCTGACGTGTCATGCCAGTTTTAAGGTAGTCCTTTTGCTCGCGCGAAACAAAGTTGCCTTGAACCACCTCCGGAATGTACAGAACCGCCTCGGTGGCCATGTGCCATCTTGGCAAAGTACAGGCGCTCAGAAGGCTCACAAGCGCAGCCAATGTAAGTGACAAGAGCCAAGCTGGGCGAAGAGAAAAATGAATGAGTTGGTTCATGGGAGCGTGGCAGGCCATATGATCGGGTCATTGTAGCGTTAGCATAGGACAGGGGTTCAGCCCAGCAGGCCAAGCCCCCTCACTTTCAATTGCAACGGTAAACACATGGACGAACTGAAAAGCACCGGACTGAAAGCCACCATTCCCAGGCAAAAGATTCTCGAAATCTTTCAAAAGGGCGTGCAGCGGCACATGACGGCCGAAGATGTTTTCAAGCACTTGCTCAATGACAATGCCGACATCGGACTGGCCACGGTTTACCGTGTTCTGACTCAATTTGAACAAGCAGGTCTGTTAAGTCGCAACCATTTTGAAAGTGGCAAGGCCATCTACGAGCTCAACGAAGGCCAGCACCATGACCACATGGTGTGCTTAGATTGCGGCAAAGTTGAAGAATTTTATGACGCAGAAATTGAAAAGCGCCAGCATGATGTGGCGCTGTCAAAGGGCTTTGTGATCGCTGATCACGCTTTGAGTTTGTATGCGCACTGCACACGCAATCCCTGCCCCCACCGCATCCGGGGCTAGGCTTGAAATCAACCCATGGCCGCGCGCTGGCGCTCCATGAAGTCTTGGTAGGTGTCAATGCCGCGCATTTGCAAAATGGTGTTTCGAACTGCAGCCTCGACCAACACCGCGATGTTTCGACCTGCCACCACCTGAATGATCACTTTGCGAACCGGGATGCCCAACACATCTTGTGTGAGCGGCTCTGTAGGGATGCGCTCGTAGTCTCTTTCAAAATTCTCTCGGCGTACCAAATGGACAATCAGCTTCAAGCGCATTTTTCGGCGAACAGCAGTCTCACCAAAAATAGCGCGAATGTCCAACAGGCCAATGCCGCGGACTTCCAATAAATTTTGCAGGAGATCCGGGCATCGTGCCTCTATGGTCGTTTGATTGATTCGGAACAAATCGACCGCGTCATCGGCCACCAGGCCATTACCGCGCGAAATCAACTCCAAGCCCAACTCACTTTTGCCTAGGCCTGACTCTCCGGTGATCAAGACACCCAAACCCAAAATGTCCATGAACACGCCATGCATGGTGGTGCGATCGGCAAAATGCTTGGACAAGTAGGCCCGAAGGACATCAATCACGAAGGCCGACGACTCGGGCGTGGCAAACATGGGAAGTTGCGCGCGCTCGCAAACCCGCAGCAAGGCTTCAGGCGCGGTTTGGCCGTCGGCCAATACCAAAACAGGCGGCTCCAAGGTCACAATGCGGGAGATGCGCCGGGCGCAATCCTCTTCCGAGCCGCGATTTAAATAAGCAACTTCCCGTTCGCCCAAAATTTGAACTCGGTACGGATGGATGTAATTCAGATATCCGACCAAGTCGGCACCTGAGCGGGCGGCTCTGACCGCCACTTCATCAAATCGGCGCTCTGAAGCACCCAAGCCCGCAATCCACTGCCACTTGAGTTTACCTCGGTGGTCTTCAAACAGCGCATCGGCGCTGACAGCGGTAGGCTTCATCTCAACCTCAGTTCGTATTTAAAGAGGGAACGCTCATGCTCAAAGGGCAGGTGCCCAGTTGGCAATGAGCGCATGCAAACTTTCAGACGTCACACTGGACAGCAAATTGTCGCGCCAATTGGCATTGCTCAACAACTCTGCAATTTCAGACAATATTTCCAAATGCTTTTGAGTTGCCGCTTCGGGCACCAGCAAGAAAATTAGCAATTTGACAGGCTGCTCATCGGGCGCATCAAAGCCAATGGCTTGGTTCAACTGAAACACAGCCGCCATGGGAGATTTCAGCCCCTTGATGCGGCCATGCGGAATGGCCACGCCATGGCCCAAACCCGTGGAGCCAAGGCGTTCGCGGGCAAACAGGCTGTCGGTCACCAAGGCTCTGGAAAGTCCGTGCAAATTCTCAAACAGCAGGCCCGCCTCTTCAAAAGCGCGCTTCTTGCTGGTGACATCTAAGCCAACCAGAATTTGTTCAACAGGGAGGATGGACGCAAGTCGGTTCATATCGAGGGCGGATTATGCACCCTTAAAGGGGACCCGCCGAAAAAAAACCGCACCCAAGGGGTGCGGCTATTGGCCACTCATGGCAATGGGGGGGCTCACATCATTCGCTTAGGCGAGATGTGATGGTGATCCGTCAGGCGATTTTTGTGCTTCACTACCTGCCGGTCCAATTTATCTACCAAATCATCCACGGCGGCGTAGAGGTCTTCATGCGAACTTTCCGCAAATAAATCATTGCCTTTGACATGAATATTGCACTCCGCACGTTGACGTTTTTCTTTCTCTTTTTGTTTTTCAACCGTGAGCAACACCTTCACATCCACCACCTGGTCGAAATGCCGCCTGATTCGGTCTAACTTGCCCGTGACGTAGGATCTCAGAGCGGGGGTGACTTCGAGATGGTGACCGCTGATTGTCAGATTCATAAAAAAACCTCCTGTTGCGCTTCGTTGAAAAACCACCGCCAATGAAGGGGTGGGTTGAATCCACTATGCGCCCCGCCTATCAGAAATGCAAGCGAGCCTCACTTAACCCTTAGCGAGGCTCAAGTAGTTCACTTTTAATAGCAAAAAGCTGATAAATTCCCATCTTGAAGGTTCGCCTTTACATCGTTCAGGCTTGTTCTGCGTCGTGCAACCTGAGTTTTGAAGCCAGCACGAAGCTCAGCAGGCTCGCAGTTCCGCCGATGAGGGCTGCCACCCAATAATGGGTGAGGTTTCCTTCGCCATCGCGGCCCAAAATCTGCCCTCCCACCAACGCAGCCACGCCCATGGCGAGCGACTGCATGGCCGAATTGAAGGTCATGAAACTGCCCCGCCTGCGTGGATCTGCTGATGCCCCAATCAAAGCCATGCCGGGAATCATGCGGCCACTCATGACCACAAAAAGAAGGGACGAGACCACTATCACTCCCAGGGTGGGGAGCGCCGCCGAGAGCGTCATCCCTAACAAGGGCAAGGGCATCAACAGTGCCAAGCGCCTGAATGCATGAGCCTTGCCCGCTCGATCCGACCATTGGCCAATGAAGCGCGCTGAAATCAAAGTACACACCCCTCCCCAGAGGTAGACGAAGGGAATTTGTTCCGTGGAAAATCCTGCGTTGGCCTGCAAATACAAGGTGAAATAGGGAATGACCACAAAGGCAGCAAAGACCATGCTCGTTGACATGGCAAAGGCTCGCAAATGGTTGGGGTCAACCAAGACCGCTCGCAAATTGGCCAACATCCCCAGCGCCGACTCGCCCGATGAATGGGCGTCCACATGGCCTTTTAAACTGGGCAAGCTGCGGGTGGCCACCAATGCGAACAGGGTGACCATGAGGGCGATGGCCAAGAAAGGGGCATGCCAGTTGAAATGCGACACCAGAAAGAGCCCCAATGGAACGCCCGCAACGGTGGCCACCGAAAAAGAGGTCATGACCAAGCCCATGGCCCGGCCTCTGCGCTCAAACGGAATGACCTCGGCCACAATGGTTTGCGACAAAGCCATCAACACCCCGCCAAAAAAACCGGATGCCACACGTGCCGTCATGAGCCACTGAAAATTGGGCGCCAAACTACAAGCCAGGGCAGCAAGCCCAAACAAGGGGTAGAGCGTGAGCATCATTCGCTTTCGCCCGAAACGATCAATGTAGGTGGCCGCCAGCAAGCCAGACAAGCCAGCGGCAAAGGTATAGGCCGACACTAAAAAACCAAATTGACCGGCAGAGATGTCAAACAATTGAGTGAGTTGTGGCCCCAAGGGCATCATGATCATGAAGTCCAGCACGCTGGTAAATTGAATGCTGGCCAAGGTCAGTAAAAGCCAGCGCTCCCGCTTGGGCGACAAATGTTGGGTCATGGGTGGTTTTCTTAAGCCTCTGACTCTATCATTCAAACATGCACCTTGATGACCTCACTCGAACACAACCCATGGGTGGGCTTGGGAATTCAAACCCGTCAAACACCACTCGCGGCTTGGTGTTGATGGGCGGGGGTGCCCGCACAGCCTATCAAGCAGGTGTTTTGCAGGCCTTGGCTCAATTGCTTCTGCAAAGATCAGGTTCTCCGCCTCAGCAGAGCCTGCCCTTCCCGTTTCAAATACTGGTCGGCACCTCAGCGGGCGCCTTGAACGCCAGCTACTTGGCCAGCCGCGCCGTCGATGGTGTCGACGCCTTGTTGGGCTTGGGCGAGTTTTGGCAAGGACTTCATTCAAACTTGATTTATCACTTGCCCGACACGCCCATGGCCAAGTTCAGTCGCTGGGCCACGGCCTTGGGCGTCAGTTTGTCGGTACGGCGACAAGGGGCCGCACTGAACAGCATGCCTTTGGTTGACACCCTGCACCGCCGAATTGCACTCAACAACATTGACCTCGCATTGCAACGCGGTGACCTGAAAGCCCTGGCCGTGACGGCCTCAAGCTACACCACGGGGGTGCATTGGACTTTTTGCCAAACCCAAGGGTCCCCAGATTTCAAAAAATGGAATCGCCCCGGGCGTCGGGCCGAAATTCAAGACATCACCATTGAGCACTTGATGGCCTCGAGTGCCATCCCTTTCCTGTTTCCCGCAACCCCCTTGTGGGTCGATGGCGGCATGGAATTTTTCGGAGATGGCTCCATGCGACAAAGCTCGCCCCTGTCTCCCGCCGTTCATTTAGGCGCCAACAAAATATTGGCCATTGGAGTGGGACAACCTCAAAGAAGTCAGATGGGGCGCATGCAGTTGCAAAATCCCGCCCTCACAAGTCATCAGCGAGGTCCCAGCTTGGGCAACATTGCCGGCCATGCCATGGCCAGCGTGTTCAATGACGCCTTGTTGGCGGACGTTGAACAAGTTCAAAGAGTGAATCAGAGCATTCAACAACTTAAACAACATCTTGCCGATCATCACAGTCAAGCCTTGGCGGAGTCCTTGCCCTTTCATGAAGTTCAAGTTTTGGCACTGCAACCCAGCGAGTCTTTGGATGCATTGGCACAAGCCCATGTTGATGAATTGCCAAAGCCAGTGCACCGTGTGTTGGAAGGCTTGGGTGCACTGCAAGGATCTGGCGCTGCGCTGTCTAGCTATTTGTTGTTTGAGCCAGGCTTCTTGCGCGCACTCATGGCACTGGGTGCCAAAGATGTCGTGCAACGAAAAGAAGAACTCTTGGCATTTTTTACCGATTAAGTGTCCTCGGGGTTTCATTCAACACATTGCGGTGCCATAATCCGACCCATCATTATTTTGGAGTTTGCTCCGTGGAAAGCCACCCTAGTTGGTAGCTTTCGAATGAGTTGGTCTCTTTGCTGCACGCCTTGATGCAGCCTTGCCAGTCGTTCGAAAGCTGCTTGAACCCCATCGCCGCCTTATCGAACACTTGGCTCCCCGTTTTTTTGGGGGCTGAAGGAGACCAGCCATGCTCAACATTTTTACCCTCGCCAATGGCCGACTCGTCCAGGAAGAAATTGAATCCTTGGAAGAGTTGTCAAAATTTCACCCAATATGGGTGGACCTCGAGTCCCCCACCGTGGAAGAAAAACGCTGGATCAAACAGTACTACGGGCTGTCCATTCCTGAGGACGCGATGGACGAGGACATTGAAGAGTCTGCACGTTTTTACGAAGAAGACAATGGCGAATTGCACATTCGCTCCGACTTTTTAATTGCCGACGAAGACGAACCCCGAACCGTTCGCTGTGCGTTCATTTTGAACCAGCACAATGCCGACTTGCGAAGCAGAGGCGTGCTGTTCTCCATTCACGAGGAAGATGTTCCCGTGTTTCGATTGCTGCGCTTGCGTGCGCGCCGCGCACCTGGCTTGTTGGAAGATGCCAAAGCAGTCTTGCTGAAGCTGTTCGACGCCGATGCCGAATACTCAGCCGATACATTGGAAAACATTTACGACAAGTTAGAAATTGCTGGCAAGCTGGTGTTGTCTGGCGACGTGACCGATGCCATGGCCGGTGAAGTGCTGGGCGCCATCGCACGCCAAGAAGACTTGAACGGCCGTATTCGCCGAAACGTGATGGACACTCGCCGCGCGGTGAGTTTCATGATGCGAAGCAAGATGCTCAATGCCGAGCAGTTTGAAGAGGCGCGTCAAATTTTGCGCGACATAGATTCGCTCGATTCGCACACTGAGTTCTTGTTTGAAAAGATCAACTTTTTGATGGACGCCACTGTGGGTTTCATCAACATCAACCAGAACAAGATCATCAAGATTTTCTCTGTGGCCAGCGTGGCTTTGCTGCCGCCGACGCTCATTGCCAGCTTGTACGGGATGAATTTTCAGTACATGCCAGAGCTGTCGCAAACCTGGGGCTATCCTTATGCCTTGTGTCTCATGGTGGCCAGTGCCGTGGTGCCCATGTGGTATTTCCGCAGACGCGGTTGGCTCAAGTAGCTTGCCGTCTTAAAAATTCACACACGATGGCCACGCTGTAGTGGCTGGCCACGTCCTTGACGAACTTAGAAAAGTCGGTGTGCGCATCGTCATCCGCACGGTCGGAGAGGGTTCGCACCACGGCCAAGGGAATGCCGTAATCTCTGCACACTTGCGCCAGTGCGGCGCCCTCCATCTCTACAGCCAATGCATCTGCTATTTCCATTTGCAATCGCCGACTTTCTGACGCGCTGGAGACAAATTGATCACCGCTGATGACCAAGCCCGCATGCACCTGAACTTGAGGCAATACCTGTTGAACACTTTCGATCAAGACTTGGGTCATGACAGGGTCAGCCTCAAAGCGCGCGCGGCCCGATAAAGGAACTTCATATTGAGGGAACAAAGGCGATGCATCCATGTCGTGTTGAAGCAACTCTGAGGCTACCACCACATCGCCCACCCTCACGTGAGCAGCCAAACCACCCGCAACGCCTGTGAACAAAATTCGTTCGACTTGGAATTTTTCAATGAGAACGGTGGCCGTCATAGCAGCAGCCACTTTGCCAATTCCTGACAAAACAGCCACCACCGCATGTCCGTTCAATTGACCCCGCCAGAATTGTCGGCCAGCGACTGTTTCGCAGCTCGCATCCTGCATGAGCGCCAGTACCGCTGACAACTCTTCCTGCATCGCACCCACCAGTGCAAGGCGCGCTACGCTGTCACTTCGGTGCATCGCGCAGCTCGCGGCGCAAAATTTTGCCAACCGCTGTTTTCGGTAACTCGGTTTTAAACTCAATCACCTTGGGTTGCTTATAAGCCGTCAAGTTGGCGCGGCCATGCTCTCGCACATCCGCTTCAGTGAGGCCAGGCACTTTTTTCACAACGACCAGCTTGACAGCTTCACCTGTTTTCTCATCCGGCACACCGACAGCGGCACACTCCAGGACACCCAGGCACAAAGACATGACTTCTTCAATCTCATTGGGATAGACATTGAACCCGCTGACCAAGATCATGTCTTTCTTGCGGTCGACAATTTTGAAATAGCCGCGCGCATCGCGAATGCCAATGTCACCCGATTTGAAATAGCCGTCTGCTGTCATGCAGCGCGCTGTTTCGTCGGGGCGCTGCCAGTAACCCGCCATCACTTGAGGACCTTTGATGGCAATTTCGCCAGGCTGACCCAACTCTGTCACTTCTTGACCTTCGTCATCGAGCAACTTCATGCTAGTGCTCGGCAGAGGTACACCAATGGTGCCGGTGAACTGCGTGCTGGTGGTCGGGTTGCAACTGGCAGAAGGGCTGGTCTCGGACAAGCCATAGCCCTCGCAAATGGGACAGCCTGTTTTCTGCAACCACAAAGCGGCAACAGCACTGGTCACGGCCATACCACCCCCCACCGACACTTTCAAGTTTGTCCAATTCACTTTGTCAAAATCAGGGTGGTTGGCCAAACCATTGAACAAGGTATTGACCGCCGGGAAACTGTGGAAGCTTTGCTTGGAAAGCTCTTTCAACACCGCAGGTAAATCGCGGGGGTTGGGAATCAAAATATTTTTGCCCCCCGTGCGCAAGCCCAGCATCATGTTTACCGTGAATGCGAAGATGTGATAAAGCGGCAAAGCACACACCGATGTAGGCTGCTCATTGGCAGGGACCCGTTTCATGACGGGATCGTTCCAGACTTCAGACTGAAGCAAATTGGCAATCACGTTGCGATGCAAAAGAACGGCACCCTTGGAGACACCCGTGGTGCCGCCGGTGTATTGAAGCACAGCAATGTCATCGCTTTGAATGACCGGCTTGACAAAGCCTGCCTGCCTGCCTTGGCTCAAAGCTTGGTTGAATTTGACAGCACCGGGCAAATCAAATTCTGGGACCAAACTCTTCAGGTTGCGCACCACAAAATTCACCAGCACGCCTTTGGGCAAGCTGAGCATGTCGCCCATGGCGCACAAAACAATGTGTTTGACCAAGGTCTGGCCGAGACACTTTTGAAGTGTGATGGCAAAGTTTTCAATGATCACAATGGCCTTGGCGCCGGAGTCTTTGAGCTGATGCTCAAGTTCGCGCGGGGTGTACAAAGGATTCACATTGACCACCACCATGCCCGCTCGCAATATTGCCGCGACCGCCACGGGGTACTGTGGCACGTTCGGCATCATGATGGCTACGCGGTCGCCTTTGTCCAGTCCCAGCGATTGAAAATAAGATGCCAAAGCTTGGCTCTTGACATCGGTTTCTTCGTAACTGATGTCTTGTCCCATGTAACTGTAGGCCGTTCGATTGGCATACTTGGCAAAGCTGTCGGCCATCAAACTGACCAAGGAATCGTACTGAGAAGCGTCTATGTCGGTCGGTACGCCTTCAGGGTAACTGCCTAACCAAACGCGCTCTTCTGTCATTACTCGATCGCTTTCACCATGTCTTCAACCACCTTCTTTGCATCACCGAACACCATCATGGTTTTGTCCATGTAGAACAACTCATTGTCGAGGCCCGCATAACCCGCGGCCATGGACCGCTTGTTCACAATGATGGTTTTGGCTTTGTAGGCTTCCAAAATGGGCATGCCATAAATAGCGCTGCCCTTGATGTGAGCCGCTGGGTTCACCACGTCATTGGCACCCAAAATAATGGCCACATCGGCTTGGCCAAATTCACCATTGATGTCTTCCATTTCGAACACTTGGTCGTAAGGCACCTCCGCCTCGGCCAACAGCACATTCATGTGACCGGGCATGCGGCCCGCCACAGGGTGAATGGCGTACTTCACGGTGATTCCCTTTTCGGTGAGCTTGGCAGCCAGCTCTTTCACGGCATGCTGCGCGCGCGCCACGGCCAAGCCATAGCCCGGCACGATGACCACGGTTTCGGCATTGCCCAGAACAAAAGCTGCGTCGTCGGCACTGCCACTTTTCACGGGGCGTTGCTCTTGCGCACCGCCAACCACTGTAGCGGCTTCGCCGCCAAAGCCACCCAAGATGACGTTAAAGAACGAGCGGTTCATGGCCTTGCACATGATGTAGGACAGGATGGCACCCGAAGAGCCCACCAAAGAGCCGGCAATGATCAACATGCTGTTGTTCAAGCTGAAGCCAATGCCCGCAGCAGCCCAACCTGAATAGCTGTTCAGCATGGACACCACCACGGGCATGTCGGCACCGCCAATTGGAATGATGATGAGCACGCCCATGACAAAGGCCAAGGCCAGCATGGCAAAGAAAGCTGTCCAGCTTTCAGTGAACATGAACACCAAGCCTAGGCCGACTGTGGCCAAGCCCAACACCAAATTCAATTTGTGTTGGCCTGCGAACTGAACCGGAGCGCCTTGGAACAAACGGAATTTGTACTTACCCGACAACTTACCAAACGCAATGACTGAACCGCTGAAGGTGACAGCACCAATGGCGGCACCCAAGAACAACTCCAGCAAGTTGCCTTTGGGGATAGGGGGCACGGTGCCGTCAGCCGTTTTGGTGACGATGCTAAAGGCATAGGGCTCGACCACCGCCGCAATGGCAATGAAGACCGCAGCCAAGCCAATCATGCTGTGCATAAAGGCCACGAGTTCTGGCATTTTGGTCATTTCAACTTTTTGGGCCATGTAGGCACCCAAGCCGCCACCGACCACCAAACCACCGAAGACATAGGTCATGCCCAACGCTTGGCCACCCGACAAGGTCACAATCAGAGCCGCGGTGGTCAATGCCGCAATCAGCATACCGATCATGCCAAACACATTGCCCCGAATGGACGTTGTGGGATGCGACAAGCCTTTCAAGGCTTGAATAAAACAAACACTGGCAATCAAATACAGAAAGGTGACAAGGTTCATGCTCATGCTTTGTCTCCTTCAGTGCTGATCACTTTTTTTTCTTTCTTCTTGAACATCTCAAGCATGCGCCTGGTCACCAAGAAGCCGCCAAACACATTGACAGCTGCCAACGTAACCGCCAACAAGCCCATGGTTTTGCCCAGTGTGGTTTCAGTCAACGCAGCGGCCAACATAGCGCCCACAATGACGATGGCAGAAATGGCATTGGTCACGGCCATGAGGGGCGTGTGAAGTGCGGGGGTGACGGTCCATACAACGTGATAACCCACGTAAATGGCCAGCACAAAAATAATCAGATTGAGAAGGGTGGGGGACACTGCTTCCATGGAAATCTCCGGTTTCTTTTTTAAATAAGTTGGGCAGTTCGGTGCTTATTTGCGCTTGACGTCGCCGCCTTGCGTCATCAAACAAGCCGCCACGATGTCGTCTTCCATGTCAACTTTGAATTCACCTTCTTTGGTGAGAACCAGTTTCAAAAAGTCGAGCACATTGCGTGCATACAAGGAAGACGCATCGGCTGCAACCAAGGCTGGCAGGTTGGTTTCACCGACCAAAGTCACACCATGCTTGACCACTGTTTTGCCTGCTTCGGTGAGCAAGCAATTGCCGCCCACACCATCGGCCGCTTTGCCCGCTGCAATGTCGACAATGACAGAGCCAGGCTTCATGCTTTTGACCATTTCTTCAGTCACCAGCACAGGTGCGGCACGTCCAGGAATGAGCGCCGTAGAAATGACCACATCGGCCATCGCGACGCGTTTGGCCACTTCCACTTTTTGGCGCTCTAACCAACTCGGCGGCATGGGCCTTGCGTAGCCGCCAACACCTTCAGCCGCTTCTTTTTCTTCTGCCGTTTCGTAGGGCACATCGATGAATTTGCCACCCAAAGATTCCACTTGCTCTTTCACACTGGGGCGCACATCGGAAGCCTCAATGACGGCGCCCAAACGTTTGGCAGTGGCAATGGCTTGCAAGCCTGCCACACCCACGCCCAAAATGACCACGCGCGCCGCTTTGACAGTTCCCGCAGCAGTCATGAGCATGGGAAAAAAGCGTTGGTATTTGTCAGCCGCCACCATCACGGCTTTGTAGCCAGCAATATTGGCTTGAGACGACAACACATCCATGCTCTGCGCACGGGTGGTGCGAGGCGCTGCCTCCAAAGCAAAACTGGTCAGACCGGCGCCAGCGAGTCGGGCAAGGCCTTCGGCATCAAAGGGGTTCAACATGCCGACCAAGGCAGTGCCTGTCTTCATGAGCTTTAATTCATCGGCGGTTGGCGCGCTCACTTTGAGGACGATCTCACATCCTAGGGCGCCAACTGCATCGCAAATTTCAGCGCCGGCAGCTTCATAGGCTGCATCGGTGACACTGGCCGCGACGCCAGCGCCAGACTGAACGTGCAAGCTATGACCTTGGGCTTTTAATTTTTTAGCCGTTTCGGGTGTGATGGCGACACGTGTCTCGCCAACTCGGGTTTCGGCAGGTACGCCAATGCGCATAGATGTCTCCTGAATACTTACAAACCTTAAATTTCACGCTATTGTGCTTGATAAATTGTTCGATACGCGACAATCCAAGTCAATGAAACCCCTTATTGCATCCTGAAAAATGAATGTCCGTTGGAAACCCAGTGTCACTGTTGCAGCCATTGTTGAACACGAAGGACGCTATTTGCTGATTGAGGAAGAAACGCAAGAGGGCCTGCGCTTGAACAATCCTGCAGGTCATCTAGATCCTGGTGAATCCCTGATCGAAGCTTGCCAACGAGAATGCCTCGAAGAGACCGCCCACCCCTTCAAACCCACGGCCTTGGTGGGGGTGTACCAATCACGATTTCACCGTGCAGCTCAAAACGGCCAGCCTGAAGAAGACATCACCTATCTGCGCTTCGCTTTTTCAGGTGATCTGGGCACAGCCATTCAGGGTCAATCTTTGGACCATGGCATTGTCAGGGTGTTATGGCTGAGCCTAGAAGAAGTGAGGAGAAGTGCAGCGCGTCACAGAAGCCCCTTGGTTCTGAAATGCATCGAAGACCATGCCAGTGGAAAACGCTATCCGCTGCATCTGGTGCAAACCGACTTATCGGTTTGGCACATCTAAGACCTTAAGGCTGAGTGCTGACCTTTTCACCTGCCGCCACTTGGTCCAAACGAGCTTGTTCTGCCAAGACTTTGGCCACATAACCGGTATCGCTTTGCAGCGCATCACCGCCCAAATAAAACAACAGGCCATCTTCCACCACGCCGCCCTTTAAACGGATGTACTCTTGAAGCACTTGTGCACCCACGCGCATGTTGGTCAAGGGGTCAAATGCCGCAATCTTGCCACCGTACTTGTCATATTTTTTGATGTGGATATCGGTCATCACTTGCATCAAGCCTTGTGCACCCGCTTGACTTTGGATGTAGGGGTGAAAACTTGACTCAATGGCCATCACTGCCAGAATCAAGTGGGGTTTGATTTTGGTGGACTCTGACAACACATAGGCCTCGGCCACCAAGGCCGCAATAGGCTCAGGTGCCACCCGATATTTGGTGGCCAGCCATGCCGCCACCGCCGCTTGCTTGCGCGGAACGTCTTTCAAATCAGTGGCGGTTGCTCGGTCTGCCGTATTTTGAGGCTCCCACCACAAACTGAATTGACGGGAGCGAAGCCACTCGTAAACGGTAGATTCTGTTTGAGCCAAAATATCTGGCCGAAAGACGGCCACGCTGACGCCCAAGACTACCACCAAGCCCAACATGGCCAAGCCACTGTGCGTCAACGTGAACACCCCCCTGCCCACATCTCGCAAAAAGATGCCGGCTGCGGCGCTCACTTTGGCCATGGCAGAAGGGCTTGAGGGTGTGGACATGATCAGTGCAAGTATAGATATTTAGTTCAAGGGATAATTGCGCCCATGAAGCATCATCGAATTGTTGTGGGTTTGTCTGGCGGCGTCGACTCGGCCGTGACGGCCCATTTGCTGAAAAAGCAAGGCCATGAGGTGATCGGCATTTTCATGAAAAACTGGGAAGACGACGACGACAGCGAGTTTTGTTCTTCCAACATCGACTTTGTCGACGCTGCTGCGGTTGCAGATGTGGTGGGCATTGAAATCGAGCATGTCAACTTTGCTGCCGATTACAAAGACCGCGTGTTTGCAGAGTTCTTACAGGAATATCAGGCCGGCCGAACACCTAACCCTGACATTCTTTGCAATGCTGAGATCAAGTTCAAATCTTTTTTAGACCACGCCATGCAAGTGGGTGCAGAAAAAATTGCCACCGGCCATTACGCCCGCGTTCGTTTGAATGAAACGACAACGCTGTTTGAGTTGCTCAAAGGTTTAGACAACAGCAAAGACCAAAGTTATTTTTTGCACCGATTGAACCAAGCCCAGCTTTCTAAAACTTTGTTTCCGGTGGGTGAGTTACTCAAAACTCAGGTTCGCCAAATTGCAGAAGAAATTCGCTTGCCGAATGCCAAAAAGAAAGACTCCACAGGCATTTGCTTTATTGGCGAAAGACCCTTTCGCGAATTTTTAAACCGTTACATCTCGAAAGAGCCAGGACCGATCAAAGATCATTCGGGCCGAACCATTGGCAAGCATTTGGGCTTGAGTTTTTACACGCTGGGTCAGCGCCAAGGCTTGGGCATTGGTGGCATCAAAGCCAAAGGTGCACAGCGTGGCGGCGGCGAACACACACCTTGGTTTGTGGCCCGCAAGGACATGGAAAAAAATATTTTATGGGTTGTGCAAGGGCATGACCACCCTTGGCTGTTGTCACTTCAACTTGAGGCCGCTGACGCCAGCTGGTGTTCGGGCAAAGCACCTGCCGCCGGCAGGTATGCGGCGAAAACACGTTATCGACAAGCCGATGCCCACTGCGCCTTGGCAACGTCCCATCCTGCTGACTTTTCACTGGTGTTTGATGATCACCAATGGGCTGTGACGCCGGGGCAAAGTGCCGTGTTGTATGACGGTGAGGTTTGCTTAGGCGGTGGCGTGATCAACTCGGCTGTGACCTTGAGTTGATCTCAATCCCAGACCTGGAACAAATTGACCCCCACCCATGCAGAGAACGCCAAAGTAGCTGCACTGTCAAACTGTGCAGGCATTGAAGGGCCTTGGCTGCCAATGCTGCTTAAAACGGAATGTCGTCGTCCATGTCGTCAAATCCGCTGGCCGGCTTCGCGGCGGGTTTGCCCGCTGGAGCTGCACCGGCTGCAGGCCGAGGCGCAGCGGCAGGGCGACGCGCGGGTGCGCCACCACCGTCTTCATCGCCGCCGCTCGGGCTGCCCATTCCTTCTCGGCCACCTAGCAATTGCATTTCGGTGGCGATGATGTCGACTGTGTTTTTCTCCACCCCGGCCTGGTCTGTGTATTTGCCGTATTTCAGGCGACCTTCGACGTAAATGGGTCGGCCTTTTTTGACATATTCACCAGCGATCTCAGCCAAGCGGTCATAGAAGGTGACGCGATGCCACTGAGTGTCTTCAACGGTTTCGCCAGAGGTGCGGTCTTTGCGGCGGCTGGTGGTGGCAATGCTGATGTTGGCCACGGCCTGGCCCGAGGGCAGGTAACGAATTTCGGGGTCACGGCCGCAGTTGCCGATCAGAATGACTTTGTTGACGGATGCCATGTTTATTTCCTTGAAATCTCTTGGGGTGAACAGGTGCAATTATGCTTGCTAGCGGGCCGGTGCCTCAATGGGTTCCATGAACCATGCAACCAAAAGCCAGACCAGCGTGGCCAGGCCACAAACCCCAAATAAAACCTGCGCGCCGCCTGATTTCATGAGGGCGCCACCAACTGCACCCCCCACAAAAAAGCCCAGCGACTGCAAGGTGTTGTAAAAGCCCATGGCCATGCCGCGCGCATGAGGCGGGGCACCGCGAGAGGCGATGCTGGGCTGACAAGCTTCCAAAATGTTGGAGGCGGAAAAGAAAACGCACAGGATGCCGGCAATGCACCACAAGTTGGGCGTCCCGCCAGCCACCAAGGCCAAACTGAACATGACCAGCGCAATGACCAAGGCCGAGCTTAGGAATACCGCGCGCAGATAACCTTTTCGCTCAAGCGGGAAAAGCGTTTTGCCCATGACCAAAAATCCAAACAACACGGCCGGCAAATAAGCCCACCAGTGATGCTCTTTTGGCAAACCCGCATCTACCAACATTTGCGGAACAGCCACCCACATCGCCAAGAGGACGCCATGCAGCACAAACACGCCCAGGTTGTTGCGCAGGGAGGGGATGTGCGTCAGGACTTCCTTCAAACTGCCTTTGGGCACCACGGTTGGGTGAGCAGGCTCAGGCGGGACAGCCCAAATGACCACAGCCACACCGCCCAAAGCCAAAATCCCTGTCAGCACGAACAAGCCTGACAAGCCCGCTATCGAGTTGAGGGCTGGCGCCAAAACCAAGGACAAAGCGAACATCAGGCCAATGCTGGCGCCAATCAAGGCCATGGCCTTGGTTCTGACCAGATCGCGCGTTTGATCTGCCAGCAAGGCCGTGACTACGGCCGAGACAGCGCCCGCCCCCTGCAAAGATCGCCCAATGAGCAGTCCATACAAGCTGTCTGCGGCTGCGGCCCAAAAACTGCCCACAGCCAGAATCAGCAAGCCAAAAACAATGACTTTTTTGCGACCCAGCTTGTCGGAAGCCGCCCCAAACGCCAACTGCAGCGCCCCCTGTGTCAGGCCATAAATGCCCATGGCCAGCCCCACCAGGGCGGGGTCGTCGCCCCCAGGATAATGGGCAGCCTCAATGGCAAATACGGGCAAAACCAAGAACAACCCCAACATGCGCAAGCCATAAATGGCCGCCAATGAAATACTGGAGCGCTTCTCCAAGGAGGTCATGAGCGAGGCCTTCAAACCCTCTACAGGCTCGGAAGGTGAAACAGGGTTGGGGGTGGGTGATGCGTTCATATGAATAAGCTAGAACCCCGATTGTCCCTGATTCAGAAAGGGATCTCAAACCGCGAAGTTGAGGAGAAAGGGGTTGAGCAGGCAGGGGGGTGAGGTGGCTGAACGATTTCTGGTACCCCAGTATGAGGAAGCCGCCTCACCCCCCTGCCTGCTCAACCCCTTTCTCCTCAACCCTGCCGCAATAAATTCATCCCTGTTCAGCCTTAGGCCGCCGACAGACATGGATTTTTAACGTTAATATTCGTCCGTCAAGATTTTTAGCAACCTCATTGGAGATTTTTATGAAACAAACCAACCGTCGCGTTTTCATGATGCAAGTGGCACTGGGTGGTACAGCTTTGGCAACTCAGCAAGCCATGGCGCAAGCCTTGGTCAATGAAAAAGACCCGCAAGCTGTTGCGCTGGGTTATGCGGCCGACACCACCAAAGTTGATGCCAAAAAATTCCCAAAACACGCTGCCGCACAAAAATGCAACAACTGCGCTTTGTACCAGGGCAAGGCCACAGACGCAGCGGGCGGTTGCCCCTTGTTTGCGGGCAAGCAAGTCGCTGGCAATGGCTGGTGCTCCGCTTACGCCAAGAAGGCCTAAATCCAAGTTCTGTAACGCTTGAGATGCTTTAGGCACTCAAGCGTCTCTCCCCACTCAAGCCAGCAATTGCTGGCTTTTTTCATTGCAGCCAGCCATTCTTTAGCGATAATCGAGAGTTTTGTCTGGCACCTCGATTTTGAACGCTCCCAACGCCCCTGCTAGTCTCACTGAACTGGAAGCTGCCAGGGAAAAAGTTTGCCTATTGGAAGCCGCTTTGGCAGCGGCACGGCAAGAGGCCGGTCTCACGTCAAAAGGCTCCCCACAGGATGGGGCCTATTTGGCCAGTGCCCTGCGTCAAACGCACATCAGCGTTCGCGGCGCTCGCACCCACAATCTCAAAAACATTGACCTCGATATTCCGCGCAACCAGTTGGTGGTCATCACCGGCTTGAGCGGTTCGGGTAAATCGAGTTTGGCTTTTGACACTTTGTATGCAGAAGGCCAGCGTCGTTATGTCGAAAGTTTGTCGGCCTATGCCCGCCAGTTTTTGCAACTGATGGACAAGCCCGATGTGGATTTGATCGAGGGCCTGTCGCCGGCCATTTCCATCGAGCAAAAAGCCACCAGCCACAACCCTCGCTCCACCGTGGGTACGGTCACAGAAATTCACGACTATCTGCGCTTGTTGTTTGCGCGCGCTGGCACACCTTACTGTCCCGACCACAATTTGGCCCTGCAAGCACAGACTGTGAGCCAAATGGTCGATGCCGTTTTGGAATTGCCCGAAGACACGCGTCTCATGATCGTGGCGCCCATTGCGCGGGAGCGCAAAGGCGAATTTGAAAAAGTTTTTGAGCAAATGCAGGCCTTGGGCTATGTGCGCTTTCGCATCAACGGTGAAACTTATGAGGTTGAAAATTTACCCCCCTTGAAGAAAAACGAAAAGCACGATATTGATGTGGTGGTAGACCGACTCAAAATTCGCCATGAAGCAGAAGCGCCTGCCCGCGATGCCCTGCGCCAGCGCATTGCTGAAAGTTTTGAAGCAGCACTGCGCTTGGCAGAGCAGCGTGCTGTGGCGATTGAAATGGACTCTGGGAAAGAACACCTGTTCAACGCCAAATTTGCTTGTCCTGTTTGTCACTACGCCATTGCCGAACTTGAGCCGCGTTTGTTCTCCTTCAATTCCCCCATGGGCGCATGCCCTGCATGCGATGGTCTGGGCACCACAGAAGTGTTTGACATTGACCGGGTGGTGGCCTTCCCCAGTTTGAGCTTGGCCAGTGGCGCCATCAAAGGCTGGGATCGTCGCAATGGTTTTTACTTCAGCATGTTAGAGAGTTTGGCCAAGCATTACGCGTTTGATGTGGAAGCGCCCTTCGAATCTCTGACAGACACAGTACGTCACAGCATCTTGTGGGGCTCGGGCGAAGAACACATCAAGTTCAGTTACATCATGGAATCGGGCGCCTCCAAGGGCAAGAAGGTGTCTAAGAAGCATGCTTTTGAAGGCATCATTCCGAACCTCACCCGCCGTTACAAAGAAACCGATTCCAGCGTGGTGCGCGAAGACTTGGCGCGCTTGCGCAGTCACCATGCTTGCAGCGATTGCAAGGGCACCCGTTTGCGACGCGAAGCCCGCCATGTGCGTGTCGGTGAGGGCTCGCAAGCGCGCGCTATTTATGAAGTGAACCATGTCACTTTAGGTGAAGCCCAAACGTACTTTCACAGCCTAAAACTGCAAGGCGCCAAAGCCGAGATTGCCGACAAAGTGGTGCATGAAATTGGCTCGCGCTTGAAGTTCTTAAACGATGTGGGTCTGAACTATTTGAGCCTTGATCGCAGCGCCGACACGCTCTCGGGCGGCGAGTCACAACGCATTCGATTGGCCAGCCAGATTGGCTCCGGTCTGACTGGCGTGATGTACGTTTTAGATGAGCCCAGCATTGGCCTGCACCAACGCGACAACGATCGCCTGATTGGCACCCTCAAACACTTGCGCGACATTGGCAACAGTGTGCTGGTGGTGGAGCACGACGAAGACATGATTCGCATTGCCGACCATGTGATTGACATGGGCCCAGGTGCGGGCGTGCATGGCGGCCGCGTGATGGCGCAAGGCACCTGCGCCGATATATTGTTGGCGCCAGATTCCTTGACCGGCCAATATTTGTCGGGTCGCAAAGCCATTCAGGTGCCCACCAAACGCCATGCGCCTGGCAAAGACTTTATTGAAATTGTAGGCGCTCAAGGACACAATTTAAAGAATGTGCGTGCGGCCTTTCCTGTGGGACTTTTAACCTGCGTCACAGGTGTTTCGGGTTCTGGCAAATCCACCTTGGTCAACGAAACTTTGTACGCCGCCGCAGCCCGCAGCATTCACCGTGCGCACGATGAACCCGCCACCCATGAAGATATTTTGGGGCTCTACCATTTCGACAAAGTCATCAACGTCGACCAGTCGCCCATTGGCCGCACACCTCGCAGCAACCCTGCCACCTACACCGGTTTGTTCACCCACATTCGCGACCTCATGACCGAAGTTTCAGCAGCTCGGGAGCGCGGCTATGGTCCTGGACGCTTCAGCTTCAACGTGAGTGCGTCAAATGGCGGCGGTCGTTGTGAAGCTTGCCAAGGTGACGGCATGGTGAAAGTGGAAATGCACTTCTTACCTGATGTCTATGTGCCATGCGATGTGTGTCATGGCCAACGCTACAACCGCGAAACTTTGGAAATTTTTTACAAAGGCAAAAATATTGCTCAAATGCTCGACATGACGGTCGAGGCGGCGTTTGAATTCTTCAATGCCGTTCCTGCCATTGCGCGGAAACTGCAAACCTTGTTAGATGTTGGCTTGAGCTACATCCGTTTAGGTCAAGCGGCAACCACCTTGTCAGGTGGTGAAGCGCAGCGTGTGAAGTTGGCTTTAGAGTTGTCCAAGCGTGACACGGGCCGAACGCTGTACATCTTGGATGAGCCCACCACGGGCTTGCACTTTGCAGACATTGCCTTGCTGCTCAAGGTTTTGCACCAGCTTCGCGATGCGGGCAATACCATTGTTGTGATTGAACACAACTTAGATGTGATCAAAACAGCCGACTGGTTAATCGACATGGGACCTGAAGGCGGTTCAGGTGGCGGTACTGTGGTGGGTGTCGGAACTCCCGAAACACTGGCGCAAAATCCTGCCAGCTTTACCGGCCGATACTTAAAGCGATTGCTTGAAAAATAATTAACCCTGCGCTGCTGTTCTCAGAAGGTCACGCGTGCGCATGGCTTCTTGGCGCGCCGCCTGCGCAAAATTATCACCCGATGACGCGTACAAAATAGCGCGCGATGAACTCACAATGACCGCGCCAGTGGTCACACCGTTGCTCTGTCGATAGCCGGCCTTGATGGTGGCCACAGCATCGCCGCCTTGTGCACCTACGCCGGGAATCAGCAAAGGCAAAGTGGGCGCCAAACTGCGCACACGTTCAATTTCAGCAGGGTAGGTGGCACCCACCACCAGGCCTAACTGGCCATTCAAATTCCACGGGCCTTGCGCCAATTGGGCAATGTGCTCGTACATCAAGGGCTGGCCTTCCACGGAGGCCAAACGCTGGTTTTGCAAATCATCGCCGCCAGGGTTGGAGGTACGGCACAATAAAAACGCACCCTTGCCGTGGTATGTCAGATAAGCTTGCACCGAGTCAAAGCCCATGAAAGGCGACAGCGTGACTGCATCGGCGCCATAGCGCTCAAACGCTTCCTTCGCATATTGCTCCGCTGTGGCGCCAATGTCGCCACGTTTGGCATCCAAAATGACGGGCACCTGCGGCGCATTGCGACGCAGGTGTTCCATCAGTTTTTCCAACTGAGCTTCGGCGCGGTGTGCAGCGAAGTAAGCGATTTGCGGTTTGAAGGAAATGGCCAGGTCGGCTGTGGCGTCGACAATCTGAGCGCAAAAATCATAGATTTTGCTAGCGTCGCCCTTCATACCTGCTGGGAACTTGCTGGGCTCAGGGTCAAGGCCCACGCACAACAGGGAGCCGTTTTGGCGCTCAGCGCCTTGCAAATGTTCTAAGAAGGTCATGGGAGCGATTTTAAAGGCTCAATTCCCTCTAAGATCGGAGTCAATGAACTCTCTCACAAAACGCCAATGGGTGATCTTGGTGATCCTGACCTTTGTTTGGGGCTTCAACTGGCCCGTCATGAAACTTGGCGTGACCGGCTTTCCCCCTTTTACCTACAGGCTCATCTGCTTGCTCATTGGCACGCCCATTTTAGGGTTGGCCTTGTGGTTCCTGAAAGTTCCGTTGAAAGTACCGCGCGCTTATTGGCCTGAACTTTTAATGTTGGCCGTCTTCAACATGTTCTTTTGGCATGCTTTCATCATTTTGGCGGTGCAGTCTCTCTCCAGCGGCAGGTCAGCCATCTTGGGCTACACCATGCCCATATTTTCTGCCGTGATTGGTGCCTTGGTGTTTCACAACCAACTGTCCAAACGCGCTTGGGGCGGTGTTGCAGCCGCAGCTTTGGGTGTGCTCTTTTTGTTGTGGCATGAACTGGCCAATTTGTCTGGCAAACCTGTGGGGGTGCTGTTGGCCTTAGGGGCCGCCAGCACCTGGGCCTTAGGAACCCAAATGCTGCGCAGAACCAAGATTCCTTTGCCAACCCTCACTTTGTCTTTTTGGATGACGCTCATGACCGCCGGCGTGATGGCGGTGCTGGTCTTGGTATTTGAATCATCGGAATGGCACGCGCCCACATCGACGCATTGGATGTCCATGTTGTACAACGCCATTTTGGTCTTTGTCTTTGCGCACTCCGCTTGGTTTTATTTGGCGCGCACGCTGCCACCGGCTGCCTCCACCATCAGCGTCATGATGATTCCAGTTTTGGGTGTGTTCAGTGGCGCTTGGATTTTGAACGAAGTCTTGCATTGGCAAGACTGGGTCGCCACAGGTTTGATGGTGCTCGCCATTGTGAGCGTGCTCTGGCCACAGCGAGCTCAAACAAGCTCTGAAGCGGATCAAACCTAAGGTGAAAAATCTAAAAAGAGCCTAAGCATTCAGCAAGCTGGCTGCCAAACACAAGTCAGCCCAGGCCTTGGCTTTGTCGGCCTGATTGCGCAGCAAATAGACAGGCGGGTACGTGACCACCACGGGCACCCCTTGAAAGCTTTGAACTTGAGAGCGCAACTTGCCCAAGGGCTCCGTGCTTTGCAGCAACGCCAAAGCCGCCGTGCGGCCCATTGCCAAAATTACTTTGGGCTGAACCAAGGCCACTTGTCTTGCCAAATAAGCGCCGCACTGAAGGAGCTCCTCTTGACTGGCACTTCGCCCTGCGGGTGTTTTGCACTTCACGGCGTGGGTTAAATAAACCTGCTCGCGCGTGAGCTTCAAGGCCCGCAACATGTTGTCCAGTAATTCACCTGCTGGGCCTGCAAAACTGGTCGCCGACTTGTCTTCGTCTTCACCTGGTGCATCGCCCACCACCATCCAATCTGCCGTTGCCAAGCCTTCCCCCAAAATAGCTTGCTGGCGGCCTTCACACAAGCCACATGATTGGCAAGCAGAAGCGGTGGTTTGGAGCAAGGTCCAATCCATGAGGGCAATGTCTTTGGGCAAGGGCGCCAACTTTAAAGTGCGCTCAGCCTTGGGTTCCGTCACCAAAGCTGGCGCAACGGGCAGGTGAGCCTTGGGCACAGACTGCGGCATCCAAACACGCACACCCATTTCAGCCAACATGGCGCGCTGGCGATCGTCTAATTCAAAACGAGTGTCAATGTGGGTGTCTGTCATGGTTTACGTGTGGAGTGGCTTGCTCATGACCACAGCAGATTCTCTGGCGGTTCTGCTGGCAGGATAATAGTCTTTTCTGAGGCCGACCTGCTGAAATCCAAATACTTTGTAGAGTTTCAAGGCGCGCTCATTGCTTTCACGGACCTCCAACCACAAACAAACGGCACCCTGGGCTTTTGCCCAGAGACTGAGCGCCTGCATCAGGCAAGCAGCCCAACCTTGCCTTTGAAATGCGGGTGCTACAGTGATGTTGAGCAAGTGCACTTCATCGATCACTTTCATGGCCACCAAGTAGCCGACCAACTGCTCACCCGCATCTAAACGATAAGCGGCGTAACCTGCCTTCAAAGCGTCTCTGAAATTTCCCAAGGTCCATGGATGACCGTAAGCAGCTTGCTCTGTGGCCACCACTGTTGCCAGGTCGTCCTCCAGCATAGGACGCAATTGCACCAGAAGATGGGGGGCCATTTTCTTCGGCAGGTCTGCAGGCAAAGCCATCATGCTCAGACCCCCTTTTTAAAGACCGCGGCGGCTTTGGCCAATTGAAGGGCTTCACGTTCTAGCGTTGTTTGCGCCACTTTGTCGCGAATGTACAGAGGCTGAACAAGCTCTGGCGCCACGGCTTGCCCTGTCATCCAAAGGGCGGGCGCCAATCGCAGCAGCGCCAAAGCGTTCGGCATGGCTGGCTCGCAACGCACAGGGCCTTGCTCCGTATGAAAAACTTGCAAAGGGAAGCAATCTTTGGACACCTCAAAACCGTTGCCTGCGAGCATGAGCTTAGGCAAGCTGAGCCCTCTTAAAAGTTGCGCCATCTTTTCTGGCGCACCGACTTGCGGCGCTAACACGGTCTGCCAGCTCCTGGCTTCAAGAGACCACGTGTAAGCCCCCATGTAAACCTCCCCCATGCGCGCATCCATGACGACGCCCACCGAAAAATTTTCAGCCTTTTGGCCCACACTCTCGTATTTTTGCCAACGTGCATCCTCAGCCACGGCCAACAAAGTGTCTACGGGAATGACCGTCAAATTGGCACCCAAGGCCAAGCCCTGTGCCACTGAGCAGGCGGTGCGCAATCCTGTGAAAGAGCCTGGACCTTTCCCCACAATGAGAGCCGTGAGGTCTGGCCATTGCCATTGCGCCTTGGCCAGTAAGTCATGAATCACTGGAATCAATTGTGCAGAGGCATTGGCACCGCCCACACCCTGGTGATGCCATGTTTGCGAAGCATCGCCCAGTGCCACCGACAGCATCTCCGTACTGGTTTCGAAAGCTAGAAATTTCAGGGGTTTGTTCATGGTCATCAATGATGATCAGTCCGGTTTCACCGTGGCCTGACGCACGCCAAACAAGATGCCGCTGGTGACCAGTGCCAGCCCTGCCAGCAGATTCCAAGACATGGGCTCGCCCAACAGCACCACCGCACCCAGCGCAGACAAGCCGGGAACCACCGCAGTGATCATGGTGGATTTGACGGGGCCAAAGGAGCGAATCATTTGCGTGAAGGCAATGCCAGAAATCACCACGGAGCACACCCCTTGATAAACAAGCTGAAACAAAATTTCAAACCATGAGGCTTGCGCGATGTGGCTGGTCAAAATATTCAAGCTCACCAACAACGCATAGACAGGGACAAAGCTAACCAGTGAAAAGGCGGTAATGGCCATGGTGGCGCGCACAGCATCTAAGCCAAATCGACGCGCCGTGACACTGTAGGCGGCCCAACAAAAAGCGGCTGACATGAAGAGCAAATCACCGATCCAAACCTCGCCACCCTCGAATGCTTTCAACAAACTCATACCACCCACCAGCATGTCGCCGGCAACAATCATGGCCAAGCCAATGGCACGGTTCATCCCAATGTGTTCCCGCAAGAAAATCCACATCAAAAGCGTGGTCCACAAAGGCAAGCTGCCTGGCATCAACACAGAAGCGTGACCGGCCGGGGCATAGAAAAATCCAATGTAGGCAAACACGGCATACAACAAGCCACCAAACACACCCGCCTGTACCGTGATTCTGAGGGGCAGGGGGGACAGGCCCATCAATGACCCCACGTCTTCCCCCTTGCTGCGAGCATCTCGCATGAGCCACCAAGCCCAGGGCAGTAGCAGCAAACTCGCCCCCACAATGCGAGCACACACAATGTCCAAAGGCATCAAGACGTGCGAGGCAGAAGCTCGGGTCACGATGATGAAAAAGGTCCAAATGAAAACAGTGATCACGGCCGACAAGCGGCCAATCAGGCGGGGTGACAAAGACATGTGCCAATGATACGTCCTCGCAAGGACAAAGCTTTCCAAGACCGCTAGACTTCAATCATGCTTGTATTTCGCTTGATCCCCTGCAGTTGCCTTGTCTTTTCAGCTTTGCTGATTTGCCCCTTGCTACCCGCCCATGCCAAAGACAAGGGACGGGATGTCGAGCAGGTGCCGCGCGATGTTGCACAGGCTTTCAAACAAGCCAAGGTGCCATTGAATGCGGTGAGCATCTTGATTACGCCCGTGAGCTCAGGCACTCAAGCCCCTCCCACAACCTCAAAGCCTCGCCTCAGTTACCGCGCTCAAGCTGAAGTCAACCCCGCTTCGGTGATGAAACTCATCACCACTGTCGCAGGCCTTTCATTGCTAGG
>CANJOS010000020.1 GCA_947476015.1 Comamonadaceae bacterium | reverse complement strand
CAAATGTTGGGAGTGGTGGCCAAAGCTTGTTCAAAGCGTTGATCACGCACAGTGAAATATTGCGCGCCATGATCAAAACTGCCCAAAGTAGAAGTGCGAGTGGCCATGCGTCCGCCTGCACCTTTGCTTTTTTCAAATACCGTCACCCGATGTCCAGCTTGCATCAAGGTGCGCGCGCAGGCAATGCCAGCCATGCCGGCGCCAATGATGGCGAATTTTTGAACTGATTTTGTCGTTGTGTTTGTTTTTGTCATGGGGATACTCTACACGCGATGGTGGGGTTGGAGCAATGCTTGTTTGGTTCTGTCCTGATCCAACTGCAACAACCACCAACTTAATGCATGGCCGACATTTTTGCCATGGGGATTTCGCCAAGCATATTCAACTTGGCTGATGCGCTGAACGCGGCTGACTTTTTTGGCCACCAGGCGGCCACTGTCTAAATAAGGCTTGGCCAAGCTTTCGGGCAAGAACCCGCCGCCCAAGCCCCTGAGCTGTGCTTCTAATTTACTGGGCATGTCTGGCACTGTCAAAACGTCTTGCCCACCCAACAGGCCAATGGTCACACCTTCGCCGCGCGGCACAGAATCTGCCACTGCCACGGCGCGGTGTTGCTGAATCAGTGCATCGCTAAGAGGTTCGGGCGCATTGGCCAATGGGTGGTGCGGGGCGACGGCATAGACAAAACTCACATGTCCCAAGTTTTCATGCAGCAGTTCTGCGTGGCTGGCAGGAACCATGAACACGCCAATGGCCAGGTCAGCTTGGCCTGATTTGAGTGCGGCCAAGGTGCCCGAAAGGGTTTCGTATCGGATGCGCAGTTTTGTGGGCGGCATGAGGGCCAGAAAGCCCTGGCACAACTCCATGACCACCGAACGCGAGATGATGCTGTCAACGGCCACCGTGAAAACAGACTCCCAACCGGTGGCCACACGCTTCACGCGGTTGGCCAGCGCATCGACTTCTTGAAGCAGGCGTTTGGCCTCCCTGAGCAATTCCTTGCCTGCCTCTGTCGGTTTGGCTTGTCGGCTGCTTCGGTCAAACAGCAGCACATCCAGCGCGTCTTCAATTTGCCGGATGCGGTAGGTGAGGGCGCTAGGCACCAAGCCGCGTTGCCTGGCGGCGGCGGCGAAACTGCCTGTCTCTTCAATGGCCAGCAGCATGCTGAGGGCATCGGGGGTCAGCAGGTCGCGGGAGGGAGTTGACATTTTTAATTCAAATAATTTGAATGATAACTACAAATTTCGATCATTTAATTGAAACCATTGCAATTTAAAGTTCAGCCATCGAAATTTCAAAAATAAATAGCAAGCCATGATCCAAATTCGCCGATCCGCTGAGCGTGGTTATGCCGACCATGGCTGGCTCAAATCCTTCCACAGTTTTTCATTTGCTGGGTATTACGACCCAGCCTTCATGGGGTGGGGCAACTTGCGAGTGATCAACGAAGACCGCATTGCACCCGGTACGGGTTTTGGCACCCATGGTCACAAGGACATGGAAATCATCAGTTATGTGTTGTCCGGCAACTTGGCCCACAAGGACAACATGGGCAATGTCAAGGGTATTCCGCCAGGCGATGTGCAGCGAATGAGCGCAGGCAAAGGTGTGATGCACAGCGAGTTCAATCATGCGGAGGGACTGGCCACGCACTTCTTCCAAATATGGATTGAGCCCAATGTGCTGGGCATTGAACCGGGCTATGAGCAAAAGACCGTGCCACAAGCCAGCAAGCGAGGCGTCTTGAAGGTGGTGGCGTCACCCCAGGGTGAAGGTGATGCAGTGAAGATTTCTGCCGATGCCACTTTGTATGCAGGCTTATTGGAGGGTGCCGAGCGTGCTGCCATTGCATTGAATCCTGCGCGCAAAGCTTATGTGCACCTCATTCGCGGTGAATTGCAAGTGAATGGGCAAGCTTTGAAGGGTGGTGATGCGGCGCTCATTCAGGCCGAAACGAATCTTGAGCTGACCCATGGCGTCGATGCCGAGGTCTTGGTTTTTGACTTGGCTTCTCAATAATCGAGAAGCTGTAATTTTTTTATTTTTTTAGGAGTTCTTTCATGGCTAAAACAGTCGTTATTTACCATTCAGGTTACGGTCACACACAACGCGTGGCGCAGTTCGTGGCCCAAGGCGCCAATGCCGCATTGATCGCCATCGATGCCGACGGCAACATTGCGGACGCCGATTGGGAAACTTTGGATGCTGCTGACGCCATCATCTTTGGCTCACCCACATACATGGGCATGGCTTCTTGGCAATTTAAGAAATTTGCCGATGCTTCTTCCAAGCGTTGGTTCACGTCGGCTTGGAAAGACAAAGTGGCCGGTGGTTTCACCATCTCTGCCAGCCCCAGTGGCGACAAGCTTTCCACCCTTCAATACTTCATCACCTTGGCCATGCAGCAAGCCATGATTTGGGTGGGTCAGCCTTCATTGAACGATGGCACCGTGAACCGCATTGGTTCTAACTCTGGTGTGATGGCCCAAGTGGGTCCTACCAGCCCAGCGGAAGAAATCCCTCAAGGCGACTTGGACACAGCCAAAGCCTATGGTGAGCGCGTGGCCGCAATGGCTGCTAAATTGCGCGCTTAATTTGCGCGTTAATTTTGGTTTAGCCCTTCCAGGTGCTTCACTGTTGCCAAGTCAAGGTCCACAGCGCGGCGCTCGTCAAACACGAAACAGCCCCCTTCGAAGTGCGAACCGTCGGTCTCTTCAAAATATTTCAAAATGCCACCCTCTAACTGATACGTGTGGGGGAGGCCATTTTGTTGCATGAAGATGGCCGCTTTTTCGCAGCGAATGCCGCCTGTACAAAAACTGATGATGGTTTTATCTTTCAGGTCTTCTTTGTGGGCCATCAAGGCATCGGGAAATTCGGTGAACTTGGTCAAGCGCCAATCGACAGCGCCTTTGAATGAGCCTGCGTCCACTTCGTAGTCATTTCGGGTGTCCAAAATGACCACAGGCCTGCCGTTGTCGTCAAAGCCTTGATCAAGCCAGCGTTTGGCGGTTGCGGGCGTGACCGCTGGGGCGCGGCCTTCAGCAGGGCGAATGGTGGGGTGGTTCATGCGAATAATCTCAGCTTTGACCTTGACCAACATTTTTTTGAACGGTGGCTCTTGAGTCCAACTTTCTTTGGGCTCAATGTCTGAAAACCTAGGCTCCATGTGGAGCTCAGCCACAAAACCTCTCACAGCCTCGGCGGATCCTGCCAAGAATAAATTAATCCCTTCCTCTGCCAGCAAAATCGTGCCTTTCAGAGCGCGCGTCAAACAGCGATCAAGAAGCACAGGGCGCAGTTCTGCCGCGTCGGGCAGCGCGATGAACTTGTAGGCGGAAATATTAAGAATGGTGTTCACCCCTCTATTGTAGAAAACATCCAAAGCAGCTTCTACAATGGGCCTATGTTTGTCCATTTGCGCCTCCATTCCGAGTTTTCTATTGTCGATTCCACCTGTCGCATTGACGATGTGGTGCAGGCTGCTGCAGACGACCAGCAGCCGGCCTTGGCCATCACCGATCTGAGCAATTTATTTGGCGCCATCAAGTTCTACAAGGCAGCCCGTGGCAAGGGTGTTCAGCCCATTTTGGGCGCTGAAATATTCTTGGAAGGCCTGGCTGCTGACCCCCTTGCTTTGTCGCGGGTCATGGTGCTGGTTCAAAGTTCTCAGGGCTATTTGAACCTGTCGGAGCTGCTGGCGAGAGCCTGGACGCAAAACATGGTGAAGAGCAATGCGGTGGTCAAACTGTCTTGGCTGCAAGAATTGTCAGAAGGCTTGATTCTGCTGTCTGGCGCGCAAGCTGGACCTGTGGGCCAGGCTTTGCTCCAAGGCGACACCTCTCGCGCTGCAGAAATTGCATTGCAGTTGGCGTCTATTTTCACGCACCGTTTTTATTTGGAATTGCAACGTGCAGGTCGTCCTGAGGACCTTGCACATGTGGTGGCTGCCGTGAAGTTGGCTGCCCGTTTGAGTTTGCCTGTGGTTGCCACACATCCCGTTCAGTTTTTAACCGAAGACGACTACGAATCGCACGAAGCAAGGGTCTGCATTTCAGAAGGTGAAATCTTGGGAAATCAGCGCCGAGTTAGAAAATTCACGCGCGATCAATATTTCAAATCATCTGCAGAAATGCAGGGGCTTTTCTCCGATGTGCCCAGTGCCTTGGCCAACTCGGTTGAAATTGCCAAGCGTTGCAATTTGTCCTTGGTTTTGGGCAAGCCGCAATTGCCCAACTACCCAACGCCCCTTGCTGATGGCAAGCCCATGCCCATCGAGGCGTATTTTCGCTTGCTGTCGGTGGAAGGTTTGGAAGAGCGCTTGGTGCATTTGTACCCTGATGCTGTCAAGCGTGAAGCCGAAAGACCTCGCTACGCAGAGCGTTTGGAATTTGAAATCAACACCATCTTGAACATGGGTTTCCCCGGGTACTTCTTGATCGTGGGTGACTTTATCAACTGGGCCAAGAAAAACGGCTGCCCAGTTGGGCCGGGTCGAGGTTCTGGCGCAGGTTCTTTGGTGGCTTATTCCCTCAAGATTACAGACCTCGATCCGTTGCAATACAACTTGCTGTTTGAGCGTTTCTTGAATCCTGAGCGAGTCTCCATGCCCGACTTTGACATTGATTTTTGCCAGGCCAATCGCGATCGCGTGATTGACTACGTCAAAGACAAATACGGCCGCGATGCGGTGAGTCAAATTGTCACCTTTGGCACCATGGCGGCGCGTGCGGCCATTCGTGATGTGGGCCGTGTGCTCGACATGAGTTACATGTTCTGCGATGGCATCAGCAAGTTGATTCCGAACAAGCCAGGCCAGCACATCACCATCGATGGTGCCATCAAGGCTGAGCCTATTTTGGCCGAACGTTTGGAAAAAGAGGACGAGGTCAAAACTTTGTTGGCCTTGGCCCAAAAACTCGAAGGCATGACGCGCAACGTGGGCATGCACGCAGGTGGCGTTTTGATTGCGCCTGGCAAGCTCACCGATTTTTGTCCTTTGTACCAGCAACCAGGCAGTACGTCTGCAGTGAGTCAGTACGACAAAGACGACGTTGAAGCCATTGGCCTGGTGAAATTCGACTTCTTGGGTTTGGCCACCTTGACCATTTTGGAGCTGGCGCGCGAGATGATCGTGAAGCGGCACAAAGGCCAAGAAAACTTCGCATTCGAAAATATTCCGCTGGACGATGTGGCCACTTACAAGTTGTTTTCCGATGGCCGCACCGAGTCAGTGTTCCAGTTTGAAAGTCGCGGCATGCAAGGCATGTTGAAAGATGCTCGGCCTTCGCGCTTGGAAGACTTGATTGCCCTCAATGCCTTGTACCGCCCAGGCCCCATGGATTTGATCCCCAGTTTTGTGGCGCGCAAACACGGGCGCGAAGTGGTGGAGTATCCGCACCCCTTGGTCGAAAAAGTGCTGTCAGAAACCTACGGCATCATGGTCTATCAAGAACAGGTGATGCAAACCGCGCAGGTCTTGGGTGGCTACAGTTTGGGCGGCGCCGATTTGCTGCGCCGAGCCATGGGTAAGAAAAAAGCCGAAGAGATGGCTGAGCACCGCGAAATTTTCCGCAAGGGAGCTGGCGTCAACGGTTTGAGCGAAGAAAAGGCCGATGAGGTTTTCGACTTGATGGAAAAGTTTGCGGGTTATGGTTTTAACAAATCACACGCTGCAGCTTATTCCTTGTTGGCATACCACACCGGTTGGTTGAAGGTTCATTTCACGGCGGAGTTTTTCTGCGCCAACATGACCATTGAAATGGACGACACCGACAAACTGAAGGTGTTGTTTGAAGACGCGTTGAAGTTCGGTATCAGCTTCGATCCACCTGATGTGAACCGCGGCACGCATCGCTTCGAGCCAGTGTCCGACAAGGTGATTCGCTATGGCTTGGGCGCCATCAAGGGCACGGGCCAACAAGCCATTGATGCGATTGTGAAAGCGCGCGAAGAGGGTGGCCCTTTCACCAGTTTATTTGATTTCTGCGTGCGGGTAGACCGCAGTCGCTTGAACAAGCGAACAGTCGAAGCCTTGGTCAAGGCAGGCGCCTTTGATACCTTGCAACGCAATCGAGCCGCCTTGGCAGCTTCCATTGACCGTGCATTTGAATTCTCTAATGCCGCAGTTGCCAATGTCAATCAAGGCGGTCTGTTTGACATGATGGGGGAAGACGCCCACGGTTCCAGCACGCAAGAGCCCGATTTGGTGGATGTTCTGCCTTGGGGCGTCAAGGAACAACTGACCCACGAAAAAACTGCCGTTGGTTTCTATTTGTCAGGCCATTTGTTTGATGCGGTTGAGCGAGAGGTTCGTCTGTTTGCCAAACGCAAAATTGATGACTTGATTGACAGCCGCGAGCCGCAATTGTTGGCCGGTATCGTCAGCGATCTTCGCATCATCAATGGCCAACGTGGCAAGCTGGCCATCTTCAAACTCGACGACAAAAGTGCGGTCATGGAGGCCACGGCTGACGAGGCCATGATCAACGCCAATCGCCATCTGCTGAAGGATGATGAATTGGTCATTGTCATGGCCAAGATGCAAGCAGATCGTTTTTCGGGCGGTTATCGCTTGTCGATTCAACAGGTCTGGGATTTGCCAGCTGCACGTTGCAGATTCGGCAAATTCTTGCGCGTGTCTGTCAATGGCCGCGCACCCGAAGTTGCACGCTTGGTGAAAGACTTTCCACCGCAACGTGAAATGACAGAGCAAGGCGAGTTGTTGCGCGGATTGCCTGTGCGTTTGAAGTTAGAAAGAAAAGCCGACAACGTCGCCGCTAGCGCCGAACTGTTATTGGGGGAACAAGCCAAATTCTTCCCAAGCGATGCAGCCCTTTCCAGCTGGATTGCGCAAGCCGATCAAGGCAAAGCAGAAATCGTCTACGAAATCTAATTCTGTCTGGAAAGAGCGGCCCGACTCCACGAGCCTAAAGGCCAATTAATGACCCCAATTAATCTTTCGGCCGGAAGCTGATTTCCAGTACAGGGGGGACGCGGCCGTCCTCGTCACGGGGGAGGGAGGCGGTTTTGTCGATGGCTTTGAGGACGGCTTCGTCCCATGATTTATTACCGCTGCTTGAAATTAGTTTGCGACTCAAAATGGCGCCATCTGGAGACGTTCGGACTTCCACTTCAGCCTTGGGGTTGCCTGCGACGTCTTCGGTGAATGTGATGTTTGGTTTGATACGAGCACGAATGCGTCCCGCATAGCTTGCTGACGGACCCGATGATTTGATGGCTGAGCCCTTGGCGTTCTCATCGCCCGATGCACCCACCATGCCTTGGAGGCGTTTTAAGTTTTCATTGCGCTGCGCTTCAGCGCGAACTTCTTCAGCAGCTAACTTCTTGGCATCCTCTTTGGCCTTGGTTGCAGCAGCCTCCTTTTTCAGAGCCTCTTCTTTTTTCTTCTTCTCGATTTCTTTCGCCTTGTCTTTTTCTTTTTCTTTGGCCTTCTCTTTGTCTAATTTTTCTTTCTCTGTCTTTTCTTTTTCAAGTTTCTTTTTCTTCTCTAATTCAGCCGTTTTTTTCTCTTCGAGTTTCTTCTTCTCTTTTTCTTTTTTCAGGGCAATGTCGGCAGCCTCTCGCTCTGCTGCAGCGTTGACCTTGGGGGGTGCTGGTGGGACTGGTTTCGGCTCAGGTTGAGGCTCAGCGGCTTTCATTGGCTGAGGTGGTTTCACGGGATCTGGCGTTTGGGGCTCGGGTTCATTCGCCGCAGGTGCAGCTTCCACGGGAAGTGCAGACCAAAGTTCGGCCGATGCTGACAGCGTATTGGGCTGAGTTTTCCACTGAACGCCCCAAGTAATGGCCGCCAACAACAACAAGTGGATGAACAATGCAAACGACAAAGAGCGGCCAAATCCCCCTGTAGGGGGCGGGGCAAACTCTTTGTAAACACTGGTGTTCATTGGGGGCAATGGCTGAAATTCATTCAAGGCGCAAGCTGGACAGACAAGCCTACACGCTGGACACCTGCGCGCTGTAAGGTGTCCATCACCTTGACCACCGTTTCATATTTCACATTGCGATCGGCACTGATGACAACCGCAGAATTGGCTTGACCTGTTTGCGCGACACGCACCAAGTTGGCCAAACTGTCGATGTTCGTTTTTTGCGTCTTGCTGTCGTACACCACCTCAAGACGGTCGTCTTTTTGGACCACAACTTGAATCACTTGATCAGCTTGCTTGGCAGCTTTGCCCACGCTGGGCAGATCCACAACGCTGGGCGTGATCATTGGCGCTGTGACCATGAAAATAATGAGCAGCACCAACATCACATCGATGAAGGGCACCATGTTGATTTCATTGATGGTTCGCCGGCCCCGGCCGCGAGATGAAACAGCAGGCATGTGTGTTCTCCCTGAAAATCAGTGACCGGATGCAGAAAGACCGTTGCTGCCAGCACCTGCTGAGCCACCCAAACTTCTTTGCAAAATATTGGAGAACTCTTCAATGAAGGTTTCCAGTTTGATCGCTACTCGGTCGATGTCTCGTGCAAATCTGTTGTAGGCCACAACGGCAGGAATAGCGGCAAACAAGCCGATGGCCGTGGCCACCAAGGCCTCCGCAATGCCAGGCGCCACAGTGGCCAGTGTCACCTGTTGCATGCTGGCCAAGCCTGTGAAAGCGTGCATGATGCCCCAGACGGTTCCAAACAAACCCACATAGGGTGATACCGAGCCCACTGAGGCCAAGAAAGATAACTGTGCCTCAGCCACATCCATCTCGCGCTGAAAACTGGCGCGCATGGCACGGCGTGCTCCATCAAGCAATGTACCGGTATCGCTGATGCGACGTTCACGCAATTTTTGATACTCCCGCATGCCACTGGCAAAAATGCGTTCCATAGGCCCTGCTAATTTGGAATTTTGGACGGCACCAGAAAACAAATCGTTCAAGCTGGTGCCTGACCAAAACTGTTGTTCAAACTCTTCGTTCAATGTTTGAATACGCTTGATGGCCGTGAGCTTGCGCACAATGGCCGCCCAGCTGGCAATGGAGATGGCCATGAGGATGACCATGACGATTTGCACAACAAAGCTTGCGTGCAAAACCAATTGGATGATTGACATGTCTTGGTTCATTGAATTGCTTCCAAAATCTTGGCCGGAATACGGCCGGGTTTCAGGGTTTGGCTGTCGACCCAGCCAATTCGGATAGTGCCTTCGGCCAACAGTTTTCGGTCTTCGTTCAACCCATGCCAAGCTTGTTGTGTCAATACCAAAGAGGCGCGACCGGCCTCTGAGGTTTGGGCTGTCACTTCCAGTTGATCGTCTAATCGCGCGGGTGAAAAATATTGGATGTTTGTTTCACTCACCACGAACATGCCGCCGCACTCTTCTTTGAGGGCAAGCTGTTCGATGCCCAGGGATCGGAGCCATTCTGTGCGAGCACGTTCAAAAAATTTCAGGTAATTGGCGTAAAAAACAATGCCGCCTGCATCGGTGTCCTCCCAGTAAATTCGGATGGGAAATTTGAATGCGGATTTCATGCGCGCGCGCGACCTGCTTGTCTGTCTGCTTGAACTTCATGAGGGCGAAGTTGTGGGGCGAGGCCCTCGAGGACAGCGTTCACATACTTGTGCCCATCGGTACCACCAAATTCCTTGGCCAATTCAATGCACTCATTCAGGCTCACTCGCCAAGGCACGTCGAGACAATGTTTCATTTCGAAAGCGCCAATCCACATGACCGCGTGTTCGATGGGAGAAATCTCGGCCATGCTGCGGTCCAGCAAAGGCAAGATGAGTTTGTCCAAATCTGCAGCATGTTCGGCACACCCATGTAACAGCGAATCATAGTGGGCGGAGTCGGCTTTGTGAAAGCCAGACAGATCACGGGTGAACACATCGATGTCAGCAGTTTCATTCTTTCCTACCAGGACTTGGTAGAGGGCTTGCAAAGCAAATTCGCGCGAACGGCTTCTGGCCGATTTACTGGCCGTCTTGCCCAGTTTGCGGGTATGAGCCTTGGCAATTTGGCTGGTCTGCGTTGGCGCAGCAGAATTTTCAGGCAATTCGCTCATGCCAATTCCTCATCGTCCAAATCTTCGCCGTCAATCGACAAGTCTTCCAATAACATGGCCATCTCCACCGCCACACGGGCCGCGTCGCGTCCCTTTTCAGTTTGACGTGCAATGGCTTGTTCTAAATTTTCGGTGGTCAGAATGGCATTCGCAATGGGCACGTTGTAGTCGAGGGCAATGCGGCTGACGCCTGCAGCTGATTCATTGGCCACCAATTCGAAGTGATAAGTTTCACCGCGAACAATGCATCCCAAGGCCACCAAGGCGTCGTACTCGCCGCGCTCCGCCATGGCTTGCAAAGCAATGGGTACCTCAAGAGCGCCAGGTACCAATACGTGGTCAATGTCATGCACTCCCAAGTCTTCTAATTCGCGAATGCAAGCCACCGCCAATGCATTGGTGATACCTTCGTTGAAGCGCGCTTGCACAATGCCAATGTGCAGACCCAAGCCTTCTAGTTCTTGTTCAATACCTTTGTCTGCGTCTTGCATCTTTATTCCTTAGGGATGTAACCAGTGACTTCTACACCATAGCCCGCCATGCTGGGCATGCGTCGGGGTTGGCCCATCAATTTCATTTTTTGGACGCCGCACTCTCGAACAATTTGCACGCCCACGCCATAGGTGCGCAGGTCCATTTTGCTGCGGTTAGGGGCTTGCGCTGAACGCGCACGGCCTTCAAACTGGGCCAACAACTGCTCGGCACTTTCGCCGCAATTGAGCAACACAGCAACGCCTTGACCTTGCTTGTTGATGTAGTCCAAGCTATTTTCTAAGTTCCAGGAGTGCATGCTTCGGCCAACTTCTAGCACGTCAAAAATAGACAGCGGTTCGTGCACGCGCACAGGGACTTCGGCGTCTTCTTTCCAAGTGCCTTTGACCAATGCAAGATGCAAAGATTGGCTGGGCTTGTCTTTGAAGGCGTGGGCTGTGAATTCGCCGTAGGCAGTCTGCAAAACCCGTGTGCCAACTTTTTGGACCAAAGATTCTGTGCGATTGCGGTATTCGATGAGATCGGCAATCGTGCCAATTTTGAGGCCATGCGCTGCAGCAAAAATTTGCAAATCGGGCAAGCGGGCCATGGTGCCGTCGTCTTTCATGATTTCACAAATAACGGACGAGGGACTGCAACCTGCCATCTCGCCCAAATCGCAGCCAGCTTCTGTATGGCCTGCGCGCATGAGTACACCGCCATCCACTGCTTGCAATGGGAAAATATGCCCGGGTTGGACCAAGTCTTTGGCAGTGGCGTTCGGGGCCACGGCAGCCTGCACGGTCAGTGCGCGATCGGCCGCAGAAATGCCGGTGGTCACACCTTCTGCGGCTTCGATTGAAACCGTGAAAGCCGTGCTGTAGACCGTGCCATTGTTGGCAGCCATGGGCGGGAGGTGCAGGTGCTCACAACGATCTCGTGTCAGGGTCAAACAAATGAGTCCACGGCCATATCGCGCCATGAAATTGATGGCCTCGGCTGTGACATGGTCTGACGCGATGACCAAATCACCTTCGTTTTCGCGGTCTTCGTCGTCCACCATGATGACAACGCGACCCGCGCGCATTTCTGCCACGATGTCCTCGATGGGTGAAATTTGAACAGGCGTCAAAGGACGGCTGGGTGTGGAGCTCATGAATGTTCTTTCAAGGGGGAGTGCCAGCCTGAGAAGGGCTGTGCAGTGTGGCGGCTGAGGCATCGTTGCTGAGCATGCGCTCGACATAACGTGCGATCAAATCAATTTCTAAATTCACAAGCTTGCCTGCTTGGAGCGTGCCCAGTGCGGTATTTTCGACTGTGTGCGGAATGAGATTGATGCTGAACTCGCAACCCGTTGCAAGATCAAGCACCGTGTTCACTGTGAGGCTAACGCCATTCACGGTGATAGAGCCCTTGTAGGCCAAATATTTGCCCATGCTTGCCGGAGAGAGTATGCGCAGCTCCCAGCTTTCGCCAACTTGGACAAAGCTTGTCACGTGGCCAATGCCGTCCACATGGCCAGACACAATGTGGCCACCTAAACGATCATTCGCGCGCAGTGCTTTTTCTAAGTTGACCTTGCCAACTGTGTTCCAACCTGCGGTTTTGTTGAGCGATTCGGCGGAAATATCGATGGTGAACTGATGTTTGGCCAGATCGAAGGATGTGACCGTCATGCAAGCGCCATTGATGGCAATACTGTCGCCCAAGCCAACGTCGTCCAGGTAGCCTGCGGGTACCTCGAGAGTGAGTCGCTTGCCATGGCTTAAAGAGCTGCCCAGGTCGTGGAGGGCGGCGATACGCCCCACGCCGGTGATGATTCCGGTAAACATGGCGTGTATTTTCGCAGGGATTGTGGCCTTTTAGGCCCTGACCCTGGCTAAAACCCGCAAATCTTTGCCGATTAATTGTGTTTCTGTGAACTCCAACTGCAAGGCCTGCGACAAGTCCACAATTGGCCCCCATTGCGCCATGCCTTGGCCTTGGCCCAGCATTTGCGGCGCCAAGTAGACCAAGAACTCATCGACGCAGCCTTCTCGGATGAGAGAGCCATTGAGTTGGTGTCCCGCTTCGACGTGCAATTCATTCACTTCACGGCGGGCCAAGTCAGTCATGAGGGCGGCTAGATCGACTTTGCCTTGGGGGTTTGGCAAGAGGGTGACGTGCGCACCTTGGGCTTCAAGGGCGGCCTTTTTGGGAGGGTTGTCGATGGCAGCATAAATCCAAATCTGGCGCGGTGTGCTGGCCTCCGGGCCGCTGTGCTGAAAGACTTTGGCATTCAGGGGCGTTTCAAGGCGGCTGTCCACAATCACCAAATGCGGCATGCGCGGCAGGGGGACTAAGTCGGGGCACAGGCGAAGGTCTAGAACGGGGTTGTCTTTCAATACTGTACCGATGCCCGTCAGGATGGCGCATGCACGCGCGCGCCAAGCATGGCCGTCGGCTCTGGCTGAGGGGCCAGTGATCCATTGACTTTGGCCATTTAGAAGTGCCGTTTGCCCATCGAGTGAGGCGGCCATTTTCATGCGAACCCAAGGTTTGCTGCGTGTCATTCGGCTTAAAAAACCTGGATTTTGTTGAGCGGCAGCTTCGGCGCCGTCTCCCAGAATGACGTCAATGCCCGCAGCACGAAGTCGGCCTGTGCCTTTGCCGGACACCAGAGGATTGGGGTCCGTCATGGCGATCACGACTTTGCCCACCTTGGCTTTGACCAAGGCATCACAGCAAGGGCCGGTGCGGCCCTGATGCGCACAGGGCTCGAGGGTGACGTAAACGGTAGCACCTTCGATGTTATGCCCGCGCAGAGCGGCATCTTGCATGGCCACAATTTCTGCATGCAAGCTGCCAGCTTGCTGCGTGTGTCCCTGACCTAAGACCTTGCCTTGGCCGTTCACAATCACGCAACCTACCCGAGGATTGGGCGAGGTCATGCGCAGGGCTTGGGTGGCCAAGTCCAGGGCGTTTTGCATGAAGGGGCTGGCAGACATAGAGCTTGAGAAGGCGTGAGAGGGCCGTGATTTGAAGGACGTTGATGGCTGTCAAGGATACGATATCTCAAAGTCCGATCCAAAAAGGGGTGGACGAACGGCGTTTGACCCATACCAATTCAGCTGTTTTTTGACCTTCAAGCCATGACACGACAAGCTTTAGTTCTTGCAAGGCGCAGGGTGAAGTTTCGGGAACAGGAACGGTGCTGAGTTGCCAAGTTCTGTGAAACACCCGGGAAGGATCTGCTGAAAGCGGGCTGAGCGGCGCGGTGTTGCTGAATTGCTGGAGACAGGATGCCGTTTGGACGCCCCAACATTCCGCCAAATCTTGCGCCAAGCCGCTGGCCAGATCAAGGTTTTGGCTGGCTTGGTTGGCGCTGAAACTCAGGGTGCTCAATTGGATAGCGCTCGTCAAACCAAGGGCCAACAAGGCGCTGGCCGTAAGGGCTTCCAACACAGTGAAACCTTGTTGCAATGTCAGTACCCCGCATTTTTCCAAGTGCCAGAGACGCGCTGAACGAACGCCGCGTTCATGAGGGGGGGCCAGTCAAAATTGAAGGCTGCGCTGCTGTTGGGTAACGCACTGATTTGAATCGCTGCCTGCCCGGGTGGTAAACCAGAGGCCACGCCCACTTGACCTGCAATGCTGGTACTTTGCCAGTTCAACATTTTCAGATCCTGACATTGACTTTCGAAAAACACAGTGCCCACAATGCGTGCAGTGCTGGCCAGAGAGGGGCACTGCAAGGCGCATGCTGTTTCTGAAAAAATCAAAACCACCGGGGCCAACTCGCTGCCAATGCTTTGCGTCCACAAGAGGGGGCTGTCGACCCAATAAACAGAGCGGGTCGGTTGAGAGCTTGCAGTCAAGCCATTTTGCAGTTGAGCGGCAGAGATGGTTTTCAGTTGAAGGGGCGTAGTCTGCCCAAATATTTGTCGCCAAGCCAATGGCAGGCATTCACCGAGCGCAGGACCCCATGAGGGGGCGTTCAAAATTAAGCGTGTAGGCGTCTCCGACATGTTGGCCAACAAGGGGGTGCTCAAAGGTATGAACAAACTCTGTTGAACACTGGCTCGACTTCCTGCGCCAGGCTGTGTTGCGCTCAATTGCGCTTGGGCAATGACTTGCAAACGGTGCGGTGCATTGCGAACATCGCGAACCAACTGCACATGCGAGTCAGTGGAGTCTGCCCCAGTCAGCGCAGGCATGTCCTTCAGTGGGGATTCTGACATTGCCCATTTAAGGCACTGCCATTGCGGCGGCCCCTTGTTGGCAGGACATTGTGATGCTGAGGCATTGGCCCAAATTTGCATGTCGATGGTGGCATCGTGGTGGGTGTATGCACTTTCTAAATAGGCCATGCTTGTTTCGAGCAAAGCTTCGCTGGTGGCCAGGGCTTGTGCTGCAAACATTTGGTGCTGGCTTCGAATCGTTTCTGATTGTGCTGCTTGGAACGTGATGCCACCTATCAGGCTGGTGATGAGCACCAAGAGCACTGCCGTCCAAAGTGTGGCCATGCCTTGTTGCATGTGAGGACGGTTCATGACTGAAAGTTTGAGCAACTCAAGGACAGGGGCCTGGAGTGAACTTGAAGGTTTCGGAGGCGAACATGTCGTTGCCAGGTGTGCGGCGTTTTTTCTGTGCTGGATTGATTGCGAAGTTCAATGAGGAGCAGGTCGCCTTGCGCTGCAGCGCTGTTGTCACACTGAAGGGAGAAGGTGAGATCGAAAAGTTGTAAAAATTTGGGGTCACTCAAAGTGGTCCAGACAACGGGCTGACACGATGTTTTGGTTTGAAGCTCCTTGTTGGCCAACCGAAAACCACTGCATTCGTTGTTGTCTTGGATGCTGTTGTCATTGCGATCTACAGTGAACAAAATTTGATGTGCCGATAAAACAAAGTTCTCTGTTGAGTTGGTTTGGAAGTTGGCGCGCCTGATGTCATGAACCAGCGTCTCCATCAAGGCGCGAATGTCTTGTTGCGCATGGCTTCTGAGTAGGATTTGGTGGTCGTTTCGCCATTGAAATCCGATCCACAGTGAAGCGCTTGTGAGCACGCTCAGGCCAAGCGACAAGCCCATGATCAGATGGATCATTTCCAGCACCGTCCAGGATCTGAAAGCAAGAACTCGTTGCTGGTTCGAAGGAGGGGAGAGGCTTCGGAAACTCGAAGGCTCATGACTTGGCAGGCTGCATCGCGAGCCTGCAAACCAATGGCTGTGGCATGCAGCACATAAGCTTGAGCGCTCACCGATTCCAAATTTAGGCGGTAATGCCCAGCGCTTGAATGAGGGTTGGCCCAATCTAAATCTGGCAGTTGGCTGCTGAATTCTGGGTGCAGGCCACGCCATTGCAACTGGCGCAAATGCAACTGTAACAAAGTGTTTTGTGCATCTTGCCGGCGTGCATGTTGCCAATGAGTTTCCAAACTGGGCAGGGCAATGCCCATGAGCAAAGCCATCAGTGAAACGCTGATGAGTGTTTCGGCCAAGGTGAAGCCTTGGAGGTGTGAAATTTTTTGAGTCTGCATCAGTGAAAGCATGACCTCATTCAGAAACTGTACGCTCACATTGACTTGCGAAAGACCTTGTCTTGTTGAATGCATGCCCTTGTAAGACGCTATTGCCCCTCTTCAGTTATTCTGATTTTGATGAATTCACCTGCGGCTTCAAACGGACAAAGTCTCCTTGAAACAATGTTTGTTTTGTTCGTGGTGGCCATGTTGTGCAGCGCCGCAGTTTCAGGCTTGCACATGATGCAAACAAGGGTTCGCATTCAGGCGGCAGCAGAGGACATGTTGAACACCGTTTTAAATGCACGCACGGAGGCCCTGCGGCGTGAAAAGCGCATCAGCATTTGCGTGGCGGCAATTTCATCCGATGCTGGCGCATCAGTGGCTCCCGCAGAAACGCCTGCCCGTTGCGCTGGCGCCAACGCTGTTCAGGCCGTCAATTCTTGGCAGCAAGGGTGGCTCGTGTTTGAAGACGACAACAGCAATGGTATGTGGGATGCAGGTGAGATTTTGCTGATGCAGCACGCCAGTTTGAAGCTTCCCATTACTGCCAGAGGCAACACCACCGTCAACCGCTATGTGTCATTTGGTGCAAGCGGTCGGAGCTTGGCCTTGAATGGCGCCTTCCAGGCTGGCACCCTGACGTTTTGTGAGCATCTTGCCAAAGCCAGCCCGGGCTGGTTGTTGGTTGTGAATGCGGTAGGACGCCCTCGCTTGGAAAAAACACAAATAAGTGAGTGTCCCTGATGCAAGCGCCGACCTGACTTCAATTCAGGTGCTTATTTGCTCACTTCGTCCACCAACAACTTGAAGTCATCAATGTCTTCAAAACTTCGGTACACACTGGCAAATCGAACGTAAGCTACTTTGTCGAGCTTTTTCAATTCACGCATCACCAATTCGCCAATTTTATTGGAGGCCACTTCGCGCAGTGCCAAGTTCAACAATTTTTCTTCGATGCGTTCAATCGCTGAATCGACTTGTTCCGTGCTCACGGGCCGTTTTCGCAACGCCAAATTCATGCTGGCACGTAATTTCACGCGTTCGTAGTCAATGCGTCGGCCGTCTTTTTTAACGATGGCAGGAAAGTTAACCTCAGGCCGCTCGTAAGTGGTGAAACGTTTTTCGCAGGCCGCACATTGACGGCGGCGGCGAATCAGATCGCCATCTTCAGCCAGACGTGTTTCCACGACTTGGGTCTCGTTGTGGCTACAAAAGGGACACTTCATTTGTAAACAGGAAAACGTGCGGTCAAGGCATTGACCTTGACACGAACAGCTTCGATGTTGGCAGGGTCTCGAGGGTTGTCGAGCACCTCGGCAATCAGGTTGGCCGTGATGCGCGCTTCTTCGTCCTTGAAGCCTCGCGTGGTCATGGCGGGTGTGCCAATGCGCACACCGCTGGTGACCATGGGTTTTTCTGGGTCGTTGGGGATCGCGTTTTTGTTGATGGTCATGTGCGCTTGACCCAAGACGGCTTCGGCTTCTTTGCCGGTGATGCCTTTGGAGCGCAGGTCGACCAACATCACGTGGCTTTGGGTGCCGCCACTGACAATTCGCAAACCACGTTGTGTCAGCGCTTCAGCCATGATTTGCGCGTTCTTCACCACTTGCTGCTGGTAAGTTTTGAACTCGGGTGCCAAGGCTTCTTTGAAGGCCACGGCCTTTGCCGCAATGACGTGCATGAGGGGGCCGCCTTGCAAGCCAGGGAAAATGGCGCTGTTGATGGCTTTTTCGTGTTCGGCTTTCATCAAAATGATGCCACCGCGCGGACCGCGCAAGCTCTTGTGCGTGGTGGAGGTGACCACATCGGCGTAGGGCACGGGGTTAGGGTAGACGCCGGCAGCGATGAGACCTGCGTAGTGCGCCATGTCAACCAAGAAAATGGCACCCACGTCCTTGGCCACTTTGGCAAAGCGTGCGAAGTCTATGTGCAGGCTGTACGCGGATGCCCCAGCGATGATCAGTTTGGGTTTGGTTTCGTGCGCCTTCTTTTCCATAGCATCGTAGTCGATGACTTCTTTGGCATCGAGGCCATAGCTCTCCACCTTGAACCATTTGCCACTGATGTTCAAAGGCATGCCATGGGTCAGGTGACCCCCTTCGGCCAAGCTCATGCCCATGATGGTGTCACCGGGCTTCAAGAATGCCAGGAAAACCGCTTCGTTGGCCGAAGCACCGCAATGCGGTTGCACATTGGCAGCATCGGCACCAAAGATTTGCTTGATGCGGTCGATGGCCAATTGCTCGGCGATGTCAACGTATTCGCAACCACCGTAGTAGCGCTTGCCGGGGTAGCCCTCGGCGTATTTGTTGGTGAGCTGAGAGCCTTGAGCCGCCATGACGGCTGGTGAGGCGTAGTTCTCGCTGGCAATCAATTCAATGTGATGCTCTTGGCGCGCGTTTTCTGCCTGAATGGCGGCAAAAATTTCGGGATCGGTTTGTTCAATCAGAATGTTTCTTGAATACATGGCAGGCCTTCAGTCGATGGTTCCTTGGTGAATTGAGGTGGATGTGCCTCAATGTGGCAAGGGCTGCCCAGGCGAACGGCTGAAACCTTGTGCACAAAACGCCAGCACACGGTGCACGCTCCCCAGTGGTTGAAGGCAGGGCGAGGCCCACCAGTTTCCACGTCAAAGTCAGGCTTGCTAAATTAGCAAATGCCAGGCTCCTATCGCCAGTTGCGTACCCCTCAAGTGTAGCCGAGACAGGAACTATCGGTCGGGTTTGGGCGGTGCTGGCAGGCTAGATTTTGAAGCAAGGGCAGTCTTTGGCAGAGCTTCTTTCAGGCGAACTTGCTCTGTCAATACGCGAGAAATGTAATCTTCTTCAAGTGACAAGGATTCTTCCCCTGCCTTGAAGAGCCGAAGCCCCGTTTCTAATTTGCCAGAGGTGTCGATGTACTCTTTTAAGATTTTGACCCCAATTCGCAGATTGGTTTTAGGGTCAAAAATGGCCATGGCACCGCCAAAGGGAGTGAATTGTTCAAAGTGCACTTCGGGCACGACTTGCATCAAGCCTTGGGCACCCAAGGGGCTTTTGGCGAAGGGGTTGTAGTTGGATGCAACGCCAATCACGGCCAAAATCAGCGTAGGGTCTAAGTTGGCTCGGCTTGAAAGGTCAAACACCTCTAGCACAATGGCATTCAAAGGCTCTTGTGCTATTCGGTATTTGCTTCTAATGGCTTGCACCAGTGCCAATTGTGCAACGTCTAAATCGCTGGCCGGGGCTGCCAAACTTCTGAGCAAAACCTGTTGTTGCTCGTCTTCGGCCTCTGTGATGTGCAATCGGGTGAACAACCAAGCTTGAACGTTTTGTACGGTGAGCGTGCGCACTTCAGGACGCGCCAAAACAAGCAAACTGAGAAGCGCTGCCAGAAGTCCTAACAGTGCAAAGCTGTGATGAGAAATGCTTACAAAACCACGTGCAATATCGCCTGCAAAGGTCTGCAGTCCGCGCCAAAAGCGGTAGGGCCAAGGTGGCTTGACCTCTTGAAGTGAGTTGGTTGGCACAAGTTGAATGAGAGTGGAAGAACTGAAGATTATAAAAAAAATCGAAAATAGATGCTTTTTGCATATTGACAGCTGTGTTCCTCGGTGAAAATAGCCTCTTTATCTTTTTGTGTTGTGACTGTGACTCATCCTTCTCCCAAGACCCCAGACGTTCACGCCCTAGATACTTTAACCGGGGGTGCCTTTGCCGCTCAAACCTCTGGTGAGCGTTCTGCAAAACTGCGCGACTGGCTTCAGACCGATCCCTCACAAGAAGATTTGCAACAAGTCTTCAAAGAAATGTCGACACGTGACAAAGGCGCAGCCAAAGTCTTGCGTGAGAAGTTGGATGAGATCAAGCGTGCGCAGGGCCAAGATGCCCTTGCTGCAGAATGGGCGGACCGTGCCAATACCATGCTGAACGCGGGGCGACTGAACATTGCCGATGCCATGGCTTGGCAACGTGATGCCGCCAAAGCAGGCGCACCTTTGTCGCGTGAGCCCTTGGCCAGTCTGAAGCTTAAGCTCAATGAAAAAATCAAGGCCGTTGAAGATTTGCAGCACCAAGTGATGGTGCAGCGCGAGACAGCCGTGCTGTTGGCTCAGCGCATTGAAGTGTTGTCGACCAAGACTTTGAAAGAAGCGGATGCAGTCAATGAAGTTTTGCAGTCCGATATCGCTCATTGGCAGAAGCAAGCCCATGCCCTCAAAGAAGATGCCGCATGGCAAAGCATCGATTTGAAATTCCCGCCACAGCTGGATGCCTCCATGCATCAATTGAGCAGCGTTTGGGAAGCCTTTGAAGGCGCCTTGTTCCAAGCCAAAGCTGCGCGAGAAGATGCCAACGCGGCTTTGCCTTCGGTGCCTGTATGGGCGGAAGAATTGAGACTGGCGCGTGGTGGTCATGCAGCGCCGCCCGCTGTTGTTGCGCACCCCACATCGCCTGCACAAGAGGCATCCGAAGCCAACCCTGCAAACAATGTGAACCTAGAGGCTAAGCCAGGCAAGACACCCAAAGTTAGCAATACCAAAATGGATCCGGCACAGCGCTTGGCGCTGCGGGAAGCTGCGAACCAATCGGTCAAAGGCGCACTCACTGTTTTGGCAGCTGAGCCCAATGAGACTCATTTGGCAGCCCTTCATCAAATGCTGAAAGAGCATGGCCGCAACATGGACACCCAGATGGACTTGCAAGTTCATGAAGCCTTGATCGCTGCGGGGGATGCTGCAGGATGGCAACGCCATGTGGCCGATCAACTGCGCTTGGCTTTGGTTTTAAAAGCCGAAGGACTCTTCAAGAAAGTGCCGGTCAAAACTCAGGCAGCTGCCCCAGCACAAGCCCCTGCTGAGCAGGCTGCACCGGAAGAAGCAGTCGATCACGTAGCGCCGGCAGAGCCTGCACCTGCACCTTCAGTTGAGCCGGTCAAAACTGAAGAAGCTTTTCAGCTCGAGCCCTTGGTGGGAGGACGCAAGATGCAAGAAGCCTTGCGCCAGTTGCGTGAGGAATGGAAGCAAGCCGATCAAGGGGGGCTTCCCAATCATTCGCTGTGGAAGCGATTTGATGCTGCGTGCAACAACGCTTACAAAGTGGTCCAAAATTGGCTTGACAGAATCAAACACGAAGCCACTGAGAACCGTGCCCTGCGATTGGCGCTGATTGAAGAAGTGAAAACTTGGGGTGAGGCCAATGCGCAAAATTCTGAATGGCGCGCACACTTGCGCACTCTGCATCAGTTTGGCGATCGCTGGCGCAATGCAGGTCATTTGAGCGAAAAGGCATTTGCTGAATTGCAACCCTTGTGGAAGCAAGCCATTCAAACAGCTGCTGCACCGCTTGAAGCTGCACAAAAAGCCAGCACCGAGCGTCGGCAAGCGCTTATTGGGGAGGCAGAACAGTTGGGCGCAGCCCCTCAGTTGCGAGTAGACGCTGTGAAAGCATTGCAGCAAACATGGCAAGCTGAGGCTCAAAGTGTGCCCATGGATCGCCGCATTGAACAAAAAATGTGGGAAGCTTTCCGCAAGCCCTTGGATGAGGCTTTTAGCCGTAAAAGCCCATCGCGTGAGCATGTTTCTTCTGCGCCTTTGTCGGCCCACGATCGTTTGGTGCTCGATGCCTCCAACGCCTTGAAGGCAGCCAATGCAACGGGTGATGTACAAAAAATCAAAGCGGCCATGGGTGATTTGGACGCAGCTTTGAAAGGTCAAGCCAAAGCCGTTGCAGAACAAGCGGCTAGCACTTCCGCACCCGAACCCATCTCAGCACCCCCATCTGAAGTTGAAAATACGCCAGCAGATGCAGCCGTCAACCTTGAAGCCAAGTCTGAAGGCAGTGAGCTTGCTCAGGCAGTTGAGCCTCCTAAGCCGGCACGGCCCTTGGTGGCCATGCGCGGTGATGACCGGCCTGGTCAAAAGAAATCAGTGCCGGCCCCTGCGGGTCGAGGCGCTCACGGCGATCGTCGCGATGGCAAAGCCGGCTTTGGCGATAAATCGGGTGGCCGATTTGACCGCGGAGACCGCCCCGAGCGACAAGAACGAGGCCCACGTTTGGGTGATACCGCTTTCAGAGCTCAGCGCGATGCCATGGAACACGCAGAAATAGCGCTCCGCAAATTGGCGGTGCAGGCGCATGGTGAGTCGCTGACGCACTTGCTTGCAGCCTGGGAAAAACGTCAGGCCGATTTAGTGCCCAGCGCGCAAGATTTAGGCCGCAATGTCAATTCGGCTGCGCGCACTGCCTGGATGCAAGCTGTGAGTCAATCGCCAAAAGCCTCGGCGGGTGAAGCCATTTTGCGATTGGAAATGGCTGCTGAAGTGCCCACACCTGCAGAGAATTTGAATGAACGTCGTGCATTGCAGTTGCAACTGCTCACGCGCAAAAATCAACCAGGTCCTGCTGAAACTTGGGGCTTGGATGTGACGGCCGTCTTGTCTTCTGCCCACGAACCCAAAGTAGCACGTCGATTGCAAAATGCTTTAAAGAATTTATTGCGCAGCTAAAACGCCAAGCCAACCGATTCCTTTATTTCAGGTGAGCAAGTTGATCCGTTCAACTTGACCCGTTGCATGCCACCGCAAAACCTCCGCGCGAGGTTTTGTGCTTTGAGCGTCCCAGTCACTTAGCACGCGTCTTTGAATGGCCTGAGCTTGTCCCAAAATATGGTCTGCGGGCCGGTGAGTGTGGCCATGTAACAAACAACTGCTCTGCGACTGCAAAAGCCATTGCCGCGTCCATTCGGTGTCCACATCTGCATCAAGCTTTCTTGCATTCTGCTTGTGTGATTCGCTCTGAGTTCGCAACTCACGGGCAATTCGCTCTCTTTCTACCAAGGATTTTGATAAAAAATTTTGTTGCCATGCCGTGCTTCGAACCATGCGCCTGAAAATTTGGTAGTCAATGTCGTCAATGCAGGCTTCATCTCCGTGGGACAGGAGCCAGCGAGTACCGGCCCAGTGCAGTACTGTGGGGTCTGCTAAATCCGTGACATCACAGGCTTGTAAAAACTGTGAGCCCATCAGGAAATCTCGGTTGCCGCGCATGAATGCCACGTGTTTGCGGCGCGCTGTGTCTTTCAAAACTTCAGCGCATTGCTGTAAAAATGGGTGATGTGGGACAGCGTCATCGCCCACCCATACTTCGAACAAGTCGCCCAAAATAAAGACAGCATCTGCGGTCGTTTGCGCCATGTACCGCTGCCATACCTTCAAGGTGGGAAGGTCTTTGTCATGCAGGTGCAGGTCTGATATGAAATCAAGCGTGCGCCAATGTTCAGGCACTTCAAAAACCTGAAAAGGCAACACGCTGGCATTCATTCAGATTGTTCGGACGCGAATTTAAAGCGCGACAGCTTTTTCAATGATGATGGGGTCGTTGGGGACATCGTCGTGAAAGCCATTGCGACCTGTTTTCACACCCTCAATGGCGTCGATCAGCTCAGTGCCTGTCACCACGTGACCAAACACGGCATAGCCCCAGCCTTGCAGTGAGGGAGCAGTGTGGTTTAAGAATTCGTTGTCAGCGGTGTTGATGAAAAACTGTGCTGTGGCGGAGTGAGGGGACTGAGTGCGCGCCATGGCCAAGGTGTATTTGTTGTTTTTTAAACCGTTGTTGCCTTCATTTTGAATGGCTGCATCAGAATGCTTTTGTTCCATACTGACTTCGAAGCCACCGCCTTGAATCATGAAACCCGGAATGACACGGTGAAAAATAGTGTTGTCGTAATGACCTTTATTCACATAATGCAAAAAGTTTTCAGTGCTCAAAGGCGCTTTTTCAGCGTCGAGTTCAATGAGGATAACGCCTTTGCCGGCGATGTGGAGTTCTACTTGAGGATTGCGCATGCTTATTGAACCATAGTGATTGAAAGAATGAGGACAGGGGTTTTGGGAACATCGGTTCTGAATGGACCCCCCATGCCAGTCGGCGTGGCTCGGATTTTATTCACGACATCCATGCCAGAGGTGACTTTGCCAAAAACTGTATACCCGAAAAGTTGAAGGGCATTTAGCAAGTTTTCACGGGGAACGTTTTCATAGATTTGGCCGCGGTGTTCAAATCGTTTGACAGGATCACCCTCTGGAATGGGGGTGGGGTCCAAGAACGCATTGTCCACCGTGTTGATGAAAAACTGGGCAGTTGCAGATTGGGGGTCATTGGTTCGAGCCATGGCCAAAAAACCGGTTTGATTTTTGAGGCCTGCCGCCATGGCCTGACGTCCCTCATGCGGAACAGGGGGACGCATTGCCCGCTCTTTGTATTGAGCGTCATAGCCGCCACCTTGAATCATGAAGTTGGCAATGACACGGTGAAAAATGGTGCCATCGTAATGTTTGTCTTTCACGTATTGAAGGAAATTAGCCACCGTTTTGGGCGCTTTGTCTGGGTAGACCTCCACCACGATGTCGCCCATGGAGGTTGTAATTTTCACTTTGGGTGAAGCTTCTGCGTGGCTCAAATTTGGCGATCCGGCAAAACAGGCAAGCAGGGCCAGCATGCCCATGAACGTGGACGTATTTTTGCGAAAGCTGTTTTGAATCATGGCATCAACGCGAAGAGCGTGTGTTGGTTGTTGTGGAAGTTGCCGCTGCAGGGGAAGGCAAAGGTAGCAGTCCCTTGGCTTCTTTCAAGGTCTTGGCCTTGTCATAGGCTTGCTGGGCCATGGCGTTGTATAAATCGCCCAGGTTCTGCAGAGCAACGATGTAGTTAGGCCGCGCTTGAACAGCCAAACGCAGTGCTGTTGCGGCGGCATCAAATTGGCCTTGAGCTGCCAATAAAACACCCAAGTTGTTGTAAGGCTCAGGCAGTTCAGGAAATTCTTGAATAAGTGCTTGAAGGGCCTGAATGGCCTCTTCGGTTTTGCCTTGCGCGGCCCCTACCTGACTGGCCATGAGTCGCCATTGTGGCGACTGTGCGGAGGGGCCACTTTTTTGCATTTCAGCCCGAATACGTTGCTCAGCCTGTGGCCATTGCTTGTCCTGAATGAGCGTCTCAATGTCGCTCGTCGCATCGGCCCAAGCAACAGGCATGCCCCAGCAAAGCAGCAAGGTAAAAAATCGATTCAGACACCATTGACTTGGCATATTGGACTGCAGTAAGAGATAAAAAGGCGTGATTCTAGGTTTCAAAGAGAGCTTGGTCAGCGACTTATTTGGGCCTTATACTGAAGCAAATTGTAACGGAGACCCCTGCACTGGGGCTGGATTTGCTATATCAATGGGGCAGAGGCCCCTTTTTGCACCCGAACAACAAAAACAGTATTTCATGAGCTTGCGCATTTACAACACGCTTTCCCGCGCGGTTGACGATTTTTCGCCTCTCGAGGCTGGCCATGTCCGCATGTATGTTTGCGGAATGACTGTCTATGACCTTTGTCATGTGGGCCATGCGCGCTCCAACGTGGCTTTTGATGTGGTGCAACGTTGGCTCAAAGTGTGTGGCTACAAAGTCACCCACGTTCGCAACATCACCGACATTGACGACAAAATCATCAAGCGAGCCGTTGAAAATGGCGAGTCCATCCGTTCGCTCACTGACCGCATGATAGACGCCATGCATACTGACTTTGATGCCTTGGGCATTGCGCGCCCCACGGCCGAGCCCCGCGCCACTGAATTTGTGCCGCAAATGCTCAGCATGATCAGCAGCTTAGAAGAAAAGGGCCTGGCCTATCGAACGCCTCATGGCGATGTCAACTACGCGGTGCGCAAATTCCCTGGCTATGGCAAGTTGAGTGGCAAGTCATTGGATGAATTGCATGCCGGCGAACGCGTGGCTGTGCTCGATGGCAAAGATGACCCCCTGGATTTTGTGTTGTGGAAAAGTTCCAAAGACTCCGAGCCTGCCGAGGTGAAATGGGACAGCACTTTTGGACCTGGCCGTCCGGGTTGGCACATTGAGTGCTCTGCCATGGCCTGCCAAATGCTGGGCAAAAGCTTTGACATTCATGCAGGCGGCGCAGACTTGCAGTTTCCGCATCACGAAAACGAAATTGCACAAAGCGAAGGCGCCACAGGCCAGCAGTTGGCCCATTTTTGGATGCACAACGGTTTTATTCATGTCGACAATGAAAAGATGTCCAAGAGCTTGGGCAACTTCTTCACCATTCGCGATGTGCTCAAAGCCTTTGATGCCGAAACCGTGCGTTTCTTCTTGGTTCGGAGCCATTACCGCACCCCCTTGAATTATTCAGACGTGCATTTGAACGATGCACGCGGCGGCTTGAAACGCCTCTACACCGCTTTGCAGGCTATCAAGCCTGCCGATGTGAAAATTGATTGGGAAAATGTATTTGCAGCGCGCTTCAAAGCCGCCATGGACGAGGACTTTGGCACCCCTGAAGCCGTCGCGGTTTTGTTTGACCTGGCAGGGGAGGTGAATCGCAGCAAGTCAGCTGAACAAGCCGGCTTGCTCAAGGCACTGGGCGGAACTTTGGGTTTGCTGCAAACTGATCCGACAACTTATTTGCAAGCGGGCGCTGGCCTAGACGAAGCCGCTGTTCAAGCGCACATTCAAGCCCGTGCCGATGCCAAGGCTGCCAAAAACTTTGCAGAAGCTGATCGCATTCGCAAGCGCCTGTTAGAGCAGGGCATTGTCTTGAAAGACTCTGCGATTGGCACCACGTGGGAAGCATCTCAATGACCGATACCGTCATCACCCCAGAGTTTTGGGCGGCGGCCTGTGCACATCTGTCAAAAAAAGACAGAGTCATGAAGCGTCTTATCCCTCAATTTGGTGATGCGTGTTTGGTGTCAAGAGGGGATGCGTTTGTGACTTTGGCGCGAAGCATTGTGGGGCAACAAATTTCTGTCAAGGCGGCGCAGTCGGTCTGGCATAAATTTGTCGCATTGAATAAAAAAATCACACCTGCTGGCGTTTTGAAGCTCAAAGTGGATGACATGCGTGCCGCAGGCTTGTCAACCCGCAAAGTGGAGTATTTGGTCGATTTGTCGATCAACTTTCATGGCAAAAATGTGAGTGTCAAAGACTGGCAAAACATGGACGACGAGGCCATCATTGCAGAGTTGGTGGCCATTCGCGGCATCGGCCGCTGGACGGCTGAGATGTTTTTAATTTTCCACCTCATGCGGCCCAATGTCTTGCCCCTCGATGATGTGGGCTTGATCAATGGCATCAGCAAGAACTATTTCTCGGGCGAACCCGTGAGTCGAAGTGATGCACGCGAGGTCGCTCAAGCCTGGCAACCCTACAGTACTGTTGCAACTTGGTATATTTGGCGGTCGCTTGACCCAGTACCGGTTGAGTATTGAGATTGAAAAAGGAGGCCCATTTTGGCCAAACGCACATTCCTAGACTTTGAGCAGCCGGTGGCCGAACTCGAAGGCAAAATTGAAGAGCTGCGCTACGTGCAAAGCGAGTCAGCCGTTGATATTTCAGACGAAATTGACCAGCTCACTAAAAAAAGTCAGCAGCTGACCAAAGATATTTATTCAGATTTGACTGCATGGCAAATCACCAAAATTGCCCGCCATCCGGAGCGCCCTTACACCCTGGACTACATCCGCGAAATTTTCACGGACTTTGTTGAAATGCACGGTGATCGTCATTTTTCAGACGATTTGTCCATTGTGGGAGGCTTGGCCCGTTTCAATGGGTCACCTTGCATGGTTTTGGGGCATCAAAAAGGTCGTGACACCAAAGAACGCACGCAACGCAACTTCGGCATGTGCAAGCCCGAGGGTTATCGCAAAGCATTGCGCCTTATGAAAACTGCTGAGAAATTCAAATTACCCGTTTTTACATTTGTCGACACCCCAGGTGCTTATCCCGGTATTGATGCTGAAGAGCGCGGTCAATCTGAGGCCATCGGGCGGAATATTTTTGAAATGGCGCAACTTGAAGTGCCCATCATCACCACCATCATTGGTGAAGGGGGTTCCGGCGGTGCATTGGCCATCTCAGTGGCTGACTCAGTGCTCATGCTTCAATATTCTGTTTATTCCGTGATCAGCCCCGAAGGTTGCGCTTCTATTTTGTGGAAGACCTCAGACAAAGCAGAGGAGGCAGCAGAAGCATTGGGCATCACAGCGCATCGCTTGAAGGCCTTGAACTTGGTCGACAAAATTGTGAGTGAACCTGTGGGCGGCGCGCACCGTGATTACGCACAAATGGCTGCTTTTCTGAAACGCGCCTTAGGGGATGCTTGGCGCCAAGTGATCGATCTCAAGCCCAAAGAATTGCTGGACCGTCGCTATGAGCGTTTGCAAAGCTATGGCCGTTTCACAGACACCAAAGCCAGCAAATAATTCTGTGGTGAGCGACAGTTTGCTGCCGCTCAGCTTTCAGCCTGGAATGCCTTTGGCTGTTGCATTCAGTGGGGGTGCGGACTCCACGGCTTTGTTGCTTGCCTGTGCTCATCAATGGCCCGGTCAAGTTCGCGCCATACACATTCACCATGGCTTGCAAGAAGCTGCTGACCAGTTCGCTGCTCATTGCCAGCAAGTGTGTGAGCAATTGAATGTGCCCTTGGTATTGTGCACAGTGAATGCGAAACACGGCCTGGGTCAGAGTCCTGAAGAGGCAGCCAGAAAAGCGCGCTACACGGCCTTGACTGAAGTGGTGCAATCCCATGAAGGGCTCGCAGGTGTCAAGCACATTGCGCTGGCTCAACATGCGGATGACCAAGTAGAAACGCTGATGCTTGCGCTGTCGCGTGGTGCAGGCTTGCCTGGCTTGGCCAGCATGCCTGCTCATTGGGTGCGTCATGGCTTGTACTGGCATCGGCCTTTTTTGAAGCTGCCTGGCGCCGAGTTGAGGAGGTATTTAAAAACTGCGAAGGTGTCATGGGTCGAAGATCCCACCAACCAAGATGAGCAGTTCACGCGCAACCGAATTCGGGCGCAATTGTTGCCTGCGCTTGAACGTGCATTTCCCCAATTTCGCGACACTTTTGCGAGAAGTGCTGCGCATGCTGCAGAGGCCCAAGAAATCTTGAATGAAGTTGCTGCAGTTGAGTGGCAGGCAGTGTCTATTGAGGGCGCTCCCAGCATTCAAGAACTTCAAAAATTAAGCCCTGCTCGGCAGTCTTTGGTGTTGCGCCATTGGCTCAAAACCGATTACCAAACCACCCCCAGTACTGTTCAGCTCGCAGAGCTCTTGTCTCAAATTGCAGCTTGCACCACGCGGGGACACCAACTGAGTTTGAAGGCTGGACGGGGTTATGTGCGGCGCGAAGGATCTGTTTTGACTTGGTCAGCAAGCGGCTAAGCTCTAAAAAACCCCTCAAATTCAGGGTTCTCCCGAGTACAATCAGCCGCTTTTGCTTGAATTTCCCTTTCATAACTTTTACAAATGGCACTGATCGTTCACAAATACGGCGGCACTTCCATGGGCTCAACAGAGCGCATTCGAAATGTGGCCAAACGCGTCGCCAAATGGGTACGGGCTGGTCACCAAATGGTGGTCGTGCCTAGCGCCATGAGTGGTGAAACCAATCGCCTGTTGGGCTTGGCCAAAGAGTTGGCCCCTGCTAAAACTGGCACGTCCTATGACCGCGAACTCGACATGTTGGCGTCAACAGGAGAGCAAGCTTCCTCTGCTTTGTTGGCCATCGCATTGCAATCCGAAGGCATGGAATCCGTCAGCTATGCCGGTTGGCAAGTGCCCATCAAGACCAACAGTGCTTTCACCAAAGCTCGCATTGAGTCGATTGACGATGTGCGCGTCCGCCAAGATTTGGCGGCAGGGCGTGTGGTCATCGTGACGGGCTTCCAAGGTGTGGACCCTGATGGCAACATCACCACACTGGGACGTGGTGGTTCAGATACCTCTGCGGTGGCGGTGGCTGCGGCGATGAAAGCCGACGAATGCTTGATTTACACAGATGTGGATGGGGTTTACACCACCGATCCTCGAGTGGTGCCTGAAGCCCGCCGTCTGAAAACTGTGAGCTTTGAGGAGATGCTGGAAATGGCGTCCCTAGGCTCCAAAGTACTGCAAATTCGCTCTGTTGAATTTGCAGGCAAATACAAAGTACCCATGCGCGTGTTGTCTAGCTTCACACCTTGGGACATCGACATTCATGAAGAAGCCAAATCTGGCACTCTGATCACTTTTGAGGAAGACGAAAAAATGGAACAAGCCGTAGTCTCCGGCATCGCCTTTAACCGCGATGAAGCCAAAATTTCTGTGGTGGGTGTGCCCGACAAACCTGGCATTGCCTACCAAATTTTGGGCGCTGTGGCCGCAGCGAACATTGAAGTGGACATGATTATTCAAAATATCAGCAAAGAAGGTAAAACCGACTTCAGTTTCACCGTGCACCGCAATGATTTTGCGCGCACCATGGACCTGCTGAAGGACAAAGTGGTTCCTGCTTTGGGCGCCAACGAAGTGACCGGTGACGCTAAAATTTGCAAAGTGTCCATCGTGGGCATTGGCATGCGCAGTCATGTGGGCATTGCCAGCAAGATGTTCCGTTCCCTGAGCGAGGAGGGCATCAACATCCAGATGATTTCCACTTCTGAGATCAAGACCTCCGTGGTGATTGACGAGAAATACATGGAATTGGCTGTCCGTGCCTTGCACAAGGCTTTCGATTTGGACCAAGCCTGATATAATTTTTGAGTGCTGGAATCGTGACCGAGTGGCCGAAGGTGCTCCCCTGCTAAGGGAGTATAGGGTGTAGAGCCTTATCGAGAGTTCGAATCT
>CANJOS010000019.1 GCA_947476015.1 Comamonadaceae bacterium | reverse complement strand
GAAACACTGCCAATGGACCCGCTGTTTTTGGCCAGCGACTTCATGACCTCGCGAAAAGTGAGCATGCCCACCAAATCGCCATGCGCCATCACGACCAAAGAGCCAATGTCTTTTTCTGACATGATTTCTACGGCGGTGGCGAGTGATTCATCCGGGGTGACCGTGATCAGGCTATTTCCCTTAACGCGAAGGATGTCACTGACTTTCATGGCGATATCTCCTAATTGACTTTGAATATAGCCCACAATGTTGGCAAATAACAGTCAAAGCTTACCCTTAGGCACTTGCCTGAAACTTTCAGCCTTTTCGTTGGAGAGACACTATGCCTGGCTACTCAGACCCTGGATTTGACACACTGGCTTTGCACGCAGGTGCAGCCCCCGATCCCAGCACCGGCGCACGTGCAGTGCCCATCCATCTCACCACCTCGTTTGTCTTTGAATCGAGCGACCAAGCGGCTGCACTTTTTAATTTGGAACGCGCGGGGCATGTCTACAGTCGCATCAGCAACCCCACCAATGCCGTTCTCGAACAGCGCATTGCTGCTTTAGAAGGCGGCATTGGCGCGATTGCCACCGCAAGCGGTCAAGCGGCATTGCATTTGGCCATCACCACCCTGATGGGCGCAGGCTCGCACATTGTGGCCTCCTCCGCTCTTTACGGTGGCTCGCATAACTTGCTGCATTACACGCTCAGCAGATTCGGCATTGAAACCACTTTCGTCAAACCTGGCGATTTGCAAGCATGGCGCGCCGCCGTCAAGCCAAATACCAAACTGTTTTTTGGAGAAACAGTGGGCAACCCTGGCATGGACGTTCTTGATTTACCTGCCGTCAGTCAAATTGCACATGCCGTTGGCGTTCCTCTTTTGGTCGATGCCACCCTCACTTCGCCTTGGCTCATGAAACCTTTCGACCATGGCGCTGATTTGATTGTTCACTCTGCTACAAAATTTTTATCTGGCCACGGTACAGTGATCGGTGGGTTGGTGGTGGATGGCGGCAGTTTTGACTGGTCAGGTCCCCACACACAAGGCAAGTTTGAAGAACTGACCAAGGCCTACGAAGGCTTTCACAACATGGTGTTTGATGAAGAAAGTACCGTGGGCGCCTTTTTGCTGAGAGCTCGCAGAGAAGGCCTCAGAGACTTTGGTGCTTGCATGAGCCCTCACACTGCTTGGCTGATTTTGCAAGGCATCGAAACCCTGCCACTGCGCATGGCACGTCATGTCAGCAACACAGAAAAAATCGTGCGCTTTTTGGCAACCCATCCCATGGTGAGCCGCGTGGGCCATCCCATGCTAGAGCGTCACCCCAGTCATGAATTAGCACAAAAATTATTGCCGCGAGGTGCGGGTTCTGTTTTCAGTTTTGACATTCAAGGCACGCGACAGCAAGGCCAAGCCTTCATCGAAGCTTTGCAAGTATTCAGTCATTTGGCCAATGTAGGTGACTGCCGATCTCTGGTCATTCACCCCGCAAGCACCACTCACTTCCGGGTCGACGATGAAACACTCAAAGCCTCCGGCATTGCCCCTGGCACCGTGCGCTTGTCGATTGGGCTGGAAGATCCCGAAGATTTAATCGACGATCTCAAACGCGCTTTGAAAGCTGCAGAAAAATCAGGCAACAAATCGGGAGGTGTCGCATGATTTATACCGTGCAAGGAGCCCCACTGTTCGCCTACACTGGCGGCAAATCTTTTGATCCCCAGAAACCCACCGCTGTGTTCATTCATGGTGTTTTAAACGACCACAGTGTTTGGATTTTGCAAACTCGCTACTTTGCCAACCATGGCTGGAACGTATTGGCCATTGACTTACCGGGTCATGGCAAAAGTGGTGGCAAAGCACCTGGCAGCGTGCAGGAAGCAGCTCAAGCCATCATCGGCCTTCTGGATGCAGTAGGCGTTTCAAAAGCCGTGCTCATTGGACACAGTTTTGGATCTTTGATTGCGCTGCAGGCAACGGCAGACAATCCGACCCGCGTGAACCAGTTGGCCATGGTGGGCACGGCGTACCCCATGCGTGTCTCTGCCATCTTGCTCGAAAGTTCCTTGAACGATCCGCAAAAAGCCATTCAAATGGTCAATGTCTTTTCGCATTCCACTCTTGCACCACCGCCCAGTGCATTGGGGCCCGGTACTTGGCTATTGGGCGGCAGCAAAGCATTGATGCGGCGCGTTCTCGCAAGCAATCCAGATGAAAATATTTTTCACATCGGCTTCAAGGCTTGCGATCAATATGACCAAGGTGAAATTGCCATCAGCAAGGTCATTTGCCCCATCCTCTTTGTGCTGGGCAGCAAGGATCAAATGACGCATCCCAAAGCCGCACAAGGGCTCATCAAATTAGCGCGGGCGGGAAAAGTGGTCTATGTCAACGGCGGTCATCAACTCATGGTGGAAGCGCCCGACGAAACTTTGAACGCGTTGTATTCATTTTGTAAAATATCATGATCAAAAATCAGATCACGCCCGACTTGTCCTTGCAACGTGTGAATGAAATTTGCAGCCAGTTTGATTTGCGCAATTTGCCTGCAGATTTTTTGGCCAACCCCTACCCAGTCTATGCCGCATTGCGCCAACACGAACCGATCAAAGCCATGCCCGATGGCTCCTACTTTTTAACCCGGCATGAGGATCTGGTCTCGATTTACCGTGATGCCGCAACTTTCAGTTCCGACAAGCGTGTTGAGTTTGCGCCCAAATACAACCACGCGCCTTTTAACCAAGCCCCCTTTGCGCTTCCAGGACAAGACGCACCACTTTATGAACACCATACCAACAGCCTGGTTTTCAACGATGCGCCCAGGCACACCCGTGTGCGAAAACTCATCATGGGCGCACTCACCCGGCGCGCCATCGATGCCATGGAAACAGGTTTGATTCAATTGGTCGACAAGCTTTTGGACCATTTGGAGGATCAACAAACTGGCGATTTGATTGAAGACTTCGCTTCTGCCATTCCTGTCGAGGTCATTGGCAATTTACTCAACGTGCCACATGCCGACCGAGGCCCTTTGCGGGGTTGGTCCTTGGCCATCTTGGGCGCCTTAGAACCCCGACTCACGCCCGCCCAAGAAGCGCTAGGTCATCGAAGCGTGCAAGAGTTCCTAAGCTACTTGCGGGAGCTGGTCGCCGATCGGCGCAAACTCCCTGGCAACCCTGACCAAGATGTTTTGACACGCTTAATTCAAGGCGACAAAGTGAACGGTTCCAACACTCAGGCTCCCGAAAGTTTGAGTGAAGTTGAGCTTCTTCAAAATTGTGTTTTCCTGCTCAATGCAGGCCATGAAACCACCACCAATTTAATTGGCAACGCCTTGATCAGCCTGATCGAGCATCCCCCACAGCATGCACTGCTCAAGGCTGATCTCATGGCCGTCAGAACCAGTCAAAATTCAGATCATGAAATCCATGTGCTGAATTTAGCCATTGATGAATTTTTGCGTTTTGAAGCCTCCAACCAACTGAGCAATCGGCGCGCTGTGAAAGCGACTCAGATAGGTTCAGTCGATTTGCCCGAAGGTGCGCTCGTGACCTTGTGCATTGGCGCTGCCAATCGTGATCCCCTTCAATTCAACGCTCCCGAAACGCTTGATTTGCGACGCATCCCAAACAAACACCTGTCGTTTGGTTTTGGTATTCATCAATGTGCAGGACTCAGTCTGGCTCGACTTGAAGGGCGCGTCGCCATCGGCCGATTTTTGAAGCGTTTTCCAAACTATCACCTCAGTGAATTGCCCACTCGGGGCGGCAGAGCACGCTTCAGAGGCTTTTTAAAAGCGCCTTTCACAACACACTAGCCCAATGGATCACCGACGGCTGCACATGAACAGGCCAGATTAAGTGCGGATCACATCGGCCAGCTTGATGCTGGTCAGTTGGGTTTTTTGCCAAAGCAAATCGGTGGCCTCGGAAGGATGCAGACAAAGTTTTTTCACCAGAGGTTCCAGTGGAGTGGCCGAGACATCCACCAACAAAACCCAAGCACTTTCAATTTGCATGTTGGACTGCTCCAAGCGCCCCACCCAATTGAGTTCTTGCAAAGCGTTCAATACAAGTTGTGCGTGGCGCTGCTCAATGTGCAGTTCATCGGCCAATACACTCAATCGCAAACCTTGCGGCGATGTCATTCGCGCAACAGACAATCGCTGCAGAACCTCCAAAGCCAGTCTGAATGACCAGCCTGGGCCGTCTGCATGTCTTTTCGACTGACGGCCAATTTCAGGCAAGCTGGCGGTGACCACGGCCCCCAACAAAACCACCACCCAGGTCACATAGATCCAAACCAGCAAAATAGGAACTGCAGAAAACGCGCCATAGATGGCCGAGTAAGTGGGCATTTGAGCCAAATAAACCGCCAACACTTTTTTGGCCAATTCCAACCCCAAAGCAACTGCCACCCCACCGATGAGTGCATGTCGCCAATCCACGCGCGTATTGGGCAGGTAATAGTACAAGCCCGTCACGCAGGCGACCAGCAAACCAAATTCAACCAAGTCCAATAAAGTTCGAACTGAAACTGGCAACCAGTCCTCCAAGCCGGACAAATAGCCGGTGAACAAATAGGACGAAATGGCCAAACTTCCGCCAAGCAGCAAGGGCCCCAAAGTCAAACCAGCCCAATAAATCAACACCCTTTGCGCCCAATTGCGCTGCCGGCTGACGCGCCAAATTTGACCCAGTGTCCGATCGATGGTGACCAACAAGGCCAAAGAAGTCACCAACACAGCCAACAAACCAACCAAGCCCAAACGACTGGCCTTTCGAGAAAATTGGGTGAGAGACCCCAAAACTTGGCGGGAGATACTCTCGGGGACCAAGCTTTCAATCAACCAGCGCTGCAATTGGTCTTGTACTTGGGCAAAGATCGGAAAGGCCGTGAAAATGGCCAAACCCAGTGTAAAAAGGGGCACCAAAGCCAAAATCGTGGTGAAAGTCAGGGAACTGGCTGTCATGCCCAGCCTGACTTCACGAAAACGGAGCCACAAGGTGCGCAACATTTGTCGCCAAGGGAACTGGACAAATTCATTGAAAGTGGAACGGAGAGATTCAATTGGCTTCATGACCGGTATGATGCCATCGCCATGAACGACTCCTCACCGAACCCCCCATTTTTGACCCCTAAGTCCATCGAAATCACCCGCTGGGTGGCCGTAGGCAGTCTTTTAGCCCTTATTTTGTTGGGTTTGCTCTGGGAATTGTGGCTTGCGCCTTTGCGCGAAGGTGGTTCGTGGTGGGCCATCAAAGTGCTGCCTCTGTGTTGGCCGCTGGCGGGTCTGCTCAAAAACCGCATGTACACCTACCGCTGGGTCAGCCTCATGATCTGGCTTTATTTCATCGAGGGTGTTGTCAGGGCCTGGGGGGATCAAGGCATGTCAGCCGGACTCGCCCTGATCGAAACCATTTTGTGCGTCGTGCTGTTTACCGCTTGTGCATTCCATGTCCGTTGGCGGTTTCAAATGGCCAGAGAACATGCCGCATTGACAACTGAGCCAACATCGACAGGCCCTTCTGAAGCTTCAAAATGAGCACCTTATTGGAAAACCTGCGCCGCATTTGCGGCAGCCCCTATGTCCTCACACACGAGGATCCACAAACTGATTTAAGTGCTTGGGAGCGAGACTGGCGCAAGCGCGCACATGGCAGGGCTTTGGCCGTCGTTCGGCCGGCCAATGTGCAAGAAGTTGCTGCAGTCGTCAAAGCCTGTGCCAACGCATCGACCAGCATCGTTCCGCAAGGCGGCAATACCGGTTTGGTGGTGGGCTCTGTGCCTGACAGTTCAGGCCAGCAAGTGGTTCTGAGCTTGCAACGCATGAATCAAATTCGATCGCTAGACTCCGCCAACCTCACCGTGGTTGCAGAGGCTGGTTGCATTTTGCAAAACGTTCAAGAGCATGTTGAAAATGCAGGCTATTTGTTCCCCTTGAGCTTGGCCGCCAAAGGCAGTTGCACTTTGGGTGGCAATTTAGGGACCAATGCCGGTGGCACCCAAGTGCTTCGATTTGGCAACACCCGCGAGCTGTGTTTAGGCCTGGAAGTGGTCACCGCACAAGGTGAGATTTGGCATGGCCTGTCGGGCCTTCGCAAAGACAACACAGGCTACGATTTGCGCAATCTCATGATTGGCAGTGAAGGCACTTTGGGCATCATCACTGCCGCCTGCATGAAGCTCTATCCCCAACCTGCCGCACAGCTCACCGCATGGGCTGCAGTGCCCAACATGGAAGCGGCTGTCTCCCTGTTGGGTTTGGCCCACGAACGCTTGGGTGCAGGACTCACAGGCTTTGAAGTGATGGGGCAATTTGCGTTGGGCTTGGTGGACAAACACTACCCCCAGCTTCGAGTGCCCTTGTTCAAAGAATCGCCCTGGTGCGTCCTTTTAGAAAATTCAGACCACGAATCGGAGGCCCATGCCCGAATCGGCTTTGAAAGCCTGATGGAGGCCGCCTTGGACAAAGGCTGGGTGACCGACGCAGTCGTGGCTGAGAGTTTGGCGCAGGCCAAGGGACTCTGGGAAATACGCGAAACCATCACCATGGCGCAAGCCGATGAGGGCCTGAACATCAAGCACGACATCAGTGTGCCGGTGTCTCTGATTCCTCAGTTTGTGACCGAAACCGACGCTTTGCTGCAGTCCAAAATTCCCGGCATTCGCTTGGTGAACTTTGGTCATTGGGGCGATGGCAACCTTCATTACAACGTGCAAGCGCCGGCTGGCACAGACGGCCCCGCATTTTTACGCGACCACGAGGACCAAGTGAACACGTGGGTGTTTGACCAAGTCAAAGCCTTCCAGGGCTCAATCAGCGCCGAACACGGCGTGGGCAGCCTGAAGGTCGACAAACTCACACATTACAAAGACCCCACTGCGCTGGCCATGATGAAGGCCATCAAGCTGGCTTTAGACCCTCAGAACATCATGAATCCCGGCAGAGTGATTAAAATTTAGCCTTTGGCCCAGATTGCATTTGAAGCCGTCGAACAACTCCCATTGATCAGCCCATGACCACACGACCCATTCGCTCTCAATACGAAGATTTCATGCGCCACGTGAACGACCAAGGTGTCTTCAAAGCCGATCGAACCGGGACAGGCACCACCAGCGTGTTTGGTCATCAAATGCGCTTCGATTTGAACGAAGGCTTTCCACTGGTCACTACCAAAAAAGTTCACCTTCGCTCTATCATTCAAGAACTTTTGTGGTTTCTGACGGGCTCTAGCAACAACAATTGGTTGCGCGAACGCGGCGTCACCATCTGGGACGAGTGGGCGCGGAAGGATGGCGATCTCGGCCCGGTCTATGGCGTTCAATGGCGCAGTTGGCCAACACCCGATGGCGCTCACATCGATCAAATTAGCGATGTGATTCGCACACTCAAAACCAATCCTGATTCGCGCCGCATCATTGTGAGTGCTTGGAATGTGGCCGAACTGTCCAAGATGGCCCTCATGCCTTGCCACGCGTTCTTTCAGTTTTATGTGGCGCCCGCCCAAACTGAAGGGGGCAAAGGCAAACTCAGTTGCCAGTTGTATCAGCGCAGTGCTGATATTTTCTTGGGCGTCCCTTTCAACATCGCCAGTTATGCATTGCTCACCCACATGATGGCGCAGCAATGTGATTTGGATGTGGGCGACTTCATTTGGACCGGTGGCGACTGTCACATTTACAGCAACCACAAAGAACAAGTGGCCCTGCAACTCAGTCGCACACCGTTCGCCTATCCCACCTTGAACATCAAGCGCAAACCCGCGTCCATCTTTGAATACGAATACGAAGACTTTGAAGTGCTGGACTATCAGTGCCACGCAGCCATCAAGGCGCCGGTGGCAGTTTGATGAAGTTAAAACTCATCTACGCACGTGCTGCCAATGGTGTCATTGGTTTGAACAATCAAATGCCGTGGCATTTGCCTGAAGACTTGGCGCATTTCAAGCGCACCACACTGGGTTGCCCCGTGCTGATGGGCCGCAAGACTTGGGACTCCATTCCTGCCAAATTCAGGCCCTTGCCTGATCGTACCAATTTGGTACTCACTCGCCAAAAAAATTGGCAAGCCCAAGGCGCCCATGTCGTGCATTCCATGGAAGAAGGTCTCTCACTTGCATTGGCGCATTGCCCCGAAGACAAAGACTTGTGGGTTATGGGTGGTGCAGATATTTACACCCAAGCCGCGCCCATTGCCGAAGAAGCCGTGGTCACCGAAATAGAGGCTGAATTTGAAGGTGATGCGTTCGCACCTCCACTTGATCTTGCTTGGCAGGAAATCACGCGCGAATCACACATTGCAGCATCTGGCCTGAGATTCAGCTTCGTCACTTATCAGCGAATAACCTGAAAGGACAGCATTTCCATGAAGCTTGCAACCTGGAACGTCAACTCTTTGACTGTTCGCTTGCCACAAGTGATCGACTGGTTGAAAGCGCAGGAAGCCCTCGGCCCAGATCAAGCCATTGACGTACTTGCATTGCAAGAATTGAAAATGACGGACGAAAAGTTTCCGCATGCGGCCTTTTCAGAGGCCGGATATCACGCACAATGGTTTGGTCAAAAAACCTACAACGGGGTGGCTCTTATTTCTCGCACCGAAGGCCTTCAAGCTGTTAAAAATATCCCAGGCTTTGAAGATGATATGTCGCGCGTCATCACAGCCACCTATGGCGATGTTCGCGTGATCGGCGCTTATTTCCCCAACGGCCAAGCGCCAGACAGCGACAAGTTTGTTTACAAAATGCGTTGGCTCAAGGCCTTGCGGCAATGGGTCCAACTAGAAATGACAGCGCATCCCAAACTGGCACTCATGGGCGACTACAACATCACCTTTGACGACCTTGACGTGTGGGACCCTGTGGGTTTGGCGGGCACCATCCACTGCACACCCGAAGAGCGCGAGCATCTGGAAGGTCTGCTTGATTTGGGCTTGCACGACAGTTTCAGGTTGTTCGATCAGCCTGAAAAAAGCTTCAGCTGGTGGGACTACCGCGACTTTGGTTTCAAACGAAACAGAGGCATGCGCATCGATCACATTCTGATCACTGAGACCTTAAAGGCCAAGGCCACAAGCTGCGTCATCGACAAACTGCCGCGCAAAAACGAACGTCCTAGCGATCACACACCTGTGATTCTCACACTGGCGCTTTAATTAACGATCCTCGAGCCGACCTGACTTGGGCCGTTTTCTCAGCCCCGGTGTGCCGCCATGGCCTTGCCCACTTCCAAAGTGCCTTGCCCCGAGCCAGAGGCTGGCACCGATTCATTTTGACGATCTTTGACCTGGTCCATGACAGCTAACAATTTTTCAGGCGCGTCTTCTGACATGCCCAAATAAACACCTTGCGTCAGCGTGATGTGGGCCACTTCAAAACTGCCTGCCCCCGCACAGATGATGGTTCGGTTAGGTGCCTGCTCACAAGCCATGACCAACATTGCAGGAACCACCGCTTGGGGCTCAAGCGCTTTCAAAATAGCTTCTGGCATGAGGTCTTCCGTCATGCGTGTGGCAGCGGTAGGTGCCAGCGCATTCACTCGAATGTCGTATTTTTCACCCTCTATGGAGAGCGTTTGCATCATGCCAGCCAATGCCATCTTGGCGGCACCATAGTTGGTTTGACCAAAGTTGCCATACAGACCACTAGAAGAAGTGGTCATGATGATCCGGCCGTACTTTTGCGCCTGCATGATGGGCCAAACGGCTTTGGTGCAATGCACTGCGCCCATCACGTGAACTTCCATGACCCATCGAAAATCTGCAATCTCCATTTTCGAAAAGCTCTTGTCACGCAAAATACCAGCGTTGTTCACCAAAATGTCGATCCGCCCCCATGTGTCCATGGCCTGCTTGACCATGGCCTGAACCGCTTCGAAATCGGTCACAGATGCGCCATTGGCAATGGCCTCGCCACCGGCCTTGGTGATTTCATCCACCACAGCCTGCGCCGCACTGACGGAGCCACCTTCGCCATGCACATTCCCACCAAGGTCATTGACCACGACCTTCGCGCCCCGTTTGGCCAGCGCCAAAGCATGCTGTTTGCCCAATCCGCCGCCTGCACCTGTGACAATGGCGACACGTCCTTGAAAATCGATGCTCATTTGGTTTCCTCAATCTGATAGCCTTGGCAAGTTGCGAACTTTAAACCATTATGGAAATCAATTCTCTCATCGTTGACTCCCCGCCGCGCGATGCTGCCACTGTGGTGATCTTGCGTGAAGGCTCCCAAGGCATGGAAGTGCTGATGCTCAAACGTCACACTGACTCCAAAGATCTGGGGGGTGCCTTTGTCTTTCCAGGAGGTAAGCGAGATGAAGCCGATGTCCATCCCAATGCATTGGCCACCCTGGGTCAAGATTTAACGCATTTGCATTCGCAACTGGGTGAGAAGGACATCAGCTTAGAACATGCTGGCAGTCTGTTCATTGCTGCCTTGCGTGAAGCGCAAGAAGAATGTGGTCTTCAATTGAACAGCATCGATCTGCAACCCTGGACACGCTGGATCACACCCCGCATGCCTTCCATGATGTCCAAGCGTTTTGATACAAGATTCTTTCTAGCACGCGCTCCCACCGCTCAAATTGCAGTTCACGACAACCACGAAACCACAGAAATTTTATGGGCCACCCCCCGCCACGCACTTCTTCGGTACTGGCAAGGTGAGATCGTTTTAGCGCCGCCCCAAATCATGAGTCTGTGCAATTTGTGCTTGTTCGCCAACATCGATGAGGCGATGGCAGACGCAGCATCAAGGCAACCACCAGTCATTCAGCCAGAGCCTTTTGACAGGGAGGGCAACAGAGTCATTTGCTACCCTGGAGATCCGCGTCACACACTGACCACCCAAGCTGTACCCGGCCCGACACGCTTGGAATTTAAAAACAAACGTTTTGAACCTGAAGGTGGCTTGGCAGCTTTGCTCCATGGTCACTTGTAAGCCATGAACGCACATTTGTATTTGTCGCTCGAGAAATCAATCGCCTATTTAGGTGACCTTCAAAGTGCCACCGGCTTGTTGGCGACGCTGGAAACTACATTGCAGAACGATATCTTCCAGATTGAGCAAGCCATTCACACTCATCACTTTGAGTTGCTGCAAAAAATAATGCATCAGCTCAAAGGCTTTGCACCTATTTTCTGCACTGACGAATTGGTGAACGGCATTGTGCAAACCGAAAATTTGTGCAAAAAAACCACCGCCGGCTTAGGGCAAACCACCGCGTTGGCTGCCTGTTCTCAATTATTGATTAACTTAAAAGGTTTACAAGCTGAGGTGTCTGCCCATTTGCAGGCAACATCCGTTTCTGCGCCACCCATACAGCCATCACCGCAGGGTCGTTCACCAACCTGAGGGTGTCAAAGGCTTGCTGCGCTTCAGGATAATGACGGCGTAAATAGTTCAACCACTGCTTCAGACGTCCCGCTCGATGTCGCGGCGCCACATGCATGCTCATGCGTTGCCAAAAAACACAGAGCAAGGGTTGCAATTGTTCCCAGGTGAATTTTTTCGGCATGTCTGCCAGCGACAGGCCCTGAGTCTGAGCATCATGGAACTTAATTTCAAGCGCCAACCCGGGGTTGTTGACCATGCCCCTGCCAATCATCAGATCATTGCAACCTGTCACTTCGCGGCAGCGTAGTGCATCCGCGACAGTCCAAATTTCGCCGTTGGCCACCATCGGCAACTTCACACACTGGCGCAAATCAGCAATGCGGTCCCAATAAGCCGGCGGCCTGTAGCCATGGGCCTTGGTGCGAGCATGAACAACCAATTGATCTGCGCCAGCGGCCTCAATGGCCTGTGCGCAGTCTTCCGCCCGCAAATCGTCATTGAAACCCAAACGCATCTTGGCTGACACTGGCACACCCAAAGGAACTGCTCTGCGAACCGCCGACACAATTTGACCAATCAATTCGGGTTCATCCAACAACACGGCACCGCCTCGATGACGGTTCACGGTTTTGGCAGGACAGCCAAAGTTCAAATCAATCCCCGCGGGATGTAACTTGGCCAAACGGGCTGCGTTGGCTGCCAAAATTTCAGGATCAGATCCAAGCAATTGCGCCCTCACAGGCACACCGGCCCAGGTTTTACCTTGGTTCAACAGCTCAGGCACGACCCGATAAAAAGCCCGTTGAGGCAGCACGGCATCGGTCACCCGAATGAATTCAGACACGCACAGGTCAATGCCGCCCACACGGGTGAGCGTGTCGCGAAGGCTGTGGTCCAACAGCCCTTCCATCGGGGCCAGCAGAATTTTCATGGCTGCTCAATAGTCAAGCCAAATTGCGCTTCATTCGAACTTCTTCCACTTTGACTGGACCAAAAGGCACGGTGCGAGCAGTATTCATCTCACGCTTAAAGCCTGCCAGTTCATGAAAGCGCACAGTTCGCTCATGGAGCAAAGGCACCCAAATGGTCACGTCAGTGCAATCTTCTTCAAGCAACCCCTCGCGTGCGGCATCCCACAAAGCCAGCCCGACCCCTTCACCCAAACGGTCTGGATCCGCATAGATGGCCCAGATTTCTCCGGTGGTGTTTTTAGATTTTGGATCGCGCGATCGGTCATAGCCCACAAATCCCACAATGGTGTTGCCTTCCAAAGCCACCAACACTTGGGGCTCACCATATTCAATGGCCTCTTTCCAATAAGACACGCGCTTTGCCATCGGCGTGGCATCCCAATGTGCTTCAGGCACTTGGCCTGCATAGGCGACGCGGCTGGCCATCAGGTGCAGTTGCGCCACATCAGCGGCTTCATTCTTGGTGGCAAATCGAACTAGAAAATCGGACATATGCGGTGAAATAAAGAGTCACAAAACACTAGATTGTCGCCTGAACTGAAAATCTCTGAATTTCTCGCGGGACTCTGGCTTCTGCCGAGGTCATTTCAGGGTATCTTTGAGGCATGCTTGTGTTTTGTTTATTTTCCAATTTAAAGCTTCAAGGGACCTTGCAAGCCTTGTTTGCGGGTCTGCTTCTTGGCTTGCTCTGTCTTTCACCTGGCTCAGTTTGGGCCCAAGGAAAAGCGTTCAAAGACGACATGGCTGAAAGAACCCGCGCCTGCACAGCCTGTCATGGGGAACAAGGGCGCGCAGGACCCGATGGCTATTACCCGCGGTTGACAGGCAAGCCTGCCGGCTACTTGTTCAATCAGCTCAAAAACTTCCAAGAGGGCCGGCGCCACTACAACCTCATGGCGCGGATGGTCGATCCCTTGTCTGATGCCTACCTTCATGAAATTGCCGATCATTTCGCCCATCTCAAATTACCATATCCACCAGCAGTGCAGGCCACTGAACGGATCTCAGATCGCATTTTGAAACAAGGCAAAAAATTAGCCTTAGAAGGTGATAGTAGCCGAGGCATTCCCGCCTGCAACACCTGCCACGGCACACACTTAACGGGCATCCAACCCAATGTGCCCGGACTGTTGGGGCTGCCGCTAGATTATTTGAACGCACAGCTTGGCGCATGGCAAACCCTTCAACGAAAGGCCACTGCACCCGATTGCATGAGCGACATCGTGAAACGACTTGCGTCAGAGGATTTGGTGGCGGTCGCAACCTGGTTGTCTACACAAAACACGCCTTTGTCGACTGCACCCTCATTGAAAATATCAGCGCCTTTGAAGGCGCCTTGGCGTTGCGGCAGCGCGCCCGAGTTGTCCAAGGCTCAGTCATGATGTTTCCTGTCCGTTTTTGGCGTTACTTTTTCTTGCTTTGGGTTCTTGTTGCCGGTTCGCTTGGCGTTGCTATTTTGATTGACAACCATCGTGACCTCTTTGAATCAGGATCGCAGGCCTTGCCTCAAACAAGCACGGCATCGCAAAACGACACGACACTTGCCGAAAACGGCAAGCAACTTTTGCAGCTTGGGAACTGCCTCACTTGTCACACAGCAAGAGGCGGCGTTACAGGCGCGGGCGGGCGAGCTTTTGAGACACCCTTTGGCAAGGTTTACAGCAGCAACATCACTCCTGATTTGAAACACGGCTTGGGTTCTTGGAATGCCCATGATTTTTGGCGCGCGTTGCACTTTGGGAAATCCAAAGATGGGCGCTTGTTGACACCCGTCTTCCCTTACCAACACACCACACTCATCACGCGAGAAGACAGCGATGCGCTTTTTGCTGTCTTGAAATCACTGGAACCCACTGCCAATCTGAAGCCCATTTTGAAACCCTCAGAAACATTAGACTGGCCCTATGGCACCAGCACGGCACTTGCTGTATGGCGAAGCTTATTTTTCACGCCTGGCACTTACGTGCAGCAGGTCAATCAAACCCCCGAGTGGAACCGCGGCGCCTACATTGCTCAAGGCTTGGCTCACTGCGCGGCATGTCACAGCGAAAGAAATGCATGGGGCGCCTTGGCTGAGGTCTCCGATTTTTCAGGCGGACTCATGCCTGTGCTCAATTGGTATGCGCCTTCCCTCACCAGTCTGCAAGAAACTGGCTTGGCGTCAAAATCAGTTGCGGAGATTGTCAGATTCTTAAAGTCTGGTCAAAGCGGTCAGGCACTTGCCAGCGGCCCCATGGCTGAAGTAGTGAAACACAGTACGCAGCATTGGCGCGATGAGGATCTGACGGCGGTGTCAATCTATCTCCAAGAATTGGCACTCAAAGTTTCTCGAAATGAACCCAAAGCCCCAACCAACTCAGACAAAAAATCACAAGCAAACACTTCGCCCAAAGTGTTAAGCCTAGGCGCCAAAATATATGAAAAACATTGCGAACAATGTCACCAAAACCAAGGTCAAGGCATTCCGGGCGCATACCCTTCGCTTGCAAAAAATCGGGCCGTCTTGTTGGACGATCCCACCAACTTGGTTCAAGCTGTTTTGTATGGAGGCTACCCAGCAGCCACGCAATTGAACCCTCGACCCTTTGGTATGCCGCCTTTCATCCTGACTTTAGATGATCGAGAAATTGCGGCTGTGCTCACGCACCTCCGAACGCAATGGGGCAATCAAGTCAAGGAAGTCACACCCCTCCAGGTGAACCGAATTCGCGCGCTGCAAGGCCCTTGAACAATGTCCGCTCTCGATTTGATTTTTCTTGATGAGCATCTGATCGTTCTCAACAAGCCCTCTGGCTTGCTCAGTGTGCCAGGTCGAGGTGAGGACAAGCAAGATTGCCTCATTGCCAGAGCCCAGCAATCCTGGCCTGAAGCCCTCACAGTGCACCGCCTTGACATGGCCACTTCAGGCTTGGTGGTGATCGCAAGAGGGGCGGAAATGCAGCGAAGTTTAAGTCGAGCTTTTGCACTAAGAGAGGTACATAAAAGCTACGAAGCTGTTGTATCGGGCGACCCTCAAAGCCATGAAGATGCCAAGCCAGAGACTTGGCAAGATATTCAAATGCCGCTGCTGATCGATTGGCCTAACAGGCCCAAAAGCAAGGTAGATTGGGAGCATGGCAAACCCAGCCACACCCAGTGGCGAATCAAACATCATCAGCCGGTTGAAAATGCAAGCCGTGTTGAGTTAAAGCCCATCACCGGCCGCACACATCAGTTACGCCTTCACATGATGGCGATAGGCCACGCCATTTTGGGAGATACCTTGTATGCCTCACCCGAAGTAGTGGCCAGAGCACCTCGCTTGTTATTGCATGCAAGAGAGTTGCAATTCAAACATCCCTTGACGGCAGAATGGATGGCGTTCAAAAGCAAGGTTCCCTTTTAATTGAAAGAATTTTCAACATGTCACAACATCTCTACATCCTGACAGGTGGCTCACGCGGCATGGGCTTGGCCATGGCTGAGCAGCTACTACAAGCAGGCAACACCCTCCTCTGTATTTCCCGCAACCCGCAAGACCGGCTCTCCGCATGTGCTCAAAAAACAGGGGCTCATTTAGAACAATGGGCTCACGATTTGGCCGATGGCGCAAAAGCCAGTGAAGCCCTCAAAAATTGGCTTCAATCTCAAAATGTCACTGCTTTTTTAAGTGCCACACTCATCAACAATGCCGGAGTCATCCCCAACATAGGCCCCTTGAGTCAAGCAGATCCGCACAACTTGGCCATGGCCTTGCGAGTTGGGCTGGAAGCTCCGATGCAATTGTGTGCTGCATTTTTGGGAGCCACAGAAAGCTGGCGCTTGCCACGCAAGGTGGTCAACATCTCATCGGGTTTGGGCAGACGTGCCATGGCATCGCAAGCCGGCTATTGCGCAGCCAAAGCCGGTATGGACCACTTTACACGTTGCTTGGCACTCGACGAGGCGCTCAAGCCCCATGGTGCCAAGGTCACTTCCTTGGCACCCGGTGTGATTGATACCGCCATGCAGCTTCAAATGCGGGTTGCGACCCCTGAAAACTTCCCAGATCAGCATGGTTTTCAGCAACTCAAAGACACTGGACAACTCACTCCCCCCGAAGATGCTGCCCGACGAGTTTTAAACTACTTGGCTCGACCCGACTTTGGCAGCAACCCCGTCAGCGACGTGCGCGACGTCTAAAATTTGTCAGCCCCCTGTAGCCTTTTTTGGTCAGAATGAAGGCTTGAATTAATTTCCAATCTAAGGAGACAGAGATGAGCCGTGAAGTAGTTGTCGTCAGCGGTGTACGCACCGCCATTGGGACATTTGGAGGCAGCTTAAAAGATGTTGCCCCCACTGAATTGGCCGCACAAGTGGTGCGTGAAGCCCTCAAGCGCGCCAACACCGAAGGCAAGGATGTGGGTCATGTCGTTTTTGGCCATGTGGTCAATACAGAACCCAAAGACATGTACTTGTCGCGCATGGCTGCCCTCAACGGTGGCTGTGCTGAAGGCACGCCTGCATTCAACGTGAACCGTCTTTGCGGTTCTGGCTTGCAAGCCATCATTTCTGCCAGCCAGTCCATTTTGTTAGGCGACACCGATGTGGCCATTGGTGGCGGTGCTGAAAACATGAGCCGCGCACCCTATGCCATCAACACCAATCGTTTTGGCGCACGCATGGGCGATACCAAAATGATCGACATGATGGTAGGTGCATTGCACGACCCCTTCCACACCATTCACATGGGCGTGACCGCCGAGAACATCGCCGCCAAGTGGGGCATCACGCGCGAAGACCAAGACAAATTGGCCGTTGAAAGTCACAACCGTGCAGAACGCGCCACACAAGCGGGTTATTTCAAAGGCCAGATCATGCCGGTCATGCTCAAAACTCGCAAAGGCGAAGTAGCCTACGAAACAGATGAGCATTTTCGCCCAGGTTGCACCATGGAAGAATTGGGCAAACTCAAGCCCGTCTTTGTCAAAGAAAATGGTACCGTCACAGCGGGCAATGCTTCGGGCATTAACGACGCTGCTGCTGCTGTGGTCCTCATGGAGGCTGGTGCTGCCAAAGCCCGCGGCGCCAAACCTTTGGCTCGCTTGGTAGCCTACGCGCATGCCGGCGTCGATCCCAAGTACATGGGCATTGGCCCTGTGCCTGCCTCGCAAATGGCTCTGAAAAAAGCGGGGCTCACCGTGAATGATTTGGACGTGATCGAAGCCAACGAAGCGTTTGCTGCGCAAGCTTGCGCAGTCACGCGCGACTTGGGGCTCGACCCTGCCAAGGTCAATCCCAACGGTTCTGGTATTTCTTTAGGTCACCCCATTGGTGCCACAGGCGCCTTGATCACCGTGAAAGCATTGCACGAGTTGCAACGCATCAAGGGGCGTTATGCCTTGGTCACCATGTGCATCGGTGGCGGGCAAGGCATTGCCGCCATTTTTGAACGCATGTGATTGTTATTTTTCAGCGATAACGCTCCCGCGCAATGCGGGCACCTTCGGCAAGTGCCTGCAATTTTTTCTGAGCTACTTCACGGCTCATGGGGGCCAAGCCGCAGTTGGTACAAGCAATGATGCGCGCCTTGGGCACAAATTGAAGCGCACGGCCAATGGTGTCAGCCACTTCTTCGGGTGTTTCAATCACATCGCTTGCAACATCAATCACACCCACCATCACGTCTTTGCCTTCAAGCAGCGCCATCAGGTCCATCGGCACGTGAGAGTGAAAACACTCCAAGCTCACTTGCTTGATGCTGCTCTTGGCCAATGCAGGAAACACCTTTTCATATTGACGCCATTCATGGCCCAATGAATTTTTCCAATCAATGTTGGCTTGAATGCCGTAGCCATAGCAAATGTGAACGGCCGTGGTGCACGTGAGGCCTTGCGCTGCACGCTCTAAGGCTTTCACGCCCCAGTCAGCGGCCTCCTCCATGTACACATTGAAGGCGGGTTCGTCAAACTGAACAATGTCCACACCATCGGCTTGCAGTGCCAATGCTTCTTGGTTCAACAACTCAGCAAAGGCCATGGCCATCTTCACTTTGTCGCCATAGAAACGATCGGCCACAGTGTCCACAATGGTCATCGGCCCGGGCAACGTGAACTTCAATTTTTTCTTGGTATGAGCACGCGCCAATTGCGCTTCAAACGCATGCACACGGCCTTTCAAACGCAAAGGCGCAACCACTTGTGGCACTTGCGCATCGTAGCGATTGTTGCGAATGCCCATGGTCACTTTGTTTTCAAAGTCAATGCCCTCGACCTGCTCCAAGAAACCGTGCACAAAGTGTTGACGCGATTGCTCGCCATCACCAATCACATCGAGACCTGCATCTTCTTGCGCCTTGATCCAAAGCAAGGTGGCGTCGGCCTTGGCCTGTCTCAGGCTCTCGCCCTCTGCCATCCATTTGGGCCAGAGTTTGTTGGTTTCAGCCAACCATTCGGGCTTGGGCAAACTGCCTGCAATTGCGGTTTCAAACATGCGTGTACTCCTGACAATGTTCAAGGTTTCAATTTAAATTCTTCGGCCAATAGCTCATAAGAGCGCATCTGAGCCTGAGGATCATAGGTCCAAGTGATCACCGCCACTTCATCCAATTCCAGTCTTACCGCCATGGCGCGCAACTTGTCTGCTACGTTGCGTGCACTGCCCACAAATGCACTGGCCTTCATGGCTTGAAGCGCCATCTGTTCAGCTTGCGAGTAGTCACGATCGGCTTGATCAGGCGGCAACATGGGGCCTATGCGACCTGAATTGCGGTCCATGCGCCAACGTGCACGGCTTTTAAACAAGTGCCAAGCTTCCTCGTCTGAATCGGCCGCCAAAGCCCATACACACACAGTGGCGTGCGGCTTGTCCAAACTCGGACTGGCTTTGAATGTGTCTCTGTACATTTGCAGCGCTTGATCGGCACCTTGACCATCGGTAATGAACCATGCGAACGCATAAGGCAGGCCCAAGTGTGCGGCCAATTGTGCACCATAGTCCGAGCTGCCCAGCATCCAAACTTCAGGCGCTGTAGACGATTGCGGATAGGCAAATACCCCATGCCCAGGATGGCCCACCGGCATGGGCTGACCCTTCACCCACGCCTGCAGCTCCATCACTTGCTGAGGAAAATTTTCACTGGCATAGCGATCGGGGTTGAGCAACTGCGCCGTTTTGCCATCGCTGCCGGGCGCACGGCCCACACCCAAATCAATGCGTCCAGGCGCTAATGCGTCAAGCACCCTGAACTGCTCGGCCACCTTCAATGACGAATAATGCGGCAGCATGACCCCTGCGCTGCCAATGCGAATGGTGTTCGTTTGCATCGCAATGGCCGCCATGAGAACCTCAGGTGCAGTCCCTACGATGCTGGGATGCGCATGGTGTTCACTCACCCAAAACCTTGAATAGCCCAGTTTTTCAGCCCACTGAGACAAAGCCACGGTTTGGCGGATGGACTCATCTTGCCCGCGGCCTGCCATGGCCACTGATTGATCTAGCACCGATAAACGCAGAGATGAATTCAAAATTTAGACCTTTGCCATTTCGGCTTCTTGCAGCGCGCGCCACATCACTTTGCCACTGCCACTTTTGGGCAATGCTTCCATAAACTCCACCACGCGCGGCACTTTGTAAACCGCCATGGTATCGCGGCACCAATCGATGATGTTTTGCTCACTCACTTGACCCTTGTGCGAACTGCGCAATACCACCACCGCCTTGACAGACTCGCCGCGATAGGTGTCTTTGGTCGAGATGATACAAGCCTCTTGGATGGCAGGATGCTTGAACATCAAAGCTTCCACTTCCGCAGGCCAAACTTTGAAACCACTGGCATTGATCATCCGTTTTAACCGATCGGTCATGAAAAAATAACCTTCTTCATCTATTCGCCCCATATCACCCGAGCGGAAAAACAACTTGCCATCGCGCTCAAAAAATGCGCTGGCTGTGGCTTCGGGTCGTTTCCAGTAGCCTTTGAAAACTTGCGGCCCTGAAATCACAATTTCGCCCGACTCACCTTGCGGCAATTCCTGCAATGTTTCGGGATCCACCACTCGCGAATCAACACCAATGTAGGGCATGCCCAAACATTGCTTTTTGGCGTGATCAGGGGGGTTGGTATGCGATGGCGCTGCGGTTTCCGTTAAACCATAGCCCTCGATGTAGTGCAAACCAAATTGGTCCAGCAATCTTTGGGCTACAGCCTCTGGCATGGCCGCACCCCCACCTCCAATGTATTGCAAACTGGTCAAATCAAATTGCGCCAAGTTGGCACTGCCAAGCAAATCAATCACCATGGTGGGGATGTTGGTCCAGTGCGAAACTTGCCATTTTGAAATCAAACGCCCCGCAAGATCTCGGTCCCATCGGGGCATCAGAACCAGTGTGGCACCGGTGTAAATCGACGAGTGCATCACACTGACCATGCCCGTGATGTGGAACATGGGAACCACCGCCAAAGTTTTGTTTTCAGGTGTGGCGCCAAACCAAATGCCGCTGAACATGGCGTTGTGCATGATGGTGCCATGGGTGTGCATGCAGCCTTTTGGCAAGCCCGTGGTGCCACTGGTGTAGGGCAAAACAGCAAGATCTTCCGAAGTGGCAGTCACGTTAGGCAACTGAACTTCAGTGCGCAATGCCTGATGCCATTGATGCACTTGGCCACCTTCAAGCAAAGGCAGAGGGTGTGCGGTCAGCAACCAATCACGCCATGCCTCTGGCATTTCTTCTGGGCCGATGTTGGCGGCGTCAAACACGTCAGCAAACTGCGTAACCAACACATGCCGAAGCCTTTGTGAAACTTCCAAAGCGTTGCTGGCTGCCGTCAGCTCGCCCGCCAGGTCTGCGGTCGTCACAGCCACCCGAGTGTCGGGGTCAAGAATGTAGTGTTTCAACTCCTCCATGCGGTTCATGGGATTGACAGGGACAACCACAGCATCCAGTCGAAGAATAGCGAAATGCGTGATGATCCATTGAGGGCAATTTTGCATGTCCAAAACGACCCGATCTCCTTTTTTCACGCCCATTTGAATCAAAGCAGCGGCAATGTGTTCTGCCGCTTGAAGAAGCTCGGTGTAAGACCAAGACCGGCCCATGAAAACCACTGCCGTTTTGTGGGGGTAACGCCATGCGCTGATCTGCAAATTCATCCAAAGCGAGGTTTGGGGGGCCGCGATGTTGTAGGGCACTCTTTTTGGCCAAAAAGCGTAATGGGCAGGCATTCAGGGGGTCTCCGACAGCTTACAAACTAGGTGCTTATTTTCATAGAATGGCCAATGCCATTGCATTCGAAGCATCCTAATCGCGTCTGACGCATGCGAACATCCCGAAAGTCCCTAAGAAGAGGGCCTGAAATGAAAGCATTTGTATCATTTGAGTGCCGGAAATGACGGTAGATTGGGGGTTTCAAATTCAAGATTTTCATGCCCTCACTCACCACCCCCGCTTGTTGTGGCACCAGCAAAGCCGCCCAATTGCTCCAACTTTCCGTGGGCACGGTCCAAAGCTTGGTTGACAAAAAGGTCCTCACCGCTTGGGTCACCCAAGGGGGGCACCGCCGTATTTCTTTAGATTCCATTCAAAACTACCAAGCCCAACAGCAAAAGTTGCCCGCCCTCGATCGCTTGATGGGCGATCGCCTCAAGGTCCTGGTGGTCGATGATGATGTCATCACCAGACACCTCCTGCAAGACACCTGCCTCAAGGCAGACAAACGCATCGATTGCTGCGCCTTGTCCTCGGGATTCGATGCCCTCATGACTCTGCCACTTTTCAAACCTCAAGTCATGATTTTGGACCTGCTCATGCCAGGTATTGACGGCTGGGAGTTGGTCAAACAGGTTCAAAGCAAACCCGACTACGAACACCTTCAACTCATTGCATTGTCAGCCATGACAGAAGCCGATCTCCAAGCACGTGGCGGCCCACCTCTCGGTGTGCACTTTATTTCAAAGCCCATTGATGTCGGCTGGCTCAAAGGTTATTTGCTTGGGCTGATGGCACCGCAGGCTTGGTGCTAGATGACTCTGACCCAATTACCTAAAAACTCAAAAGTTAGTTCATTCGGCTGACAGTACAGTGGCAATTGGTCACAAGATGGCGCATTTAAATAGGACTACGACTCGTTGCCGCAAGCCTCACAAGTTGAATCAAAATCAGTGCCGCCACGCATTTAATGAAGCATATTTGACGAATAATGCTCCAATGGATAGGATCACCATCATAATTTGGTGTGCTTAAGCTTAACAGTATCGGTGCATGCTAAGACACAAGCAGGCGCCATCATTGAACTTGACATGTCAGGACTGAAACCAATTAATATTTAAAATGCTGAAGGGCGCAGCTCTTTGCATGATTGTGATGCTATTGTGATGAAATGTAGTTGAGTGCTTGATGTATCTTTAAGTATTGGCTTCAGGGATAGAGGAAGTTAAGTGTTGCATTTTGTACTTTAGTCAGGCTGTTGCAGCCAGCTATTCGCGATTAATCTTCCGAGTTAAGCATCACATGCCAAGCCACCTCAATTTGGCAGTTGTTCTGCCAGTTGATTGGATTTGATCAGGAAATTAGACGATGCGGTATCAACGGTTCGATTTGAATCTTCTGGGTGCTCTGCGGGCTCTTCTCACGATGCGCAGTGTGACCCGAGCGGCAGAAAGTTTGCACCTTAGCCAATCTGCAATGAGTGGCATCCTAGCAAGACTGCGTGACTATTTTGATGATCCACTGATTGTTCAAAAAGGTAGGCGCATGGAACTGACGCCTTTAGCAATCTCGCTGGTGGACAAGGTCAATAACCTCTTATTGATGGTGGACGCAACCTTAGGCAGTACACCCGAATTCGATCCGAGACTGTCAAATCGTAATTTCGTTCTGGTCGCCTCAGACAATTCCATACGCATCTTATTGACTAACCTTTTGCGGACCATTGCTTGGGAAGCACCAGACATTACTTTTGAATTCCGTCATATCAGCGGCGTGGCCCACCAGGAACTTGAGTCAGGTGAAGTGGACTTTATCATTTCACCAGACTGGCACGAGACTGAGGGATTCGCCTCGTGCCCCCTTTTTGAAGATAACTATCTTGCTGTAGTGGACAAAAATCATGAGGGAATCGGCGAATCAATTTCACTTGAAACCTATATTCAACGTGGGCATGTTGCAGTTGATAGCAAGGGGGTGCCAATGTTCGACGCTTGGTTCGAGAAATTGCATCCTGGATTACGTCGGGTTCACGTCAGAGTGCCCAACTTTGGCTTACTTCCATGCCTAGTGGTTGGGACAAAGCGAATCGCGACGATGCATGCACGCATGGCTGAACAAGCCTGTGAACAGTTTGCTGTTCGATCTGTCAAACTCGAATTCGACCCACCCAAGTTCACCGCTAGGCTGCAATGGCATAAGTACCGTGACAGCGATCCTGCCCTTCAGTGGATACGTCACAAATTAATTGAAGAATCGGGCAAACTGAGATCTTTTGAATAATTCGAATCGCTGATCAAACTGCCCTTTCCCTCTGGCGGTTTAGCCCATTGTCTTTGTATCGCATAGATACTCCAAACTATCGAATCATCAGATCTTAGGTATCAGATAACGTGATACCTGTCATCGCAATTCAGGGCTTTTAATCCCATGTGAGTCTCGCTACATTATTTGCTCTAAGGCAGGATTTGGTCTTGAAATGACGTGATTTCCTTCGTTGATTGCCCCCAACTGCCACGGCTTACCTCAAGGAGACATTCAATGCGCAATTACGCAGCATGGTTGCTGACAACTTTGATCGCGGCTGGAACAGCTCAGGCACAAGAATGGCCAAATAAGCCCATTCGGATGATTGCACCATTCGTAGCAGGGGCTGGTCCTGAACGGGTGATTCGCTCGATCACCAACGGTTTGGGGCAGCGTCTGGGGCAACCTGTCGTGGTGGACTACAAATCAGGTGCGGGCGGCAATATAGGCGCAGCAGAACTGTCTAAAGCAGGAGCCGATGGCTACACATGGTTGATCGGACCAGAAAGTATCGTGACAATCAACCCTTATGTTTACAAACGCCTAGGGTTTGAAGTTAAAGATTTGCCAGCAGCGACACTCGTGGGCGGGCTGGCGCATGTTCTGGTGTGCAAACCATCATTGGGCGTCAAAAGTGTTGCAGATCTTGTGAATCTTGCTAAAACCAAGCCCCTGAACTATGCAAGTGGCGGAGCAGGGACTGCTGCGCACTTGGCCATGGAAATGTTCCTTGAACAGGCCAACTTGAAAATGACCCATATTCCCTACAAAGGTCCTCTGGCAGCAGCCCAAGATGTGTTGGCAGGCCATGTAGATTGCTCATTTGTCGTGGCATCCACTGTTTCGGAATTCGTCAAGACAAACCGGCTCACTGGACTCGCCGTGTCTACCAAAGTGCGATCAAATGTGTTGCCAGATTTACCGACGATGCAAGAAAGCGGGTTCAAAGAATACGATGTCACGATCTACACGGCGATCTTTGGTGTCGCCAAAGTACCAGCGAATGTCCTTGCGAAATTTGAAGCGGCGCTGAAGGAGGTCTCTAACAGCCCAGAGGTTCGAGAAGCCATACAACAAAGTGGCTTGGTACCACTGTGGTCCAGTTCTGAGTTCGCACAACAGGAGTTGCAGCGTCAATCACAACGTTTTGGCGCCAGTCTCAAGGGACTCAATATGTCTCTTGAATAAGTGAATCAACATGCAATCCACCTCTGTCCAATTTCGAAAAGCTCGCCCCTCTGATGATGAAAGAGCCAGATATCAAGGGCTGCGCCCCCTCCAAAAGCTCTTAAAAAAGGGCTCGGTCATGCGTCCTGGCGCAGTACCGCTACCGTGCGACATCATCCTTGACCAAGATGTTGCGGTACCTCTGCGCGACGGCCAGCATATTTATGTAGATATTTTCCGACCTGCGCAAACATTGGAATCGCTTCCAATGCTCTTAGCTTGGTCCCCTTACGGCAAGCAAGGGGGTGTCATTCAAATGGACGATTTACCCTTTCATGGGGGAGTGCCAATTGAAAAGCTTTCAGGCACAGAAATGTTCGAAGGACCCGACCCAGCTTTCTGGTGTGCACATGGATATGGTGTAGTGAACGCAGATGCTCGAGGTGCCATGAGCAGTCAAGGTAACCTGCACTGTTGGGGCCCACAGGAAGGGCAAGATGGACATGATCTCGTCGAGTGGATTGCGGCCCAGCCATGGAGCAACACCAAGGTGGGACTCACTGGGACGTCATGGCTGGCCATCGTGCAATGGTTCATAGCAGCAGAACGACCACCGCACCTTGCCGCCTTTGCTCCATGGGAAGGCTGGACCGATCTTTACCGTTGCGATGTCGTGCGTGGCGGTATTCCTGATGTTGGCTTCAATAATCACATGATCAGCATGTTTGCTGGCCCGGGGATGGTAGAGGACATCCCAGCGATGGTGCGGTCTTATCCACTGATGAACAGTTATTGGGAAAGCAAAATTCCTGCCTTAGACAAGGTTGAGGTACCAGCCTATGTGGTCTCGAGCTGGACAAATTTGATTCACACCATGGGTACGCTGAACGGCTGGCGCGGCGTTGCCTCCAAAAAGAAATGGCTACGCGTTCACAACACGCATGAGTGGACAGACTATTACGAAAATGTCGAAGATTTGCGACGATTTTTTGATTTCTATCTCAAGGACGCGCAAAACGACTGGGAAAGTACACCCAAGGTTCGAATGTGCGTGCTTGATCCAGGTGGGAATGACATCGTCAACAGGCCAGAGCAAGAATTTCCACTGGCAAGAACTCACTACACCGCGATGTATTTGGACGCGACTGCTCGAACCATGAATTCGAGCAAACTGATGTCAGTAAACAACGCTCACTACGATCCTTGCGACACCACCGACAGGCTTGCATTTGTTCATCGGTTCAAACAAGACACGGAAATTGCTGGCTACATCTCACTGAAACTGTGGGTACAAGCTTTAGAAGCAGACGATTTGGACATCTACGTAGAAGTTCGAAAGCTCGACGAAAACGGTAAGCATCTAGGTTGTAGAACCATGCTCCCCCCCGGTGTTTCACGCGATGATCAACCCGATCAGCCTGAAACCAAGTCAGGCATGATTGTTTTTTCAGGGGCTAAAGGGATGCAGCGTGCCTCCATGCGCGCCACCGATGCCGAGCGTTCAGAACCTGGAATTCCTCATCACCGGTATGACCGAATTGAAAAACTCGTGCCCGGAGAGATCGTCCCTATTGAAATACAAATATGGCCGCTGGCCATGCGCTGGCGCAAAGATGAGCAATTGCAGTTGGTGATCGGTGGCTACAAGCTGTCAGGCACCGAATTTCCTGGCCTTGAACCGCCAGACACCATTAACCGGGGACGTCATGTGATTCATTGCGGTGGACCCTATGACTCACACCTTTTACTGCCAGTCACATGAACATCCAGTCGTAAGAAAAGAAAAATCATGAAAATTGCAATCATTGGCGCAACAGGAACCATCGGAAGTAAGGTGACAACGATTTTGCTAGACCGAGGACACCACGTGACTGCCATCGCACGCCATCCGGACTCGCTGCAAGATCACCCTGGCTTGGAGAAACGACCCACCGATATCTTTGACTTCAAACAACTGCGATCGGCTCTGACTGGTCATGAAGCGCTGGTCGTTGCTTTCGCACCCAAGGACAATGGCTATGTCGGCTACAAACTTTTGGTTGAAGCGGCATGGCGTATCAAGCGCGCATTCAAGGAAGTCATTCCTGAAGCTTACTTTATGAACATTGGGGGGGCTTCAAGTCTTTGGACACCCAACGGCTTTCAAATGTTCGAGGATCCGGGCTGGCCCCACTGGTTCTTCAATGCAGCTCAACCAGGTCATTGGGCAAGGCTGTATAAACTCAGTGGTGGTATTCCTGCCTTCAAGGAAATGGCAGAGCAGCGCACGCAAATTCAGGCTGATTCAAATAAGGACCCTTTCAGCAATTTTCATGGGCCGGTGATTGAATCATTCTACGATCAGTGCAGAGAAATATTTGGCAAGGGAATGGGTGGGCGCGCACAGCTGGAGTACTTCGAATGCGACAGGAGTTTCCGCTGGAGCTTTGTCTCTCCGCCTTGGCTGTTAGGTCTGACCGACATACACGGCAAATACCGCGTCACCATTGACACATTGCCTGTGGAGGACGGGCAGCCCGCAGGCATTGCGGTTGAGGATCTGGCACTTGCAATTGCAGATACTGTGGCGCAACAGTCTCGCATTCATCAGCATTGGAGTGCTGCACGTCCCGTGCCACCCAGTGTGCAATCTTATTGAACGACATCGAATTTTTCCACGGGCTGATCAGTTGACTGGTGCAATGAAAGACAATCTCGATGGAAAAAATTAAAACGTGCAGTGCCTTTCTGATTGAGGAGAGAATGAGATGAAGTGCAAATTGTTTCAGATCTTGTTGCTGTGTCTATTTTCATCACTCGCGCAGGCTCAAATGCCAAGCCAGACTGTCGTCTGGTCAGGATTCCCACCTGGAGGGCTTGGCGACCAAGTGTCCAGACCTTTATTGCAACGCATGAAGGCGCGCTGGCCAGGCGTTCTGGTATACGAGACCAAACCTGGTGCAAGCGGACGAATCGCCATCGATTTTGTCAAACGGGCTTTGCCTGAAGGGGGCCATGTATTGCAGACGACTTCTTCTGCAATGACGGTCTATCCACATACCTATGGAAAAAAACTCCAATATGATCCTTTGGCTGATTTCATCCCCATCGGACCCGTCGTCTTTTATACATTTGCTTTGGCCATCGGTCCAGCTGTTCCTGCAGAAGTGAAGACCATCAGCCAACTGGTCCAGTGGGCAAGTGCTCATCCTAGCTTGGCCAACTACGGCATACCAGCGACAGGGTCGACGCCTCACTTTGCAGGAATCATGTTCGAAAGAGCCACCAACATATCGCTTAAAAGCATTCCATACAAAGGCAGCGGTCCACAATTGATCGATCTTCTAGGGGGACACATCAGCATGGGATTTCACCCCATAGGCGAGGTTCTTCAGTATGCAAGAGAGGGCAAGCTAAGGCTATTGGCTGTGACCAGTCCTCAACGCTGGCCCTCGGTTCCAGAGGTGCCCACCTTTTCGGAGCTTGGATTTAAGAATGTTTCCAACATAGATTACATCGGCTGGTACGCCCCGTCTAAGACGCCCATGTACTTTGTGCGTCAATTGAATCAGGCCATGCAGGAGTCTCTCGATGAGCCGGGGATGAGGGAACTGCTAGACAAACTATCACTTCAGGGCGGTCGAGAGTCACCCGAAGTTTTTGCCACCCGTGTTCGCGATGACCTTCAACGTTGGGGACCTGTTGTTCGATCTACCGGGGTGACGGCAGAAGATTGAGTTGATCTTGCAGCATGGGTATTAGACACCCAAAGTGGACACCAATCGGCTGAGCTCAAACTGCGCATTTCTTACATCGACCAAACCACAGTAAACATAATGATCAGGGCGAACAATGACGCCAATGCAGGATTGGCTTGAGACAAAATTTTTGATCAATGGTGCAGTTTCTTTGACATACAGGACTTGATCATTGATACCCTGCTCAGGGGTAATTTCTTGAGACACGACGACTGTGAGGATACCTGCTTGGGCAGCCTCAGCGCAGAGCTGATCTAACTCAATTTTCTCGATGAGACCCGCCAAAACAACCAAGTGAAAGCGTGATTGGACAAGCTCATCCATCAATGCCTCATTCCGATTTGCGGTCATGACGACCGGTTGTGGGAAGACTTTGCCAGCCAATGGCGCAGTTGTGACCAGCAGCCCCGCATCTAAAGCTGGAATCAAATCTTGACGAATGATCATCCGACCCAGGCCGTCAGTTTCGGCAGAGATCTCATCATCGCGAACTTTGGCCTTGACTTCATCACGCTCTGAAATCATCAACCCACAATCCTTGGCCAGTTGCGTGGTTGCAACCACGTTGGGCCTTCGTTCTTCAGTGTAAGTTGTCAATAAATTTTCATGGGAACTGCCTTTGATCACACGATGCAGTTTCCAAGCCAAGTTGCCTGCGTCGCGAATGCCTTGACACATACCCTGTCCTATAAAGGGGGGGGTTTGGTGAGCGCTGTCTCCAGCCAAAAATACCCTTCCATCTTGCCAACTTTTGGCCACAAGTGCGTGGAATCGATATGCTGCGGCTCTCCATATGTCGGCATCACCAGGACTGATCCAAGGAGACATCAGTTTCCAGAGCTGTTCTTCTTGAATGAATGTCTCCGGTGAGTCACTGGGCAGTTTCATGAATTCCCAACGGCGGTGGTTGCCTGGACAACAAATCATCGTACTGGGCCTCACCGGATCGCAATATTGAACATTGGTCTGGGGTAGCCTGTCTAGAGCCGCCGCCTTAACTTTCATATCAACAACTAACCATGACTCGTCATAGTTCATACTTTCTAAGTCAATGTTCATTTGACTTCTGATTGAGCTAGACGCGCCATCACAGGCAATTAAATACTTTGCCTCGATGACTTCAGACTCGCCTGTTGCACTTTTGATCTGAATATTGACGGCATCGGATTTTTGTTGGTAAGTTAGAAATTCGCAACCCAATCTCACCTGAACATTTCGCATGCCGCTGATCTTTGAGCGAAGTTCTTTCTCTATCCCCGGCTGATCACAAGTGAAATGAGGATCCCACGTCAATGGATATGGCTTGGGCATGTGTTTGAAATGCTGCAACAAACGTCCATCTGCACCTAAATAGATTTCATCACGGAAAGGTTCAATAAACGCTTTTATCGCATCGGTGATACCTATACATTGAAAAATGCGCATTGCATCATGGTCAAACCCTACGGCCCTGGGCATGGGATAGATTTCAAGATTTTTCTCAAAAACTACAACGTTAATTCTCAATTTTCCTAAAAGCCCCGCAAGCGTTGCGCCCACAGGTCCAAATCCAACAATGGCAACATCGTGCATAGAAAGATTCAATACACAAAGTTAAGTAGAGCAAGAAAGGTACTTTTCGCCAAGCCATTCTTCATTTTGGGAAATTTGCATCACTCAGTCCTTGTTAGAAATAGATCAATTAATCTTTATCCTAATTGATTATTTTAAAAAGTAAACACACCTCTGATTGGAATTTTCCCAATTTTTAAATTACGCTCAAACTTAAAAGTCGGTATCAGAAAATAGGGTGCAATAACCATTGCAGTCATACTAAATTCTGCCTCAACACGACATAGACTTATTCCAAAAATCGGAAATCGTTTGAGGAAATCTAGGTTTCAAGCTGCGCGGATGGAACCAAATCAACTTGGGGGATGGCCCTTAACAATTTTCTTCACCCAACCTAAGCAACAAACGCAACTCAACAATCCACATTTGATGGCGGGTAGGTTGATGGATAAAAATGAAAAACGCGCCCGAAGGCGCGTTTTTACTGACTTACTGGCGGAGTGGACGGGACTCGAACCCGCGACCCCCGGCGTGACAGGCCGGTATTCTAACCAACTGAACTACCACTCCTGGTAGCTTGAAGCTTTTGCTCTGCTG
>CANJOS010000018.1 GCA_947476015.1 Comamonadaceae bacterium | reverse complement strand
TAAGTCGCGCTGCACAGTTGCAAACCGACATCTTGGCGCATTTCAAGGTTTATGAATTTCACCCTGTGGTGTCTAAGTTGCAAGTGTATTGCTCAGAAGATTTGGGTGCTTTCTATCTCGACGTTTTGAAAGACCGGCTCTATGCAAGCGCTCCCAAATCATTGGCTCGACGCTCCGCACAAACCGTGTTGTACCGCATCACACACGGCATGCTCCGATGGATGGCCCCGTTCTTGAGTTTTACCGCCGAGGAAGCTTGGCAAAACTTTGGCACCTCTGAGTCCATTTTCATGGAAAGCTTCAGCGATTTGGGGACACCCAACGAAACATTGTTAGCCAAGTGGGCCCGCCTTCGCGAAATTCGAGATCAAGTGAACAAAGACATTGAAGCTTTGCGCGCTGATGGCAAAGTGGGTGCATCTTTACAGGCTTCCGTGACTTTGCAGGCCGCGCCAGAAGACCATGCCTTGATGGCCAGCTTAGGAAACGACTTGAAGTTTGTGTTCATCACTTCACAACTCATTTTGGAAGCTGGCAACAGTTTGGTTGCCAAGGTGTCTGTGAGCCAAGACACCAAGTGCGACCGCTGCTGGCATTACGCGCCCGATGTGGGCGTGAACCCAGCACACCCTGCATTGTGCGGACGTTGCGACAGCAACCTGCATGGTGCGGGTGAAAAACGCTTGTTTGCTTAAACCCAATTTCTTCAATCACTGACGACATGGCACGCAATCAAAAAAGCTCAGGCGTCTGGCTTTGGTTAGGTCTTGCGCTTTTCACGCTGTTGGTAGACCAACTGACCAAAATTGCCATCGTGGGCTCTTTTCAGTTGGGTGAATCTTTGCCCTTCACGTCCTATTTCAATTTGGTTCGTGTGCACAACCCAGGCGCTGCCTTTTCATTCTTGGCAGATGCAGGAGGATGGCAGCGTTGGTTCTTTACGGGGCTAGGTTGTGTGGCTGCCTTGGTGATGGTTTATTTGCTCCGCATGCATGCAGGACAAAATTTGTTTTGTTTGTCTTTGTCTCTTTTATTGGGCGGTGCGGTAGGCAATGTGATTGACCGTGTGCTTTACAGTCATGTGATTGACTTCTTAGATTTTCACTATGCGGGCTGGCACTTCCCTGCATTCAATGTGGCCGACAGCGCCATCAGTTTGGGCGCCGGCTTGCTCATCTTGGATGAACTCCTGCGCGTTCGACGGGGTCGTTGACAGGGGCCGGCATCGACCATCAAGAAAGGCACTTGCCTTTCTTGTGGCCAACTTGACCTTTACAAAGTGAGGATGGTGCAACCAGTGGTTTTGCGAGCTTCTAAAGCGCGATGTGCTTCTTGAACTTGCGCCAAAGGAAAAGTTTGGTCAATGCGAATCTTCACTTTGCCGCTTTGCACCACTGCAAACAAATCGTCGGCCATGGCTTGAGTACTTTCACGTGTGGTGATGTGGCTGAACAAAGTTTGGCGAGTGACATACAAAGAACCTTTGTTGCCCAAAATACCAGGTGCAAAAGGCGTCACAGCACCAGAGGCATTGCCAAAAGTAGCCATCAAACCAAAGGGGCGCAAGCAATCGAGTGATTTATCCCAAGTGTCTTTCCCCACTGAGTCGTAGACCACTTTCAAACCTTTGCCACCGGTGATTTCTTTCACGCGCGCCAAGAAGTCGTCTGTGCTGTAGTTGATGCAATGCTCTGCGCCGTTGGCAATGGCCAATTGGCATTTGGCATCTGAACCGGCCGTACCGATCATGCGAAAGCCTAAAGCCTTGCCCCATTGGCAAGCAATGAGGCCAACGCCACCTGCAGCCGCATGGAACAGCACATGGTCACCGGCTTGCAAGCCTTCTGCGGGGCGAGTTTTCAAGAGCAAATATTGTGCGGTCAAACCTTTGAGCATCATCGCCGCACCCGTTTCAAAAGAAATGTCATCCGGCAATTTACAAACGCACTTCGCAGGCATGACACGCTCTTCGCAATAGCTGCCTGGGGGTTGACTGGCATATGCCGCGCGATCGCCTACCTTGAGGTGTGTCACGCCCTCGCCCACAGCCTCCACAATGCCGGAAGCCTCCATGCCCAACCTCAGTGGCATTGGCAGGGTGTACAAGCCGCTTCGCTGGTAAACGTCAATGAAGTTCAAACCAATGGCTTTGTGGCGAATGCGAATTTCACCAGGGCCAGGCTGGCCCACAGTGACATCTACCAATTTGAGTTGTTCTGGACCACCATTTTGGTCGATTTGGACTGCTAAGCTCATGAAAGTCTCCGAAAATTAACGTGAATGTAAATTGCTCAGCCTCGACTTTGCCACGAATTTCAATGACCTGTGTAACTGCTCAGTTATTCACATGACGTTAAAGTCGCAACCATGACTCAAAAACTCTCTCCAGGCACGGCCTTGATGCTCACCGTGCCTCCTCTGCTTTGGGCTGGCAATGCGGTGGTGGGCAGATTGGTCAGTGATTTGGTGCCGCCGATCACCCTTAATTTTCTTCGTTGGGTACTGGCATTTTTTATCTTGTTGCCGCTTGCGGGTCATTTGTTAAAACCCAGCAGCCCTCTTTGGCCCCATTGGCGCCGTTTCGCCCTCCTGAGCTTGCTGGGCGTGGGCTGTTACAACGCTTTGCAATATTTAGCCCTGCACACTTCAACCCCCTTGAATGTGACCTTGGTGGCTGCTAGTTCTCCCATTTTCATGCTGGCCATTGGTGCTTTGTTTTTCCACACACCCGTGACAACTGCTCAGTGGACTGGTGCCGCACTTTCTGTCACTGGCGTGCTGGTGGTGCTTTCTCGAGGTGATTGGCAACAGTTGTTGCAAGTGAGTTTTGTGGCGGGCGACATTTATGTGTTGTTGGCCACTGTTTGTTGGGCCACCTACAGTTGGCTGATCAGTCAACGCAATGAGCCCGATGAAATTCGAAACCACTGGGCCGCCTTTCTCATGGCGCAGGTTATTTTTGGCTTGGCTTGGGCGGGCATTTTCACAGGCGCTGAATGGGCCATGACCGATGCGCACATCACTTGGGGGCTGCCCCTGTATGCCACGCTGGTCTTCGTGGCTGTGGGGCCCGCTGTTTTGGCCTATCGGTGCTGGGGCTTGGGCGTGCAAACAGCTGGCCCTGCTGTGGCAGGATTTTTCTCCAACCTCACCCCCCTGTTTGCGGCCATCATGTCCAGTGTCTTTTTAGGGGACCTGCCCAAGGCCTATCACGCTGTGGCTTTCGCCCTCATTGTGGGTGGCATTCTGGTGTCCTCGCGGCGCGCAAGCGTCGGCTCAAACCAAGATGATTGAGGTCTGTTGCAAGCCCTCACAGCGGTGTCGCCCTCAATAGGTACCAGGATAGGCACCCCCGTCAGTCAATAAGTTTTGGCCTGTGATGTAGGAGGCTTGTTGACTGCAGATGAATGCGCACAAAGCGCCAAATTCTTGGGCTGTGCCATAACGTCCCGCTGGCACTTGGGCTTGTTGTTGGGCACGAATTTCGGCCACCGTTTTGCCCATTTTTTGTGCGGTCGCTTCAACCGTGGTTCGAATTCGATCGGTGTCAAACTTGCCTGGCAAAATATTGTTGAGGGTGACACCTTGCGCTGCAATTTTGGTTCTAGCGACACCCGCCACAAAACCTGTCAAGCCACTTCTTGCACCATTCGACAAGCCCAAAATGTCGATGGGAGATTTCACCGAACTCGAGGTGATGTTCACAATGCGGCCAAAGCCACGCGCAGCCATTCCATCTACCGTGGCTTTGATAAGTTCGATGGGGGTCAGCATGTTGGCGTCCACCGCTTTGATCCATGCCTCACGATCCCAGCTCCGGAAATCCCCCGGTGGCGGCCCCCCCGCATTGGTCACCACAATGTCAAAGTCTTTGCCAGGGCCACCAGCCACAGAAAACAAGGCTGCACGACCAGCTTCTGTGGTGATGTCGGCCGCTACGGGAATGAGCGTGACACCCGGCGCTTCCTTTTGCAAATCGGCCACAGATTGTTTCAACACGTCGGCACCTCGGGCCACCATCACCACATTGACACCTTCGAGCGCCAAAGCGCGGGCGCATCCCCAGCCCAAACCTTTGCTAGCGCCACCGACCAATGCCCACTTACCTTTGATACCTAAATCCATGATGACTCCTCAAAATTAAAACGACGTCATTAAACACCAGCTACAAACCAAGTGATATTTTGACCAACATTTTCCTGAATGATTTCTTCAGGAATCGATCACCTTGGGCATTTCCTTCCGTGTTTCCCTCGGAGAAAGAGTGACCCAATAAACACCACTCAAGACCAACACTGTGCCTGCCAAAACCCAAAGGTTGAAAGGCTCATTCAATAAAAAAGTGCCCATGAGCAAGGTTGACATCGGGCCCACCATGGCAATTTGAGAAGTGAGTCCAGGCCCAATTCGCTCAATGGCCATCATGATCATAAGGACGGGCAAAACCGTACACGCAATAGCGTTGAGCACTGACAACCAAAGCACCTCAGAGGGAACCGCCAGAGCTTGCGCAGGCCTGAACAAAACAAATTGAAAGATACAAAATAGACAGGCGGCCGTGGTGGCCAAACCGGCCAAGCGAAGGGCCCCAAGGCGCTGCACCAGCTGGCCGCTGTAGCTGAGGTAAATGGCATAGCTGAAGGCGCTGCCAAAAATCAGGGTTGCGCCCAAAGCCACATCCTCTCCGACCAAAGACACCTCATGGCCGAACACCAACAAGACGCCGCTGTAACTCACGGCCATGGCAATGCCTTGTTGTTGTGTGATTTTTCGTTTGTAAAGAATCCAACCCAAAATCAAGACCAAGGTGGGGTTGAGGTACAAAATCAAACGCTCAAATGATGCACTGACATATTGAAGACCTAAAAAATCAAGAAAGCTAGACAAGTAGTAACCGGAAAAACCCAAGCCCACAACGCCGAGCCAATCGCTCCTTGTCAGGCTTTCTCGACCACGGCCTGCCCACCATGCCAATGCCATGAAGAAAGGCAAGGCAAAGACCATGCGAAACATGACCAGGGTCATGGCATCCACGCCGTGGCGGTAAGCCAGTTTCACGATGATGGCTTTGCCACTGAACGCAACGGCGCCTGCTGCAGCCAGCAGGAAGCCCGAGGTCGTTTTAGAGACTGGGAATGGCGTCAAAACCCAACCGCCTGACCATCTCGGCGAGGGTCTGAAGCAGCCACATAGCCTTCCACTTTGGGGTTCCCCATGCGCCAAATGAATTGACCTGCGCCAAAATCTTGATAAGAGTCGTTGATGACTTCGAGTTCGTGACCGCGATCGTTCAGGCCCTGGACCGTGTGGGCATTCATGTTGGCTTCGGCATTGATGGACAGGCCAGCGTTGTAACGCCAACGCGGCGCATCACAAGCGGCCTGCGGATTTTGTCCATAGTCGAGCATGCGCACCAAGGTTTGCATGTGGCCTTGCGGTTGCATGTTGCCCCCCATCACGCCGTAGCTCATGACGGGCTGACCGTTTTGTGTGAGAAATGCAGGAATGATGGTTTGGAAGGGAAGTTTGCCTGGCGCAACCAAATTGGCGGCATTGGGGCCCTTCAGATCGGTGCTGAATCCAAACCCTCGGTTTTGCAAACTGATGCCATAGGTCGGTTCGACAACGCCCGAACCAAAGCCCATGTAATTGCTTTGGATGAAACTGACCATCATGCCGTTTTCATCGGCCGCCGTGAGGTAAATGGTGCCGCCTTTGACAGGATTGCCCGCTTTGAAATCTTGCGCCTTTTTCATGTCGATGAGTTTGGCGCGCGATTTCAAATAGGCGGGGTCTAACATTTGAGCAGGTGTGACTTCCATGTAGCGAGGATCGGCCACATAACGGTACACATCGGCAAAGGCCAGTTTCATGGCTTCGATTTGCAGATGCTGAGAATCGATGCCATCCACTTTCATACTGGCCACATCGAAATTTCCCAAAATACCCAGCGCTATCAAAGCAGCGATGCCTTGGCCGTTAGGCGGTATTTCGTGCAAGGTGTAGCCGCGATAATTTTGTGCGATGGGTTCAACCCACTCAGGTCGATAGGCCGCCAAATCTTGCAGCGACATGGCACCGCCATGCTGCGCCGAAAAACGCACCAGCGCTTCTGCAATTTCACCTTCGTAAAAAGCCCGTCCTTTGGTTTCCGCAATGGCCTTCAAACCCCGCGCAGCCGCTTTAAATTGAAACATCTCACCCACATGGGGCGCTCTACCCCAAGGCAAGAAACTTTCGGCAAAACCAGGGAAGGATTGAAGCAAGGGGGTTGCTGCGGCCCATTTCTGTTGAACCACCACAGGCATCAAATAACCACGCTCGGCAATTTCAATGGCCGGCTCCATGAGGTCGGCAAACGGCAGCTTGCCAAATCGCTCGCTCATGGCAACCCAAGACGCGACAGCGCCAGGCACGGTGACAGAATCCCATCCCCGCTTGGGCGGATTGATGGCATCAGAACCATATTTTTGATGGAAATATTCGGGTGTCCAGGCTTGTGGCGCAGGCCCAGAGGCGTTCAAACCATGAAGCTTTTCACCATCCCACAAAATGCAAAAAGCATCAGAGCCAAGGCCATTGCTCACGGGCTCTGTGAGCGTGATGGCCGCAGCCGCCGCAATGGCAGCGTCTACCGCATTGCCACCCTTCAACATCATGCGCAGACCGGCTTGTGCCGCCAAAGGGTGCGAGGTGGACACAATGTTGCGGGCAAACAAGGGCAGGCGCGCAGATGAATACGGAGTGCTGAAATCAAAGCTCATGGGGCAGTCTCAAGTGATTTTGCGTTCGAGGATGAAATACCATCGTCCTCAAGGTCGCTCATTGTGTCAGGAAAATGGAAACTCAAAGCTCAATCGAAGAATCAATCCAGCTTGCCATCGCCAAAAAAAACGGCGTCCAGAGACGCCGTTTAGCCGCCCAGTTTGCTTTGAAAACAGCAAACTGATAGGGACTTATTCTTCCACGAAGGCTTCTTCCCGTTTGGACTTGACGGATGGCAAAAGCACTACGATTAAAAGCACGGCAGCAGCGGCCAACAAACTGGCTGACAAACCACGGGTAACGAACACTGTCCAATCACCGCGTGAAAGCAACAACGCACGTCGCAGGTTCTCCTCCATCATGGGCCCCAAGATGAAACCCAGTAACAAAGGCGCTGGTTCCACACCCAATTTGATGAAGATGTAACCAACAACACCAAAGGCGCCCACCAACCAAATGTCAAAAGTGTTGTTGTTGGTGGAGTAAACACCAATGGCACAGAACAGCACAATGGCAGGGAACAACCAACGGTAGGGCACGGTGAGCAACTTGATCCACATGCCAATGAGGGGCAAGTTCAAGATGATCAGCATGGCATTACCAATCCACATGGACGCAATCAGTCCCCAGAACAATTCAGGGTTGCTGGTCATCACTTGGGGACCTGGCTGAATGTTGTGAATGGTCATGGCACCCACCATCAAGGCCATCACGGCATTGGGCGGAATGCCCAAGGTGAGCAATGGAATGAAGGAAGTTTGAGCACCCGCGTTGTTGGCAGACTCAGGCGCTGCCACACCACGAATATTGCCTTGACCGAAGGGCACTTCACCAGGGCGCAGTTTGGTTTTCTTCTCAATGGTGTATGCCGCAAACGCAGCCAACAAAGCACCGCCGCCTGGCAAAATACCCAGCATAGAACCGATGGCTGTGCCGCGCAAAACTGCAGGAATCATGTTGCGGAAATCTTCTTTGGTGGGAAACAAACCTGTTACCTTGCCTGTGAAAACTTCGCGTTTGTCTTCAGGCTGCGACAAATTGGCAATGATCTCGCCATAACCAAAAACGCCCATGGCAATGGTGATGAAACCAATGCCATCTGTCAGCTCAGGAATGTCAAAGCTGTAACGGGCAACACCCGAGTTCACGTCTGTGCCCACCAAGCCCAGCAACAGGCCCAGCACAATCATGGCCACCGCTTTGAGCAATGAACCTGACGCCAGAACCACGGCACCAATCAGGCCCAAAATCATGAGCGAGAAGTATTCAGCGGGGCCGAACTTGAAGGCCACTTCAGTCAGGGGTGCGGCAAACGCAGCCAAAATCAGTGTGCCTACGCATCCGGCAAAGAAGGAGCCCAACCCAGCAGCAGCCAGCGCTGGCCCTGCTCTCCCCTTGCGGGCCATTTGGTAACCGTCAATGACCGTGACAACAGATGATGACTCGCCAGGCAAGTTCACCAAAATAGCAGTGGTAGAGCCACCGTATTGGGCGCCGTAATAAATACCGGCCAACATGATCAAAGCCGCAATGGGGGGCAATGCATAAGTGGCTGGCAAAAGCATGGCAATGGTTGCCACAGGACCAATGCCTGGCAAAACACCAATGAGGGTGCCCAGCAAGCAGCCGATGAAACCGTACATGAGGTTTTGGAGGGTAAACGCAACCCCAAAACCCATCGACAAATTGTTAACTAATTCCATTGAAGACTCCTTAGCCGCTGATGAAGGTTGGCCACACAGGGAACTGCAATTTCAGCAGCATGATGAAAGCGGCGTAGCTCATCAAAGACAAAATAATGCTTAAAACAATGGTTTCTTTGAAATTGAATTGATCACCTGCTTTGCTGACCACGATGGTGGTACCGAAAATGGCCACAATCAAACCCATTGCAGGCAAACCAATGCTGGGCAAACCGCCTAGCAAAATACCAAACAACAAGTTGCCAGCAATGATGAAGACCAAAGGCGTCCAAGCCAACGCACCAACGTGTTCACCATCAGGTGTTTCAACCACCAAGGCTTTGAACAAAATAATGGCCCCCAGCAAGGCCAAAATCACACCCAATAAAAGGGGAAAGTAGCCGGGACCCATTCGGGCACCCGTTCCAATGGAATAACTTGTTGCTCCATAGGCAAATGCTGCACCGATGACGGTGAACATGAGACCAGAGAAAAAGTCTTTTTGACTTTTGATTTTCACAGGGACACTCCTCCAAAAAGTTTGGGATGGCAAATTGTGAACCTAAATCAGAGAATCACCGATGTGGGTTTCACCTACTCAAGCGTATTTTGAAAAACGGATCATTTGGGTAAACCCTAGGTTTTACCGGGTTTCACTTCACAATGGGCCTGAACACGCGCATCCACTGAGTCGCTGGCAAATCGAATCTGTTTTCAATGGATTCAGCTTGCCCCATCAAAAAATCTTTAGAAGGGCGACTGGCTTCCCTCTGCGCCAAGACCACGGTGTTGCCCTCACGCGTGGGTTTAAAAGCCCACAGAGCTTCTTCTCCAAAAGCTTCGGCCATTTTGGCCACACTAGATTCATAGCTGGCAGATCGGCCAAACAAGTTGACCGTCATGGTGCCCTCCTCTGCCAAAAGCGCACGGCAGTTTTGATAAAACCCCACACTGTCGAGTACCGGCGCTGCCGCTTCATGGTCATACAGATCAACATGCAACAGGTCCACCGTGCCAAGCCACTCTGCACTTTGAATTTCTTCCGATGCATCGGCAATGATCACGCGCATGCGAGGTCCATCCTCCGGCAGCTTGAACCATCCTCGGCAGGCATGAAGCACCCCTGGGTTTAACTCAATGGCAGTGCAAGTGGATCGGAGTTTTTTATAACAAAACTTGGTCAAACTGGCAGCCCCCAAACCCAGTTGCATGGTGTGCAAGCCCGATATTGACGGCGAGTTGATAAACAGCAAACCCGCCATCATTCGTTGAATGTATTCAAGCTCGAGTTCAAAGGGCGCTTTGATGTTCATGGCACCTTGTATCCACGGCGTTCCCAAGTGCAAATAACGGGACACTCCGTCTTCGGAAAAATTCACTTCAGGCAATTCAAGGGCCTTGATTTTTTTGACGGTCATGCGTTTTTTATAAAAAAAGAAAGTTGTGGCAAAACACGCTTTGCATTATTGACCGTAGCATCTGCCAGCACTTCGATTGGCAGGCCTCTCAATTGAGCCACCACCGCGCCAATTTTTGGCAGCTCGATAGGTTCATTTCGACTTTGCACACCCCATTGTCGTTGTGTTTGGGTGCGATAAAGCCAATGCGGGGGAATATCCGGCGCATCCGTTTCCAAGACGATGGCCGTCAAAGGCAACTCTGTGGCCAATCGCCTTAACTGCAGGGCACGATCAAAGGTGCAGGCGCCACCAAAGCCCAGTGCAAATCCCAAATCGATGAAAGCCTCAGCTTGTTGAAAACTGCCATTGAAGGCATGTGCAATGCCCCCTTGAACATGGAAACGTCTGAGACCGCGCAGCAATTCGTCAGCTGATTTGCGCACATGCAAGATCACGGGTAGCTTGTATTTTTCGGCCAGTTTAAGCTGAGCGTGGTAGAAAAATAGTTGCTTTTCACGCATGCTTGGTTCACACAGTGCAGGGACGAAAAAATCCAGTCCGATTTCACCCAGTGCGACCATGCCGGGTTCACCCGTTTGAATGCAATTTTCCAAGTACTGCAAATCTTTTTCTTGCGCCATCGGCACATACAAAGGGTGAATGCCTAAGGCATAGGGCTGCTGAACCTGGTTCGCAAAAATTTGCAAGGCTTCAAAATCTTTCGCTTGCACCGCGGGCATGACACAGTGGCCAACACCCACCTCTTGCGCTCTCTGCAAGACAGCCAGACGATCTGCCGAAAACTCAGGCGCATCGAGATGGCAATGGCTGTCGATCCACTGCAACATCATGCTTGCAGTACGCCCCTGTCCAAGCGCAACACACGACTGCAGCGTGAAGCCAACTGCGGATCGTGTGTGACCACCACAAAAGCGGTTCCTTGTTGTTGGGCTGTTTTCAGCATCAGATCGAAAACGACTTCTGCGGTGCTTCTGTCTAAATTGCCAGTGGGCTCATCGGCCAACACACAAGCGGGTTGCGTGGCCATGGCACGCGCGATGGCCACCCGTTGTCGCTCCCCACCAGACAACTCGGCAGGTCGGTGGGCCGCACGCTCTTTTAAGCCCACGAGCTCTAGCCACTGCAGGGCTAATTGATCGGCCTTGCTGTGCACTTCTCGGCGAATCCACAAAGGCATTGCAACATTTTCAAGCGCTGTAAATTCTGGTAACAAGTGGTGGAACTGATAAACAAAACCCAAAAGTTGATTGCGTCTCAAACCTTGTTCAGTCGCACTCAAGCCTGACCAATCTTGACCCTTTAACAACACTTGACCTTGCGTGGGACGGTCGAGCCCGCCCATCAAATGCATCAAGGTACTTTTACCCGAACCTGAAGCTCCCACAATGGCCACAGTTTCGCCTGCAGCCACAGACAAATCAACGCCCTGCAACACAGACACATTCAAGCGACCTTCTGTAAAGCGCTTACTCAAATTTCTCACTTCCAGCACTGGCTTATTCATAACGCAAAGCTTCCGCTGGATTAACTTGGCTGGCACGCCAACTGGGGTACAAGGTGGCCACAAATGAGAGAAGCAATGAAATGATTGCCACAGGCAGGATGTCGCTCATCTGCGGATCACTGGGCATGCTGCTGATCAAATAAATGTCTTTGGGTAAAAAGCTGGCTCGGAAAAGGGTTTCCAAAGCGGGCACGATCACATCGATGTTGAAGGCAATCAAAAGACCCAAGAACAAACCACCCAGGGTGCCCATGACGCCTACCATGGCCCCTTGCATCATAAATACACCCATGATGCTGCGTGGACTTGCACCCAGTGTTCTCAAAATGGCAATGTCTGCACGCTTGTCCGTGACCGACATGACCAAGGTACTGACCAAGTTAAAAGCTGCCACCGCCACAATGAGGGTGAGGATGATGAACATCATGCGTTTTTCAACTTGTACCGCTGCAAACCATGTGCGGTTTTGTTGCGTCCAATCTCGAATGGCCATGCCAGCAGGCAAAATGGGCGCCAGTTCACGCGCCACACTGCGCGCTTCATGCAAGTCTTTAATTTTCAAACGAATGCCTGTGGGCCCTTCCAAGCGGAAAATTTTGCCTGCGTCCTCTGCATGAAGCATGACCAAGGCCGCGTCATATTCGTAATGACCAGAATTGAAAAGACCTACCACTTGCATTTGTTTCAAGCGTGGCAAGACACCTGCTGGCGTCACTTGGCCATTGGGTGCGATGAGGGTCACAGGATCGCCCAAGCGCAGGCCAAGTTGTCTGGCCAAATCAATGCCCAAGACCACCCCAAATTGGCCGGGCCGTAAAGCCTCAACGCCAGGCATATTGCCATTTTTGCGCGACAAGCCCGTCGACAAGTCAACCACACTGGGCTCTAAGTCAGGATCTATGCCGCGCACCAGCACGCCCTTCATGTCTTCGCCTCTGGCCAATAGCGCTTGCGCTGAAATGAATGGCGCAGCTCCCAAAACTTGAGGGTGCATGTGAATCTTTTGAAGAGCGCCCTTGACATCGTCTAAAGCACCGCCATCAGCAGAAACAATTTCGATGTGCGACACCACACTGAGCATGCGGTCGCGGACTTCTTTTTGAAAACCGTTCATCACCGACAGCACAATGACCAAGGCTGCGACGCCCAGGCCAATGCCCAACATTGAGACACCCGAAATAAAGGAGATAAAGCCATTGCGACGCGTGGCTCGTCCCGCGCGGGTATAGCGCCAACCCAGAACCAGTTCGTAAGGCCACTCAAATTTCATTCAGCTCATTTTCCTTCGTCTTCAAGGGCTGCATGCCTGATATGTCAAGGGGGGATTGTGTCATCCCCGACAATAGGGGCATGTATGACGGTCAAATCACGCCCTCCAACCCAGCTGCAGACTGCCTGAATCACGGCATCATTGCCTATGCCAGCGACCCCTCGGAGGCACTTCAAAATGCCATCGACACATTGTATTTGCCCCATTTGTCTGAATTATTGGGCAAGTTAACTTGTGTGTCCAAGGGCTTGGTGAGCAGTGCCCCCCCCAATAGCTCGGCCCAAAGCGATGCTTATCTCATGCCACATGAAAGCGTGCTGGGACTTTGGGGTCAAAGCCCAGAATGGGGCCCCGATGCCCTGATCACACCCTGTCATTGGCAAGTGGGCATGAATGAGGTGGTCATGCTCAATCCTGCCGAAATTCAACTGACAGAGCGCGAATCAAGGGATTTGCTTGAAGCCATTCAACCCTACTTTGCAGAAGATGGTCTCACCGTGAACTATGAAAGCCCATTGGTTTGGCGAGCCCAAGGCGACATGTTCAAAGGTCTGCCGTTTCCGTCCCTCGACAAAGTCATTGGTCGCAATGTCAATTCTTGGATGCCCAAAGCAGGACAAGCACGCCAGTTGCAGAGACTGCAAAGTGAAATGCAAATGTTGCTTTACCAACACCCTGTCAATGATCAACGAAGTCTACGAGGGCAATGGACCCTCAATTCTTTTTGGGTCCATCGTGAAATAACTCAGATGTACAAACCACCCTGTCCAGCGCGCGTTCATTTGGATTTGCAAACTGCCGCACTTGAAAAAAACGCCAATCGGTGGCTTCAAGAATGGCAAAATTTGGATGCTACTTTTTGCAAGTCATTGGTCGATGCCCTGTCGCGAAAGGAAGCTGTTTCCATCACGCTGTGCAGCAACACTGCATGGCGTCACTACCGGCCAAAAAAAGCCTCCGTGTTCACCGCTCTCCAAAGTATGTTGTCTCAAACTTCTGTGCACAAAGAACTGCGCGCGATGATTCAAGACAACCCCCTACCATGAGTTTCCAAATATTGACCCGTGATGTGCCGCCTCGCAGTGCTTGGGCCCTTGAGCAGGCTGGCATTCATCCTTTGCTCTCCAAACTGTTTGCAGCACGCGGCATTTTGAGCCCCGATGAATTAGACGATGGACTGGCCAAACTTTTGCCGCCCAACAGCCTCAAGGGCGCACAAGATGCTGCCGGCATGTTGGCCAATGCCATGTCTCACAATTTAAAACTGTGCATCGTGGCAGACTACGATTGCGATGGTGCAACGGCCTGCGCGGTGGCCCTCAGAGGCTTGCGCATGCTGGGTGCAAAGCATGTGAGTTACATCGTGCCCGATCGCGTCGTGGACGGCTATGGACTTACAGCGCCCATCGCCCAGCGCGTCAAAGACTCAGGCGCTGACGTGCTCATTACTGTGGACAACGGCATTGCCAGCCTCGAGGGCGTGGCACAAGCCCAAAGTTTGGGCATGCAAGTGTTGATTACAGACCATCATTTGCCCGCTGCCACTCTGCCAGCGGCCGAAGTCATTGTGAATCCCAATCAAGCAGGCTGTTCGTTTGAAAGCAAATCCTTGGCGGGCGTGGGCGTGATGTTTTACGTGCTGTTGGCCTTGCGCGCCGAGCTGCGTCAACGAGGTCTTTTCACTGCAGAAACACAACCCAAACTGGACGCTTTGCTGCCCTTGGTGGCTCTGGGCACCGTGGCCGATGTGGTGAAGCTCGACAACAACAATCGCCGTTTGGTGGCCCAAGGCTTGAAGCGAATTCGCGCCGGCCACATGCCTTGCGGGATGCAATCGCTTTTCAAAGCAGCAGGCCGTGAACCCAAGGTGGCGACCACCTTTGATTTTGGTTTTGCGTTGGGTCCCCGCATCAATGCAGCAGGCCGACTTTCCGACATGACATTGGGCATTGAATGTCTGACCACCGACGATGCAGCGCGTGCAGATGAGTTGGCTCGGCAACTCGATGGCATCAACCGCGAACGTCGCGACATTGAAGGCGACATGCGCCAACAGGCCATGGAAATAGCCGAATCATTGTTTGACGACAGTGATGCGCCGCCGCCTGCCATCTGCGTCTTTGACCCCGATTTTCACGAAGGTGTGGTGGGCATCGTGGCCTCCCGAATCAAAGACAAATTTCATCGACCCTGCTTTGTATTTGCCGCCAGCAACGCACCAGGCAAAGAACATGAACTCAAAGGCTCAGGTCGATCTATTCCTGGCTTTCATCTTCGAGATGCTTTAGATTTAATGGCCAAAAAATTTCCCGACATGCTGCTTAGATTTGGGGGTCATGCCATGGCTGCGGGTTGCACCATTGAAGAAGAAAATTTAGAGCAGTTTGAAACCAGCTTCATGGAAGTTGCGGCACAAATTTTGTCACCTGCCACCCTGCAACGCAAGTTAGAGACCGATGGCCCCTTAGACAGCCAATATCGACGTGCGGAATTTGTTGAAGTGATGCAGCGCGAAGTATGGGGTCAGGGTTTTGCCCCGCCAGTGTTCAGCGAAGAGGTGGAAGTGTTGTCGCAGCGCTTGGTCAGTGAAAAACACTTGGCCTTGAAACTCAAACACCAAGGTCATCCGGTTGACGGTATTTGGTTTGGCCGAATTGAACCCCTTCCCGCCCGCGTCAAGCTTGCATTTCGGCTCGATGTGGACGAATGGCAGGGCCAGAAACGCGTGCGTTTTTTGGTCGAAGCGGCTGAGATTTAAACAGCGACTGGTCTACAAACAGGTCATGGGTGTTTGCCCTGCAAAGCCTTCAGCACGCAAGGCGAGACCAAGTCTTCAATTTTGCCGCCCAAGCTGGCTATTTCCCTCACCAAGCTGCTGCTGATGTGCTGAACAGAAGCACTGGTGTGCAAAAAGATGGTGTCAATTTCTGGCGCCAAATGTCGGTTCATGCCTGCCATTTGTGTTTCGTAATCGTAATCGGTCACAGATCGAAGACCGCGCACGATGACGCGTGCGCTTTGACTGTGCACGAAGTCACACAACAAACCTGAAAATGGCACCACACTCACGTTGCCAAAATCTTGCGTGACCTCTTTTGCCATGGCCAAACGCTCTTCCAAAGTGAACAAGGTTTTTTTGTGGTGTGCAGCAGCCACAGCCACAACCACTTTGTCAAACATTTGGGTCGCTCGGTAAACCACATCTTCATGACCCAAAGTCATGGGGTCAAAGGTACCGGAATAAACGGCGATAACGGATCGGCTCATGCGGTGCTCCTGATCGAATTGTAAGATTATCCCTCGGATGGGCGTTGCAGCAAATGTGCATGGACGGCACCAGCCTTCATGTACTTCACGGCCACCAAGCCACAGGAAGCAAGCGCATCAGCTTCCCATTTCTTCGGGGCTTCCAAATAGACCCACCCTTCTGGGGCGATCGCCTTGGCGGCAAATTGCAACGCACTTTCAAAAAAAGTAGCTTCAAAAGGCGGGTCGAGAAAAACCACATCCAGGCTGTCTGGCGCCATGCGCTGCAATGCCATCAAGGCATCGCCTTTTTGCACTTGAACTGCGCTGGCAGACAGGCGCTTTTGCGTCTCTGCCAGCAAGGGCAGCAGTTTTGCATCTTGCTCCATCATCAAGACAGATTGGGCACCGCGAGAGGCCGCTTCAAATCCAAGTGCGCCCGTTCCGGCAAAGGCATCAACACAGCGCCATCCCGAAAGGTCTTGGCCTAACCAATTGAACAAGGTTTCTCTAACGCGGTCGGGGGTCGGCCTCAGTCCTGGTTGATCGAGGACTTTGATTTTGGAGCGTTTCCACTGACCCCCAATGATTCGCAATTCGTGCGAGGGAGAGCCGGTGCTGGTGATGGGACGTTGTTTCGAGCGCATGATGCGAAGCTTAACGGGTTGTGGGTCGGCTGATTGACATGGATCAAAAAAAGACTGGTTTCAACTTGGCGACTTCAAAGACAGGGTCTAAAGTGAACCCACCGATTGAAAGCAGAAGGATCACCATGAGCCAGAACGTTTTGATTTCTTCTAAGGGCTGCGAAGTCGATACCGATGCGCCTCTGACCAATTTCAGCCATTGCCACATTGGCATCCTGCATCAAATTGATCGCCTGTCTTCTCTGCCGGCCCTGCTGGGCCCTGCCATGTTGGCGCAACGCATTGCGGCCCAATCGGTTGAATACTTTCACCACGGAATGCATGCTCACCACCAAGAAGAAGAAAAAGACTTATTTCCCGCTGTACAACTCAGTGCGCAGACTGGGGAAGAACGCCTGTGGGTGGACCAGTTGGTTCAAAATTTGGTGGCAGACCATCGCATCCTAGAAAAGTTGTGGGCCGATTTAGAGCCGGCCTTGAAAAAGGTCGCTAAGGGGCAAGAAGCTCAGTTAGACCTTGTCAAGTTGGCACATTTGGTTCGTCGGTATGGCGAGCATGCCGAAACTGAAGAACGGGTATTTTTACCTCTGGCAGAAAAGATTTTGGGACGCAACAGCAACCACATGGCCGCCTTGGGTTTGTCCTTGCACATGCGACATGTCCCCAGATTTTTGAGCCATATCTAAGCTGACGCCGCAGATTTCAAGCTGGTTTTCCTTAGAATGGGTGCCAACCTCATCCCTATCTATGTTCAGTTTCTTTCGTTCTTCGCCCAAGCCCTCGCCTGCAGAAGCCTCGGCCACCTCCCCAGAGACTCCAGAAAAAGTCACACCTCGCCAAACTTGGCTGGGTAAATTGAAAGCCGGACTCAGAAAAACGGGAGGCAGCATTGCCGCCGTATTCACTGGCACGCAAATCGATGAGGCCCTTTATGAAGAGTTGGAAACGGCCTTGCTCATGGCAGACACCGGCGTGAAAGCCACAGAGCATTTGCTGAAGGATCTCAAAGCCAGAGTCAAGGCCGCCAAAGTGACGGAGCCTGTGGCCGTCAAAGCCCTGCTAATTGAGGCGATTACAGACTTGCTCATGCCTTTGCAAAAACAACTGAACATCGGCAACCAAAAGCCGATGGTCATCATGGTGGCGGGCGTCAATGGCGCTGGTAAAACCACCTCCATTGGCAAATTGACCCATCATCTGACCGATCAAGGCGCCAGTGTGCTGCTGGCTGCAGCAGACACTTTTCGAGCAGCAGCGCGCGAACAACTTGCCGTGTGGGCCCAACGCAATACGGTGGAGATCATCAGTCAAGAAGGTGGCGACCCGGCCGCCGTCTGTTTCGATGCCGTCTCTGCCGGCAAAGCAAGGGGGCGCGACGTGGTCTTGGTCGACACAGCCGGCCGCTTGCCCACCCAACTGCATCTCATGGAAGAGTTGAAAAAAATCAAACGCGTGGTGCAAAAGGCCGATGCCCAATCACCTCATGAAGTGCTACTGGTGATTGATGGAAACACCGGTCAAAACGCACTCACGCAAGTCAAAGCATTTGACGATGCTTTGGGATTGACAGGTTTGATTGTGACCAAGCTTGACGGCACCGCCAAAGGCGGCGTCCTTTGCGCGATCGCTCGCGAAAAAGCCATCCCGGTTTATTTCATTGGGGTCGGTGAACAACTGGATGATTTGCAAACCTTCGATGCAAGAGAGTTTGCGCAAGCCTTGATCAGTTGAAATTGTTGTTTCAAGTTGATTCAAACCGCTCAGGCCGAAACGCTTGTGCATCAATGCTGGTGGATTCACTCGACATTAGCTCAGCCAACAACACGCCCGTGCCAGGCCCTGTGCTAAAGCCAATGTGCTGGTGGCCAAAGGCCAACCACAGACCGGGGCAGTTGGTCAATTCTCCAATCACAGGGCGGCTGTCAGGCAATGTGGGCCTTGAGCCCAACCAATCGGCTTCGGCCACAGTTTCTTTCATGGGAAATATCTTGCGCGCTGCATTTTCAGCCGCTTCCAACTGTTCCCAATTGGCTTTTGCATCATGCGCGGCCAACTCCACACCGGTGGTCATTCTCATCACCGGGTCCCCCCCCTCGTTTTGCATGGGCGAAAGCACATAAGCGCCAGCCATGTCATAAATGGGTCGACGCAAGTGCACTCCCTCCACTGGCTTGAATTGTCGGTGATAGCCGCGCTCAAAACCCATCGTCATATTGAAGCGAGATGGCAGCCGACTGGCTGCTAACAAGCGCCCAGACCAAGGCCCTAAGGCCACCACCACGTTGGACGCCCATTGCGTTTGGCCTTGGACCGTCTGCCATTGCCAGCCGGTAAGTTGCTGTGACAAGGCTGTCACTTCTGCATGCTCAATGACACCGCCGGCATTCAAAAATTGCTGAGCGTAAATCTTCACAAGTGCCTGCGGGTTAAGGACTGATACTGCGTCTTTGATCCACAATCCATGACTGAAATGAGGCGCCACATGGGGTTCTAAATCATGCAAACCATGGGGCGATAAAACTTCATTAGCGACAGAAAATTCTTGCAAAACTTCACGCACAAATGCACTGGCTTCAAAAGCTGCAGGATTTTGATAAAGCCATAGCCAACCGTTTTCAAGCAGTAAATTTTTCGCCTGTGCTTGATCCATCCAAACCTTGTGCGTGTTCACAGACAACTGAATCAGCGCATCCAAAGCCATGGTGGTCTGATCGAAAGTTGATCTTCTGGCATGCCACAAAAACTTCAACATCCAAGGCCAATTGTCAAGCGCACTCGCGCGCAATCGAAAGCCTGGGCTTGACTTAAGCAACATGCTGGGCAGTGCCATTCCAAGGCCAGGTCGGTTAAAGGGTAACAAAGAACTGCGCGACAAAACGCCGGCGTTGCCTGCAGAAGTTTCTTGGCCCGGATCAAGCCTGTCAACCATCGTGACCCGCCAGCCCTTGGACTGCAAAGCCAATGAGCAAGACACTCCCACGATTCCACCGCCCAACACGGTAACCTGACGACTGGTATCGATAAAATTCATGAACTTATTTTGCGCCCAAAATCTGACTGAAATACCAAGCCGCACTATGCCACTTTATTTCATGGTGCATGTTTACTTCTCCTCCAGTGCAATTTATAGTCCAATCCAATCCAATTCCCATAGACGCAATGACCTTGAATCACCTGCCATCTCAAGACGATGAATTGACCCCTTGGTATAACTGAATGTCTCGCATATCCCCTCTCCTGTTAATTTTTGCAGCACTTGTGTTGTGTGGACTGTTGGCATTCGTTGCGTGGTTCAACATGCATGCCAGCGCAGAGCGCGTTGGCCCATTTCAAACCTCCACCAGTCAACTTCAATGCGAATTACCAGCCATGCCAAAAGACTCGCCTTATCCTGGCATGGTGTGGGTGCCGGCCGGCCGATTTGACATGGGTGACAGCGTGTACAGGGAAGAAAAGCCAGTTCGTCAAATAAAAGTGCAAGGCTTTTGGATGGACCGAACAGAGGTCACCAACGATGAGTTTGCAGCCTTTGTCAAAGCCACGGGCTATCAGACAGTGGCTGAGCGACCCCTTGATCCCCACAGAAATCCCCATCTTCCACCCGACATGCTCAAGGCGGGAGCGGTGGTTTTTAAAGTGCCTTCCCAACTCCTTCAGGGCGATGACCCCCGACAGTGGTGGCAATACACGGCGGGTGCCAATTGGCGACATCCTGCAGGACCTTCCTCTCACGTTGAAAAACATGGCAGTTTTCCCGTGGTGAACATCACCTACGAAGATGCCATGGCCTACGCCAAATGGAAAGGCCACACGCTGCCCACCGAAGCGCAGTGGGAATGGGCTGCGCGGGCTGGCGCCAAAGAGTTGCCCACTCAACACGATCAACCGGCAGGTGCCAATACTTGGCAAGGCATTTTTCCAATGGCCAATTCAGCCGAGGACGGCTTTGCAGGTTTAGCGCCAGTCGCTTGCTACTCGCCCAATGCCTATGGCTTGTTTGACATGATTGGCAATGTGTGGGAACTCACCCGCGATATTTTTGTTGCTGAAAGATCCCCCACAACGGCCGACAATTCGGTCGGTTTAGATCCCGATGCCGCCCAAAGGCCGCCCAACTTGAAGGGCATCACCTCAGGTGTGCGCGTCATCAAAGGGGGCTCGTTTTTGTGTGCCCCTAATTACTGCATGCGCTACCGCGCAGGCTCGCGGCAACCTCAAGAAGAAGATTTGGCCGTCAGCCATTTAGGATTCAGAACCATTTACCAACCATGAGGCCAACTCGTTCACTGGGCGGCACCCTCCAACGCGGTCTGCTGATCCTGTTCGCACTGACGGCACTGGTCGCCAGCTTGTTATTTGGCTTCAAAGACAAAATTGCGCTTGGCGCTGAGGTCTACCTGTATGGCTACCCCTTGGTCATCATGGACATCACTCGTGCGCGCAGTGAATTGCTTATCGGTCCAGAAAACGAACTTCGGCGCGTGCGTCAATTTCCAGACGCTAATTTCAAAGACGTGGTCAGACCCAACCTAGACACGCTTTATTCAACGGCCTTTATCAGCATGAAGCAAGGGCCATGGGTGTTTGAAATGCCTCATCACACGACGCGTTACGAGTTGATGCCCTTCATGGATGCATGGACCAATGTCTTTGCGTCGCCCGGTACAAGAAAGCGAGAGGGTCAAAGTGAAATTTACTTATTGGCAGGTCCGACATGGCAAGGCAAAGCCCCTGAAGGCATGACCCTGCTCAAGTCACCCACAGACATGGTGTGGCTAATTGGTAGAACACAAACCAATGGCACGGCAGATTTTGAGACCGTCCATCGCTTGCAAGATGGTCTTCAACTTTATCCGTTGAACCGATCTTCAGCCGCGTCGACAAACAATCGCCCCGCCACAAAAGAAGGAGGTTTCGCCCACTTGCCACCTGTGATCCAAATGCGCGAAATCAGCACGTCAGATTTTTTGGTGCGACTCATGCAATTGATGGTGGACAACCCACCGTCTGTTCAAGACGCGCCGATGATGAAACGTTTGGTCAGTGCGGGTCTGATCCCCGGAAAACCCGTTCATCTCTCGCGTCTCGAGACCGCTATTTTTACTTTCGGCAGATGGATTGCCAACCAAAAAATTAGCCGCGCTTTGAGTGCCAAAACCAGCGATGGCACTTGGCAAGTTCCTCCGCTTAACTTGGGTCAGTATGGGAGTGACTACAACACACGCGCTGCCGTTGCCATGGTGGGGCTGGGTGCCAACTTACCAGAGGACGCAATTTATCCAAACACCAGCTTAGACCATCAAGGACAAACCTTGACCGGCCAACACCGATATCAAATTCATTTTGAAGCGGACAAGTTGCCACCCGTCAAAGCATTTTGGTCCATCACGGCCTATGGCGCTGATGAGTTCTTAATCGACAACCCCATCAAGCGCTACGCCTTAGGTGATCGCGATGCACTGGCTTACAACGCCGATGGATCATTGGACATTTGGATTCAAGCTAAGCCACCCGTTGAACAGACCCAGCAAAAAAACTGGTTGCCGGTCAAAGACGGTGCATCTTTTTTGCTGAATGCGCGTTTGTATTGGCCGCATGCATCTGCACTTCAAGGTCACTGGCAGATGCCGCTTGTTCGTCGCTTAGATTGATTGAAAAACTCGATTTCAAAGGGAGCTAAGCCACGACTTTGGCTACCAAATAGTGGGCTATCAGGCCTTGAAGGTATTGGCGAATTTGGGGCGGATTGACGGGTCGACTTAAGGCCTGATAACTGCCAACAATGGCCAGGTACAAAAGTGCAGCCAAATCTCTCGCCTGCTTTGGATCTTTCACAATCATTGAGAATTTCGACTGAAACAGGTCCAAGCGCTCGGCATCAACTTCCACCAACATTTGAGCTGCTTCTTGATTTTGGTGACTCAGTGCGCGCATGGCTTGCTCAAAGCGTAAATTTTCCAAATCCGACCCAGCCTGCGTGAAAGCAGCATCCACCACGAACTCTAAATCTTTGATGGGGTCACCCGTTTGATGGGACTTCAGTCTGGCATCCAATGCCAACTGAGACAACTTCCAACGCATCAACAAGCTGCCAATGAGATCAGCATGGTCGGTGAAATGCCAATAAAAACTGCCCCGTGTCACTTTGAGTTTTTCGGCCATGGACAAGACTTTGACTTGATCAAAGCCACCTGTCACGACCGAGCGAAAGGCTTCATCAAGCCAATCGTCTCGATTGAGACGACTTCCCTCGGACATCACTTTTTTAATGCTTGATTTCGGTTTTTTGATGGTCATTTCTGTCATATCCCATTTTGTAGCAGACTTTCTTTCATTGAAAAACAGATCCGCTAGCGAAAACCCTAGAGAGGGTCTGATCTTTGCTGTGATAGAGTGAAATGTCAATACACCTGTGTACTGATTCAAATATCACTAGGAGACACTCATGAAGAAGCCAAAGTCCCAATCAAGCCATGCAAGTTCGGTCATTGCCAGTTTGCCATTTTTAGCAATCATGACCTGCGTACTCAATGCCCAGGCCGCTGAAAATTTCAAATTAAGACAGTCACCTTTGGGTAGTTTTGGAGGTGATATTGCAACGCCTGCGGATAACCCTGGTTTCTTTGGAACGGCGAGTTTGACGCAAATTACCATTGAGGGCATCAAAGGCCCAACCGGAGAGGCATTGACAAAATCTTCGGGCGTCACTGGCGTGCCACTTGGCATACTGGTTACAGCATTTGCACCCACACCCTTGAATGCCATAAAAGCATCCGTCGCCGATGGGGCAGTCTCACTGACGCAAGATCAATCTCAATTGAACCTAGCGGGCGGCTATCTCACGGAAAGCAAATATGCCGATGGCCGTATTGCCTTCGTTGCCAATGTACCCTTTGTAAAACAAAGCAGAACCGTGGTCTTGACTCTTCCAAATGCCACATTTTCACCTGATTCCCCATCACTTTCTGCAGCCAATCGTGGCCTCATCAATGCGGGGCTTCAAGCGAAAGCAAAAGCTGCGTCCGATAAAGCAACAGGGGATGCTGAAGGCATGGGTGACACAGAACTTTCCGCTGTTTGGATTCGTCACACCGATCGATTGAAAGTGGCAGCCGGCGTCTCGGTGTTTGTTCCAACAGGCAAATATGCCGTCGCAAGAGACACTGCTTTACAAGCAAACCCTGGCTTTGGAGATTTCTACACCATTCGGCCTGGTGTCGCATTCACTTACAACCTGAATCCAAGCCAAGCCCACCAAGATTGGGACGCTGGCGTCACAGTTGCTGGACGCGTGTCATATGGGATGAACAGAGTCAACAAGGACACTCAATACAAAAGCGGCAACTTCGTTTATTCTGAAGCCGCCATCGTGAAGGTCAGTGGCAATTGGGCAGCGGGTATGAATGTGTTTTCAACACAACAAGTCACAGACGACACCTACTCAGGGACAGACGCAACAAAAATAATCAATGGGCGATATAAAACATTAGGGGGTGGCCCCTTTATCTCCTACAAAATTCCAGGCCAAGATGCTGGTTTGAATTTTCAAATGAACAACAACTTCCAAGGTCGGAATGCCATCAATGTGAAAAGCTACCAACTGCGGCTGATCAAAGCTTTCTAACTTGCTTGATTTTGCGAATTCAATTTAAATCTGGCACATTGACTTCGCATCATGTTTTTTAGGACCCCCAAAAGTTGGCTGATGCCTGTTGTCAGTCAACTTTTTTTATCCCGATCCCGTCTTCTCAAACTGAGAAACAGCGCTGAAAAAAAAAGGCAGCAAGCTAAGCGGCCTCACGTCGTCCATTTCTTTCACCAAGTCGATGATCCTTATTCGCAGTTGTTAAGCACGGTTTTGCCTCATCTGCAGTCTCGTTACAACATCAGCCTAGAGACTCATCTTGTCGATGTCCCTGAAGATTCCGCAGTCCCTGAGCGGGCCATGCTCCAAACCTACAGTCTGCTGGATGCGCAACGATTGGCCCATCGGTTTCAATTGGATTGGCAATTTGTACAACCCAGTGAAATTCAAAATTCGGATGCCTACAGTGCATCGCATGCCCTCAGAAAAAAGTGGGGCCACTATCTTGGCGCCACCCTTTATTACGAAGGAGAATGGTATTGGGGGATTGACCGTCTGCACCATCTAGAGAATAGACTCAAAGATCTAGGTCTTTGCCAATCAACCGACAGTGGTCCACTTTTTCTCATATCGCAATTTGTCCCCTGCCGCGTCGCCCCTCAGGGTACGAGCATTGATTTTTTCTTTTCATTCAGAAGTCCCTACTCAGCTCTTTCTGCGGCACGTATTTTCCATTGGGCGAGTCAATCAGGTGTCAGCATCAAGCTCAGGTACGTCTTGCCGATGGTCATGCGGGGCTTACCCGTCCCAGCAGAGAAGCGCAGGTACATTAGCCTAGATGCGGCACGTGAAGCACACGTTCAGGGCGTGCCTTTTGGCCGCTTAAATGACCCCGTAGGAAAACCCACAGAACGCGGTTTGGCCTTGATGCCGTTTGCAGAGATGCAAAATTTGGCAGAGGACTATGTAATGTCCTTCATGAAAGGGGTATGGTCTGAAGGACTCGATGCAGGGCTTGATGCCCATTTGAAAATCATCGCAGAGCGCGCAGGTTTAAATTGGACCGCCGCCAAAGACATTCTGCGAAGTCCATCGAACGAAACTCATTGGCGCGCCATCGCCGAAGAAAACAAGCAAGCACTTTTTGCACTGGGCTTGTGGGGCGTGCCATCATTCCGGTATGAAAATACATCAGCTTGGGGTCAAGATAGATTCTGGGTCATTGAAGATGCTTTGAATTCGCAATTTGACGCTGACCCACTCGCTTCACCATGACAGCCCTTCGCAGCTTTCCCAAAAACTGGCTCCTTGCTCTCGCAGCCCTAGTTTTTCTCTCTTTCCCTCAAGCGCAGGCAAAGCGCCCCAACATGGTCGTGATGTTGGCAGACGATTGGGGCTTCAGTGATGTCGGCTTATTTGGCGGCGAGATTCAGACGCCCAATCTGAATCAATTGGCACAAAATGGCATGCGCTTTTCTAATTTTCATGTCAGTGCTTCTTGTTCTCCTACGCGTTCGATGTTGCTCACAGGCGTCGACAATCACCTGAATGGTGTGGGTAACATGCGTGAAACCATTCCACAATCTCATGTAGGTCGCACTGGTTACTTGAGTGTGCTCAATCAGCGTGTGGTCACTGTGTCAAGCTTGCTCCAAGACAGTGGCTACAGAACCTACGCGGCTGGCAAATGGCACGTGGGCAAGGAACCCCACAACCTTCCCCCTGCCCGAGGCTTTGACCGATCTTTGGTGATGGGCGACAGCGGTTCGGACAACTGGGAAACAGGCAAGCTGTACTTAGATCTGACCGATAAAGTGTATTGGTATGACAACGGTCAAGAAGCCAAAATGCCAAAAGAGTTCTACTCCTCTGAGTTTTACATCACCAAAACGCTCGAGTACCTCAAAGCGGACGCTAAATCTGACAAGCCTTTTTTTGCCTACATCGCTTTCCAAGCCAACCACATTCCTGTCCAAGCGCCTCAATCCTTCATCGACAAGTACAAAGGCCGCTATGACGCTGGTTGGGATGTCTTGCGCAATGAACGTCGCGACAAAGCCATTGCCCTGGGACTGGTGCCTGCCCATTCCAAAATGGCCAATTTACCTTCAACGCATGTGGCCTGGAATTCTTTGAGTCCGGCAGACAAAGCCTATCAAGCGCGTCGCATGGAAGTGTATGCAGCCATGGCTGAAGCCATGGACTTTCACATTGGCCGACTCATCGCCCACTTGAAAGAAACGGGAGAATTCGATCAAACTGTTTTCATGTTCTTGTCTGACAATGGCGCAGAGGCTTCAGATCCTTATGCGTTGGCTGTGGGTCGCTGGTGGTTAGATCAACATTACAACCGCGATTTCGATCGTTTGGGCAGCAAGGGCACCTTCAGTATCATTGGCCCCAACTGGGCAAGTGCTGCGACTTCGCCCCTGAGCACCTACAAGTTTTTTGCGGGGGAAGGCGGCATTCGAGTACCCTTGATTATTTCAGGTGTGCCCAACATGGCCAAAGACTCAAAAGCACGCGTCCATCAAAGTCTGACGCACGTGAATGACATCGTGCCCACCTTGTTGGATCTGGCCAAAGTGCAACACCCCGGTACCACCTACAAAGGCCAAACCATTTATCCGTTAACAGGCCACAGTTTGTTGCCAGTGATCTCTGGCGCTGCCAAACGAGTGCGAGGCCCCGATGAAGTGTTAGGTTATGAACTCTCAGGCAACAAAGCTTTGTTCAAAGGCGATTACAAATTGCTCAGTAATTTAGCACCGGTGGGCGATGGGCAATGGCACCTCTACAACATTGTTCAAGATCCTGGTGAAACCCAAGACCTGCAGCAGGCACTGCCTGAGTTATTTCAAACCTTGCAGGCCGATTACGCCAAGTGGTCAAAGGCCAACGGCGTTCTAGACATGCCCAAAGCTTACGACCCGATCGAGCAAGTCATTGTCAATTCCTTGGTGTTTGTTTACTGGCCTCGCTATCAGTGGCATCTGATAGGCTTTTTAGCTGCATTGGTTTTCAGTTTGTTGTGGTTTTGGCGTCGCAAACCACAAGTGATCGCATGATCCACACCGGTTATTTTGACAGTCCATGGCCTTCTGAAGACGCTGGTCCATCACGACTTCAGGCGACTCGTCAAGGCGCTGGATTGAACATTCAATCAGGGACTGCTTTGAACTGCACCTCCAAGAGAACTCACTTGTCAACCATGGCTGTGTTAGGCGCACCCGGCGAAGTATTTTTGCTCACACATTCAGTCCTTCGATCCCACATCGGCTTGCCCACTTCTGCCAGTGTCAGCCGAATTGATCCTGAGTCACTCAACTCCTTGAATCGGTCTCCCCCCTTGCTAGGTGGGCCGATGTGGCCTGGTGGTATGGCGGTTCATGCCAATGGCAATTTGTATGTGGTTTACGGGCGCTACGCGCACAAGCTCGATCGTCAATGCAATTTGTTGTCGACGTATTTGCTGCCCCTCAATGAGCCCTACAACTCGTTTGTGGTTCTAGACAACGGTTTAATTGTCACCAAAAATTTATCGGCCACCACACCTGCTCAACTCACCACACTGAAACCTGACACGTTCAAATCTGCTTGTAACGATGTCATCTGCCCGGAAGCCTCTATCGCCAGGCTGAGTGCAAATGGCAACACGGTGTATGTGGTGGGCGTAACAAAGGTATGGCGCTATCACTGGAACGAAAACTCCCAAAGATTGATTCGCGATCCTGATTGGCAATGTCACTATTTAAAAGATGCGACCCAGAGTTATGGCTGGGACATGGTGATAGAAGGCGACAACGGCTGGTTCATGGACAACGGCAAACACAACTATCTCATGAGCATGTTGGGCGCAGGTATCAATGCCGCCGCCAATCGATTGATCAGAGTGTCCTTGAATCAATCAGAAACTTTTCAAACTTGGCCTGTCAGTGGCTTGCCGAATGGCAGCATTACCAATCCACCCTTGGTGGATGTCACACGAAGAATTGTGGTGGGCTTTGATTCTGCCAACCGTCATTTGCGTGCATGGCGAATTTCAGAGCCTCTAGATGTCAAAGGACATGTGCAATTAACACCGCTTTGGCATCACTCCCAATTTGGCGCAGCCAGCCACATGGTTTTATTTCCCAGCACTGGCGAGTTGTGTGTAAATGATTACAAACGCTTCAAAGAACACGTGGTGGTTCTCAACATTGAAAACGGACAAGAAAAATCGCGCGTCAACACCGGGGGCTTGATGCAAGGCGTGGTTTTTCCTTGCGCAGGTTGGCACCAAGACTTTTACTGGTGTGCCATGGATCGCATCAGCAGAATCTTTCCGTCTGCTGTCACTTCATAAAGAAATCAAAATGCGCAAAACTATATTGATCACTGGTGCGGGTTCAGGTATTGGCAAAGATTCAGCTTTTGCACTTGCCAAGCGTGGCCATCGTGTCTTGGCAACGACGCAAACAGATGCGCAAGCCGACGCCTTGACATTGGAAGCCTCCGCCAAAAAAATTAATTTGGAGATTTTTAAAATTGACATTATTTCAGAAGCCGATCGTCAACGCATTGAGCCTTATGCCATCGACGTTCTCATTAACAATGCTGGCATGGGCGAATCTGGCTCCTTAGCAGAAGTGGACATGCAGCGTGTTCGCAAAATATTTGAAGTCAATTTATTCTGCACCTTAGAGCTGACACAAGTGGCGCTGAAAGGCATGATTGAAAGACAAAACGGCACGGTGCTTTTTGTGAGTTCCATTGCAGGCAGAATTCCCATGCCCTTTCTCATGCCCTACAGCATGAGTAAGTTTGCTCTTTCAGCGGCAGGGGCAGGACTTCGCGCTGAAATGGACCAGCTGAAAAAGAACATTCATATCGCGCTGATTGAGCCAGGTGCCATTCACACGGGCTTTAATCAAGCCATGACTGACAGCAAGTATGAATGGATGGGGCAGTCTTCTTACTTTGCACACCAAGCCGAGAAGATGAAGAAACAAGAACATGCTACTTTTAGATTTCTAGAAGCGAAAAGCACCGAGGGCATTGTGAATCAAATTATCAAAGCAACTGAAGCCACTCGGCCTCAATTGAGATACACCTCGCCTTGGCTACAAGGCTTCGGTGTTCGCTTGGCCAGAATTTTTGGAGTTTAAAAATGCGAATTGGAAAAATTGGCTCAACCCTTATCGTCATTGCCCTCCTTGCAGGTAGCTTGTATGCCTTTCGGGAGCCTATCAGCCTGTTGGTGGCCAAACGCGTCACTGCCCAGCGAATGGGCAGCAACCCCCTCAAAGACTTGCCCGATGGTTTGCACATCGCTGTGTGCGGCGCGGGCTCGCCCATGCCGGATGACAAGCGAGGTGGGCCATGCACCCTTGTCATTGCAGGTCAACAACTGTTTGTGTTTGACGCCGGCAACACCAGTGCTCGCAACATCAACAAGATGGGCTTCAACGCTGGCAACATTCAGGACATCTTTCTGACACATTTTCATTCAGACCACATTGATGGCCTGGGTGAGTTGCTGCTTCAACGTTGGGTTTCCAATTCAAACACGCAACCCGTACCCGTTCATGGGCCAGAAGGGGTGGAGACCGTGGTCAATGGCATCATGCAAGCCTATAGACTAGACCGCGGCTACCGTGTTGCACACCATGGTGAAGCTGTTCTGCCAAAAAGTGGCTTTGGTGCAAGGCCCCAAACTTTTTCACTGCAAGACGAAAAGGCCACACTGGTCTTTGAAAGTGCAGACACCAAAGTGTTTGCATTCAGCGTATCTCACGCGCCCATTCACCCTGCGGTGGGTTACAAAATTATTTACAAAGATCGTAGCATCGTCATCAGCGGGGACACCACGCCTTCTCCTCATGTAACACGTGAGGCCAAAGGCGTTGATGTTCTGATTCACGAAGCCATGTCGATGGACTTGATGAAGCTTCTGCAAGAAGGCGCTCGCGATGCCAAGCGCGACAAACTTGAGCAACTCATGAAGGACATTACCGACTACCACACCTCCCCTGTTCAGGCCGCCGAGATTGCCCAGCAAGCGCAGGTGTCCTATTTGCTGCTGAATCACATCGCACCCCCACTGCCTTTACCAGGCTTGGTGGACGCCTTCCTGAAAGGCACGGCAGATGTTTTCAAAGGCAAAATTCAAGTGGCCAAAGATGGCGATTTACTGAGTTTGCCAGCAGGCAAGAAAACCATTGAGACGAGTCAGCGCTTTTAAATTGTGCCCCTTTCAAAGATAGAAAACATTCCATGCGTCAATTGCCTCACATCGAAAATTTCCTTCGCACGCCCGAAGAAAGATTTCAAAACCTGCCTGACTTTCCCTTCACGCCCCATTACACGCAGATTGGCGGCTTGCGCATTGCCTACATCGATGAAGGCCCCAAAGATGGGCCCGTGGTGTTGCTCATGCACGGCGAGCCCGCATGGTCTTTTCTTTATCGAAAAATGATCCCCATTTTGGTCAATGCGGGCATGCGCGTTTTGGTACCCGATCAAGTAGGTTTTGGTCGAACAGACAAACCTACCAAACGTTCAGACTACACCTATGAAAATCATGTGCAGTGGATGAGCGCTTGGCTTGAATCTGTCGACGCCAGAGACATCACCTTGTTTTGCCAAGACTGGGGCTCGCTCATTGGTCTGCGCATGGTGGCCGAAATGCCAGACCGGTTTGCACGCATTGCCCTGAGCAATGGCGGCTTGCCCACTGGCAATGAAAAAATCCCAAGGGCTTTTCACATTTGGCGCGCCTTTGCGATGTACAGCCCCTGGTTTCCGATTGGCAAAATTGTGCGTGCAGGTTGTGCGCAGGGCTTAAGCGACAAGGAAGCAGCCGCCTACGATGCACCCTACCCCAACACCCGGTACACCGTAGGCGCGCGCGTGTTTCCAACCTTGGTACCCATTCACCCCAGCAACCCCGCCAGAGAAGCCAACGAACGGGCTTGGGACATTTACAAAGCTTGGACCAAGCCCTTCATCACCTTGTTCAGCACGCGCGACCCTGTGACCAAAGGCGGTGAAAAAATGTGGCAAAAAAGGGTGCCTGGCGCAGCGGGTCAAAACCACACGCAAATTCGAGGTGCGGGCCACTTTGTACAGGAAGACAAAGGAGAAGAAGTGGCCCAGGCGTTGGTTGCATTTATTCGCAAGTGAACTCAGTTGCCGTAGTAAATGTATTCATCAGTTGGCAGTGTTTTTTGCCGAAGATGTTTGTCAATGGCAATGGCAGCTTCAGCCATAGACGGCCAGTTAGGCTTCACTTGCGTGGCATTGAAGGCTTCTAATTCCTTCTTCATACTGGCCACTCT
>CANJOS010000017.1 GCA_947476015.1 Comamonadaceae bacterium | reverse complement strand
TAATTTTGCAAAAACCATGTTGCGCTTGGCGCAAGAACGCGAACGCATGACCGTCATCAACGATCAATTTGGCGCGCCCACCAGCGCCGCATTGTTGGCCGATGTCACCGCTCTGGCGCTTCAAGCCCCTCAGCGGCTTTCGGGTATTTACCATGTGGCCGCAGCAGGCGAAACCACATGGTTTGCCTATGCCGAGTACGTGCTTGCCAAAGCCAAGCAAATAAAGCCCAGCTTGAACTATGCCGTCAAGGATTTTGAGGCGGTATCGACCTCTGATTTCGCCACAGCGGCCCAGCGCCCCCTCAATTCCCGGCTCAACTGCAGCCGTTTGGAACAAGCGCTGCAACTGAAACTGCCAAGCTGGCAAGCCGGCGTGGATCAAATGTTGGCAAAAATTTTGTGAACTTGGGGTCTGGTTGAGGCACAAAGCCCTAAAAGTGTTCACAATATGGCTCAGAATGCCTTTCATCCAATGAGCAAGTACTGACTTGCATGTTTTCACTTTGACGGCCCATCATGACTGACAACGATTCTTTGGCTCACATTTCGCCCCGCGACAAAGCAGAAATATTGGCGCAGGCCTTGCCCTATATTCGCAAGTTTCATGGCAAGACCTTGGTCATCAAATATGGTGGCAATGCCATGACCGATCCTGAGCTTCAAGCCGACTTTGCAGAAGACGTGGTGCTCTTGAAATTGGTCGGCATGAACCCCGTGGTGGTGCATGGGGGGGGTCCGCAAATTGAAACTGCCTTGAAACGCCTGGGCAAAAAAGGCGAGTTCATTCAAGGCATGCGCGTGACCGACGCCGAAACCATGGAGGTGGTGGAGTGGGTCTTGGCCGGTGAGGTGCAGCAAGACATTGTGGGCTTGATCAACCAAGCGGGTGGAAAAGCCGTGGGCTTGACGGGTCGAGATGGCGGCTTGATTCGCGCCAAAAAACTCAAGATGGTCGACAGTGCCGACCCTGCCAAAGAATACGACGTGGGCCAAGTGGGCGACATCGAGTCGATTGACCCCAGCGTGGTCAAAGCCTTGCAAGACGATGCCTTCATCCCCGTGATCAGTCCCATTGGTTTTGGGGAAAACAACGAAAGCTACAACATCAATGCCGATGTGGTGGCTGGTAAATTGGCCAGCGTTTTGAAGGCTGAAAAACTCGTGCTGCTGACCAACACCCCGGGGGTGTTGGACAAAGGTGGCAATTTACTCACCGATTTGAGTGCGCGCAAAATTGACGCGTTGTTTGCCGATGGCACCATCAGTGGTGGCATGTTGCCCAAAATCAGCGGCGCCTTAGATGCCGCCAAAAGTGGCGTGAACGCTGTGCACATCATTGATGGCCGCGTGCCACACGCCTTGCTTTTGGAAATTTTGACTGATCAAGCCTTCGGCACCATGATTCGCAGCCATTAAGCTAAGGGAACCTTCATGACATCTGAGACCACACCTGAGTCAACATCGGCAGACCATTTGCCAGAAAACGAAGCGTCGGGAGTTTCAGATGCACCCACACGCAAGCGGCCTAAGCCCGGTGAGCGGCGCCTGCAAATTTTACAAACCTTGGCCGGCATGCTGGAGCAGCCTGGCGCTGAGCGGATCACCACGGCGGCCTTGTCTGCCAAGCTGGGTGTGAGTGAAGCAGCGCTGTACCGTCACTTCGCCAGCAAAGCGCAAATGTTTGAGGGCCTGATTGATTTTGTGGAGCAATCGGTGTTTGCATTTGTGCGTCAAATTGCCGATCGTGAGCCTGCAGGGCCTGCACAAGTGGGGCGCATGGTGGCACTTATTTTGCAATTCGCAGAAAAAAACCCTGGCATGGCGCGCGTCATGACGGGCGATGCATTGGTCTTTGAGAATGAGCGGCTGCAAGAGCGCATGAACTTGCTTTTCGACAAACTCGAAAGCTCGTTCAAACAATCCTTGCGCGATGGGGGTTCGCAAAGCGATACACCCACAGTGGACGCACAAGTGACGGCTTCCCTGTTGGTTGCTTTCATGATGGGCCGTATGCAACGCTTTGCACGCTCTGGCTTTAAGCGCTTGCCTTCAGAGAATTTGCAGGCGTCTTTGGCCAGAATTCTTTAATTCAACAGGCCCTCAAAATAGGCACTTCAAGGTGCCTATTTTATTTACCAACTCCACAATGTACCGTCGTGTTGCAAACGGTTGACGGGCAAGTAAGCGCGCTGATACGGGTATTTGGCGGCCAGTTTTTCATCGATGTCCACACCGTGGCCGGGTGTTTCGCCGCAATACAGCATGCCTTTTTCGAAGCGCCAATCGTGCGGGAACACCGACAGCATTTCTTCGCTGTGCGCCATGTGTTCTTGAATGCCAAAATTGGGCACCCAAGTGTCAAAGTGCAAAGCAGCACCCATGCAAACGGGTGACATGTCGGTGGCACCGTGGCATCCCGTTCGCACTTGGTAAAGGCTGGCCAAATTGGCAATCAGCCTGAGGTGCGTGATGCCCCCTGCATGTGTGACGGTGGTACGGATGTAGTCAATGAGTTGCTGCTCGATCAAATCTTTGCAATCCCAAATGGTGTTGAAAATTTCACCGACAGCCAAAGGCGTCGTGGTGTGTTGGCGGATGAGTTTGAAGGCTTCTTGGTTTTCTGCAGGCGTTGGGTCTTCTAGCCAAAACAAATGGAAGGGTTCAAGGGCTTTGCCCAACCGACCTGCTTCAATGGGCGTTAAGCGGTGGTGTGCATCGTGCAGCAAATGAACATCGGGCCCTACGGCTTCGCGGACGGCTTGAAACAAACCCGGGGTGTGATTCAAATACTTCTCGGTGCTCCAATCGTGCTCGCCGGGCAAGGGGCCATCGGCAGGTTCGTACATGCGGCCGTTGCCACTCACGCCATAGACTTTGTTGAGGCCAGGAATGCCGCTTTGCGCACGAATCGCCAAGTAGCCCATTTCTTTGTGACGCAACACTTCGTCCACCGTTTCTGCCGTGTCGCGACCTGTGGCATGGGCATAGGACATGATGGCGGTGCGACTTCGACCGCCGAGCAATTGGTAAAGGGGTTGTCCTGAAATTTTGCCCTTAATGTCCCACAGCGCCGTGTCCACCGCGGCAATGGCACTCATGGTCACCGGCCCCCTGCGCCAGTAAGCACCTTTGTAAAGATACTGCCAAATGTCTTCAATTTGCTGCGGATCTCGGCCAATCAGGCAGGGAATGACGTGCTCTTCCAAATAACTCACCACCGACAGCTCGCGGCCATTGAGTGTGGCATCGCCAATGCCTGTGAGACCTTGATCGGTTTCGATTTTGAGGGTGACGAAATTGCGGCCTGGGCTGCAAACAATGACGCGAGCGGCGGTGATTTTCATGAAAAGTTTTGTTGAATGATGTATTTCACAGTGGCATCAATGCCTTGGTGTAAAACTTGGTCGTGCCAATGGCTGACGCGTTCAAGCCAAGCCTCAGATGTCACCAGTTCTGCACCCCACAAGTCTTCACGCGCCAAGAAGGCCCGCACACATTCATGGGGCTCGGTGGCTTGCTTTGCACCGATGGCCATGAGGCTTTCGGCCTGAGGATCGTTGAGTGAATAAGTTTTGCCCTGCTCATCCTTGGCCAAGGTGTAGCGTAAAAATACAGCAGCCGCCATTGCGTGGTGTTCAAAGCAAGCACTTGTTGCCATTTGACCCAACACAGAAGGGGGCCAGCGCTGGGGTACTTTTTGTGAACTGTCGGTGGCAATTTGATGCACGCTGTGTTTCAAATAAGGATTGCCAAAACGTTGAATCAGGGCATCGCGGTAATCGGCCCAATCGGTGCGGCTTAAATGCGGCGCGACTTCCTGACTCATCAATCGGTACACAAACTCACGAATGTGATCTGCCCCAATGCAGTCGGCAATGTGCGCGCGGCCAGTGACCGCACCCATCAGGGCCATGGCAGAGTGACTGCCGTTCAACATCCGCAGTTTGGCTTCTTCATAGCTGTGAACTTGTGACGTGACACGCACACCGCATCGGGCCAGCAAAGCCGCATCACCTGGGTCAACAAAGTTGTCTTCAATGACCCACTCCCAAAATGTTTCGGTACTCAGCGCGCATTCATCTTCTAAACCCAGCGCATCTTTGGCCGCCGCCGCTATGTCTGCTGTGGCTGCGGGCACAATTCGATCGACCATGCTGCACGGGAACGCACAATGGGCGTCGATCCATGCCAAGAGCTGATCGTCTTGTGGCGCAGCTGTCGCGTGAATCAAGGCTTTGAGTGCGTGGCCGTTGCCTTGCAAGTTGTCACAGGAGGCAATGGTGAGCCCTGCATTGCCAGCCGCATGCCGCAAACGCAAGCCGTCAATGAGAAGTTGTGCCAGTGAGGGTGTGTAGCCTTTTTCGGTCACTGTGAGGGTGATCCATCGCGTGCTGCTGGCGGCCATGGCGTCCAGCACATGCTGTCTTTCGGTGGTGGCCACACTGGTTTGCCACAAAGCACCAAGGACTTGCCACTGAATGCCTGTTGCGCCTGCAATGCGCACTGCATACAAACCATCTTGTGCCCGCAGCTTGTTGACCAAGCCAGCTTGCGTCATGCCCACCCCATGAATGCCCCAGCGTCTATCACCTTCACGCAACAATTGATCAAACACCATGGCCTGATGCGCGCGGTGAAAAGCCCCTAAGCCGAGATGCAACACACCGGGTGCTGATGCTTGCGGCGAATACGCAGGGGTCTGAATGCTGGTGGGTACTTGAGGCAGTGTGGCGCGACAGAGTTTCTGATCAGACATGACGGTTCTTGAGTTTGTCTTCGGCAGCCTGAATTTCTGCCAGGGTGGCGTCGTCGATCCAGATACCATTCTTTTCACGGTCTGTGCGAGCGTTGCGTTCTGGCTCGCCCGCCAGCAAAACACCATCCGTCCCAGGTGCATTGGGGCTTTGACGCAACCAGTCTTCAAACGCCAGTGCTTCATTTTCAAAGGCAGCTTGAGTGCCCAATCGAACCGGATCAATGATCATGGTCAGCATGCCGTTGAGCACGGCACGTTTGTCGTCGGCTTGGCGATGCCATGTGCCGCTTCCTGTGAGGGCGCCGCCCAACAATTCGCAGGCCATGGCCATGCCGAAGCCTTTGTGTTCACCAAAAGGCATGAGCGCCCCAAAGAACCCATTGGCCTGCGGCACCACCACCACGCCGGGGTTGTTAGTGGGGTGCCCATTTTCATCAATCAAATAACCATCAGGCACTTGATCACCTTTGTTGTGGGCCACGCGCATCTTGCCTTGCGCCACACGGCTGGTGGCGAAGTCAAGCACGAAGGGCTTGCGTTGGCCCATGGGCACGCCGATACAGCAGGGGTTGGTACCAAAGCGGCCATCACCGCCGCCAAACGGTGCCACCACGGGGCGCGACAAGACATTGACAAAATGCACCGATACCAAACCTTGCGCCACTGCCATTTCTGCAAAATGACCAATCCGTCCTAAGTGATGCGAACGACTGAGCGCCACTGTGCAAATACCATGTTGTTTGGCACGTTCAATGCCCATTTGCATGGCTTGCACACCCGTGATTTGGCCATAGCCGCGTTGTCCGTCTAAGTTGAGCAGGGGGCCCGTGTCGAGGACGACTTTGACTCCCGTGTTGGGGTTCAGTCCACCCTCCAGCACGGCATCGACATAGCGCGGCACCATGCCCACACCATGCGAGTCGTGACCACTCAAATTGGCCATCACCAAGTTGGCGGCCACCTGTTCAGCTTCAGCGGTTTGGCTGCCTGCTTTTTGAATGATGCGGGTCACTTGTTGGCGCAACTGTGTTGCCTGAATGCATTGACTCATGATTTAACTTTCATCACATGACCGCGCCGACTTGCCAAGGCACAAATTCATTTTGACCATAACCGTGCCGCTCACTTTTGGTGGGCTCGCCTGAAGCGGCTTTCAAGATCATCTCGAAAATACGCTGACCCATGTCGGGAATGCTGACACCGTTGTCCACAATTTCGCCGCAGTTCAGGTCCATGTCTTCTTCTTGTTTTTTCCACAAAGCAGTGTTGGTGGAAAACTTCAAACTGGGAGAGGGTGCGCAACCATAAGCGCTGCCGCGACCCGTGGTAAAGCAAATCAGATTGGCCCCGCCCGCGACTTGACCTGTGGCACTGACCGGGTCGTAACCTGGCGTGTCCATGTAGACAAAGCCGTGCGAGTCAACGGGTTCCGCATATTCGTAAACCGCTTGCAGATTGCTGGTGCCGCCTTTGGCCACAGCACCCAAGGACTTCTCCAAGATGGTGGTGAGGCCACCCGCTTTGTTGCCTGGCGAAGGGTTGTTGTTCATCTCGCCGCCGTTCATTTCGGTGTAGTGTTCCCACCAGCGAATGCGATCAATGAGTTTTTGGGCTACTTCAGGTTGAACTGCGCGGCGTGTGAGCAAATGCTCGGCACCGTAAATTTCAGGCGTTTCGCTCAAGATGGCGGTGCCACCGTGTTGAACCAGCAAGTCAACCGCTGCGCCCAACGCAGGGTTGGCGCTGATACCAGAGTAGCCGTCGGAGCCACCGCATTGCAATCCCACCGTGATGTGTTCTGCGCTGCACGGTTCGCGTTTCACTTGGTTGGCGCGCGGCAACATTTCTTGGATGAGCGCAATGCCTTTTTCAACGGTGAGTCGAGTGCCGCCTGTGTCTTGAATGTTGAACACCTTGAGCGTATCGCCCTCACGCAAACTGCTGTGTGCCAACCAGGTTTTGAGTTGATTGGACTCGCAGCCCAAGCCCACCACCACCACCCCCCAGAAATTCGCGTGTGTGGCGTAGCCAGCCAAAGTGCGTTCTAACAACTGCATGCCCAGACCTTCGGTGTCCATGCCACAACCGGTGCCGTGCGTTAATGCCACCACGCCATCGACGTTGGGGAAGTTGGCAAGCGCAGCGGGATTGTTGCGTTTGGAAAAATGATCGGCAATGGCGCGTGCGGCCGTGGCTGAACAATTGACGCTGGACAACACACCGATGTAATTGCGTGTGGCCACGCGGCCATCCGATCGCTTGATGCCCATGAACGTCGCGTGTTTGCGAGGCGCTTCAGGCTTCACATCTTGGCCAATGGCATAGTCGCGCTCAAAGTTGCCCTTCTCGGCCCCCATGTTGAGGTTGTGTGTGTGCACGTGCTCGCCCGGTTGAATGTCGGTGCTGGCAAAGCCAATGATTTGGTTGTAGCGACGCACAGCTTGGCCTGCTTGAATGGCCCGTGTCGCCACTTTGTGTCCTGGCGGGATCAGGCCCCGAACTGCCACGCCATCGAGGCTGGTGCCGCTCATCAGTTGTCCGCGCGCAATGACCACGTCATCGGCAGAATGAAGTCGAATAAAAAGGCTCATGGTTTCAATTCAATAAAATTGTTTAGGCAACCAAAGCACAAGGCTTGGCACATAAGTGATGATGACCAAGCTGCCGAGCAAGGGGAACAGCCAAGGCAGGATAGCGGCGGTGGTTCTTTCTACACTGAGCTTGGCCACGCGTGCCAACACAAACAGCACCATGCCCATGGGGGGATGCAGCAAACCAATCATCAGGTTGAGCACCATGACCAAGCCAAAGTGAACCAAGTCAATGCCAAGCTTCTGGCAAATTGGAACCAAGATGGGCACCAAGATGGTAATGGCCGCGGTGGGCTCTAAAAAGCAGCCTACAAAAAGCATGAGCAGGTTGGCCAGCAGCAAAAATTTCCAAGGCTCTTGTGTGACGCCCAGCACCCACTCACCGATGGCGGCGGTGACGCCGGTGGCCGTGAGCATCCAGCCAAAAATACTGGCGGCTGCCACAATGAACATCACGGTGGCGGTGGTCTCTACCGTATCCAAGCAAATTTTCACGAACATTTTAAAGTTCAGCGTGCGGTACCAGAAAAATCCCAAAATGATGGCCCAGACGCAAGCCGCAATGGCGCCTTCGGTGGGGGTGAAAACGCCGGTGGTCATGCCGCCAATGAGCAGCACAGGCGTCATGATGGGCAGCACAGCTTGAAATTTGAAAATTTTGTCAGCGATGAATAAAAATCCGAGTGAAATGAAGACCGTCAACTGGGGGGGCGTCTCCAGCAAAGTCACCAATCCCCAAACACCGATGGGCCAGCCAATCACCACAGCCGATTCAGACAAGGCTTTTAAAACCCGAGGCCATTCAAACTTCACATCAGCGCCCCAATTGTTTTTGTGAGCAAAGTAGGCCACGGTGACCATCATCAGCAAGGCCATTAAGACGCCAGGCAAGATACCGGCTAGAAACAGGGAACCCACCGACACATTGGCCATCATGCCGTAAATGACAAAGGGCAAACTGGGCGGAATGATGGGCCCCAAAGTGGCCGAAGCTGCAGTAACACCAACAGCAAATTCTGTGCTGTAGCCATGGTCTTTCATGGCTTTGATTTCAATGGTGCCTAAACCTGCTGCGTCTGCGATGGCTGTGCCGCTCATGCCTGCAAAAATGACCGACCCCACCACGTTGACATGGCCCAGGCCGCCCTTCATCCAACCCACCAACGCCAAAGCGTAGTTGTAAATCCGGTTGGTGATACCGGCATTGTTCATGAGGTTGCCGGCCAAGATAAAGAAGGGCACGGCCAACAAGGGAAAGCTGTCAATGCCCGACACCATGCGGTGAATGACCACAAATGGCGGCGAGCTTTGCGTCCAGAACAAATAGATGAGTGAGGCACCCGCCATGGCAATGGCCACAGGAATACCGCCGCTCATCAGGAGTAAAAATAGAATTTTCAACATGAGAATACTTTCTGGCGTCTAAACAAAGAGGGTCTAACCTAGCGGTCGGTCATCTCTGACTCTGGGCGTTCTAAGACGGTGAAGCCTCGTTGCCAGTGAATTCGCATGACCCACATGGCCCTCAAACTCATTGCGGCAAAGCCTGCCATGACAACGCCATAAACCAAATTCATGGGCAAGTCGATGATGGTCATTTTGTAAGTGCCCAATTTCTCCATCATTTGCCAAGTGAGAAGCGTGGCGACTGTGAAAAATACCACGCGCATGATGTCTACCAAGGTGGCCATGCCTCTGGACATCCAGTTGGGCATGAATTTGAAAAAGAAGTCCACTTGAATGTGGTTGTTCTTGGCCACCCCAATGGTGGCCCCCGTGAAGACGACTGCAATCAACAGATAACGCGCAATTTCTTCTGTCCAAGACGCTGAGTTGTTGAGCACGTAGCGTGTGAAGAATTGGTAAAACACCGTGACGCCCAAGATCCAGAAAAAGCCCAAAGCAACCCAAGCTTCTATGGGGGTTCCGGACAAATCGACTTCATCATCGACAGCATGAAACTGCCCATCGTCGCCCATCACTTTGGGCATGGCGTCTAGATCGGGGAGGTTGCTCATTTTGAATCCTAGGAAAAATATCACAGGTTGAGCCTGAAGGGCTCAACCTGTGTGGGGCGTACCAAGGGCACGCCATCTTCTTTCAAGCGAGACGATTACTTCGCAGCTTGAATTCGGTCGAAGTCAGACTTGGTGAAACCCATGGATTCCAAGGGTTTGTTTTTCAAGACAGCATCTTGGAATGACTTGCGATCGACTTGGACAACTTGCAGGCCTTTCTTTTTAAACTCGTCGACCAACTCAACTTCGCGCGCCTTGATTTTTGCAGTCGCGCGTGCAGCGGCTTCTTGCGTAACGTCGGTGAAAATTTTCTTTTCAGCATCGCTGAGCTTGTTCCAGACGTGAGGTGCAATTTGAGTAGTCAAGCCGTCGACAATGTGGCCCGTGAGCATGATCGCCTTTTGAACCTCGAAGAACTTCTTGGCTTCGATGGTGGTTAAAGGATTTTCTTGTGCATCAACGGTGCCGTTTTGCAATGCCAAATAAACTTCAGCAAACGCAATCGGGGTTGGATTAGCGCCGCAAGCTTCTGGCGTTGCACGGTAGGCAGGCACATCAGGCACGCGAATCTTGATGCCCTTCATGCCAGCGCAATTAGTGAAAGCTTTTTGTGCTGTGGTGTGACGTGCGCCGTAGTAAGTGTAGGCCGTCACTTGAATACCTGTTTTGGCTTGGAATTCCTTGACCATTTCACCAAACACTTGACTCTTAGAGAACGCAATGAGGTGATCGCCATCACGGAAGATGAAGGGGTAGTAAGCAATGCCGAAACGAGGATAGGCACGGGCCGCAAAGGAAGGGCCGCTGATGATCATGTCGACGGTGCCCAAAGTCAAACCTTGGTTAATGTCTGTTTCTTTGCCCAATGTGGAAGCCGGGAAAACCTGAATTTCATATTTGCCGTTGGTCCGCTTTTTAATTTCATCGGCAGCCCACACAGATTCTGTGTGATAAGCCTCTGAAGTTTCATAAACGTGGGCCCATTTCAATTTGGTTTGGGCTTGCGCAGAGGTACTCAGCAGGCCGCTCATGATGCCCAAGGCAATGAGGCTGGCACTGGCAAGTGCTTTGACGGTTTTTCTTTTGGTGGTCATGGAGTCTCCTTTGGTTGAATAAAAATGTGATTTGCTGGCGAAAAACTATTGTCGAGAAGGCGCGCTTCGCCAGCTAGCGCTGAATCGTTTGTGTGCTTGTTTCAAATGTTTTTGCATGGCTTTGCGTGCAATTTGAGGGTCGTGCGCCGCAATGGCTGCCAAGACTGCTTCGTGTTCAGAAAGTGCTGCAGCCCAGGAGGCTGGCGATTCAAAATAATCCCCCAGTCTCGTGAACAAAGGACCTGATCGAGCTTGGCCATAACGATCGACAGTGTCCAGCAGCACACTGTTAGCGGAAGCTTGTGCCACAGCCAAATGGAAGGCGACATCGCCTTCCACAGGCGGGCGGCCTTGCTTGACTTCTTTGTACATGGTTCGAAGGGCCTTGCCGATGGACTTTAAATCTGCGCTGGTAGCGTGAGTGGCCGCCAGCGAGGCCACTTCGGCTTCGACCAAGACGCGTGCACTCAATACTTCCAAGGGCCCCCAGTCTTTGGGCGTGTTGGCGTGCGCCGACATGGGCGCTGCGCGCTTGCTCAAGGATTTGACGTAAATGCCAGAGCCCGTTCGCACCTCAATCACGCCTTCGACCTCTAAGGCAATCAGGGCCTCCCGCACGGAGGGGCGACTGACACCCAATTGAGTGGCCAAATCTCGCTCGGCTGGCATCCGAGAGCCGATGGCAAACTCTCCAGAGGAAATCAATCCTTGAAGTTGTTTGGCAATTTGGCGGTAAAGCCTTTGCGGTTCGACTTGAATCAGGGGCATGTCAGGGAATACGTGAATTGGCCAATTGGTCTGACCAGTTGCACAATCTTCACACGGAACTTCAATCAGGGCAAGGCTCTTGATCTCCGCACAAACCCGAATTAGGTCAACTTTTTTCATATTGCCTATGAAGCCCATCACGATTGATCGCGTTCACTTGCGTCAAGTTAATTTGCCACCCAAGGTGGAGCGCACAGACGCCATTCAATCGTTTGTGACACAAGAAACAGTGTTGCTCACAGTGGTGTGCAGTGATGGCATCGAAGGCACCGGTTATGCCTACACCATCGGCACAGGCGGCAGCTCGGTCATGGCCTTGCTGCACGATCATTTGGTGCCGCGTTTGTTGGGCCAAAACCCTGTGCGCATTGAAGCCATTTGGAAAGATTTATTTTTCCATACGCATGCCACCGCCGTGGGCGCTATCACCAGCTTGGCCTTGGCCTGCGTTGACACGGCGCTTTGGGACTGGCGCGCCAAAAGTCAACAATTGCCCTTGTGGCAACTCTTGGGCGGCGCGCAAAGCAAAGTCCCGCTTTACACCACAGAGGGGGGCTGGTTGCAGTTGTCACCCGAGGTGTTGGTAGAGCAAACTTTGAAAGCGCAAGCAGAAGGCTTCAAGGGCGCCAAAATTAAAATTGGCCGACCCCATGTCAGCGAGGATGTGGCCCGCTTGTCAGCAGTACGCGATGCAGTAGGGTCAGGCTTTGAAATCATGACGGATGCCAATCAAGGCTTTAACCGAGCGGAAGTGGTCAGGCGTGCCCATGCCTTTGAAGGTCTCGATTTGGCCTGGCTGGAAGAGCCTTTGCCAGCAGAGGATGTTTCGGGGCACCGACATTTGCGCGAGCACACGCCCATTCCCGTGGCAGTGGGCGAGTCCTTGTACCACCCCATGCAATTCAGAGAATATTTAGAGCAAGGCGCATGCAGTGTGGTGCAGCCAGATGTGGCCCGGATTGGGGGTATCACACCTTGGCTCAAAACAGCCCATTTGGCAGAAAGCTTTGATGTGCCGGTGTGTCCACACTTTCTCATGGAGTTGCATGTGAGTTTGTGTGCCGCCGTTCCGAACGCCACTTGGGTTGAATACATTCCTCAATTGGACGACATCACGCACTCGCGCATGAAAGTCAAAGACGGCTATGCTTACCCACCCGACGCGTCTGGCTTAGGCATTGATTGGAATTGGGAAGCCATTGGCAAGCGACAAAAAATTCATTGGGAGATCACATCATGAGACTGAAGAATAAAACCATCTTGGTGACCGCATCGGGTCAGGGCATTGGCCACGCCGCCGTCCTGGCCATGGCCGCCGAGGGGGCGACAGTATGGGCCACCGACGTCAATGCCGAGTTGCTGAAGAGATTTGAGGGCGTGGCCAATGTGCACACCGCTGTTTTGGATGTGATGAACAAAGACAGCATCCAACACCACGTGGCCGCCATGCCGCGCATCGATGCACTGTTCAATTGCGCTGGCGTCGTGCATGCTGGCACCATTCTGGATGCGACCGACAAAGATTGGGAGTTTGCTTTCAATCTCAACGCGCGGGGTCAGTTTTGGATGATTCAAGCCGTGTTGCCGAAAATGTTGGCACAGGGCGGCGGTAGCATCGTCAACATGGCCAGCGTGTGTTCCAGCGTGCGGGGGCTGCCCAACCGATTCATCTATGGTGCTTCTAAGGCAGCGGTCATTGGCTTGACCAAAGCGGTGGCTGCCGATTTCGTGGCCAAGGGCATTCGGTGCAATGCCATTTGCCCCGGCACGGTGGACACCCCCTCCTTGCAAGACCGCATCAATGCAGAACCCGATCCCGTGCAGGCGCGGAAAAACTTCACAGCTCGCCAGCCCATGGGTCGACTTGCACAGGCGCATGAAATCGCCCCCATCGTGGTGTTCTTGGTCTCAGATGAGTCAGCGTTCGCTACGGGCAATGCCTACATGGTGGACGGTGGCATGACAATCTGAAGACCCCTCGTTTTCACAAACTTTTTTCACAACCCATTCCTTTTTGAGATTGCCATGAATCAATACGATATGAAAGGCCGCCACGCGGTCATCACCGGTGGTGCCACCGGTTTAGGCTATGCCATTGCCGAGCGCGTTTTGGCATCGGGTGGCAGTGTCACATTGTGGGACCGTGATGTGGCTGGCATGAGCAAAGCCGCCGCCGGCTTGAAGCACCCAGGTTCGGTTCACACGGTTCAAGTCGATGTGTCTCAGCACGCTTCTGTGGCGGCTGCCACTGAGGCTACTTTGAAAAATGGTCCCGTCGATGCGTTGGTCAATTCTGCAGGCATCACCGGACCCAACACCCAAGTGTGGAACTATCCTGTGGACGCTTGGCAGCAGGTCATGGACGTGAACGTCAATGGCGTGTTTTATTGCTGCCGTGAGTGGGCTCCGCATTTGCAAAAACGCCCAGCGGGTCGCATTGTCAACATTGCTTCTGTAGCCGGCAAAGATGGCAACCCCAATGCCAGCGCCTACAGCGCCAGCAAGGCTGCGGTGATGGCCATCACCAAATCCTTGGGCAAAGAGTTGGCCAGCACCGGTGTGCGCGTCAACTGCGTCACACCGGCTGCCGTGAAAACAGCCATCTTCGATCAAATGACACCTGAGCACATTCAATTCATGCTCTCCAAAATTCCCATGGGACGCTTTGGCACCCCTGAAGAAGTGGCGGCCATGGTGACCTGGTTGATGACAGAGGAGTGCTCTTTCTCTACCGGTGCTGTGTTCGATTTGTCGGGTGGTCGCTCAACCTATTGAGATAAATTCGAGCACAATCAACCCCATTCGAAATTGGCATTTTATTTTTTCAATTATTTTTCATTGAACTTTTAATCAAAGGACTTTTTATGAAACTCGTGCGCTATGGCCAGCCCGGCAAAGAAAAACCAGGTCTGATTGACGCTGCAGGCAAACTGCGTGACTTAAGCGGCCTCGTGTCTGACATCGGGCCCGACCAACTGTCCGACAAGGCATTGGCCAAGCTGGCCAAAATCAAAACGGACAAACTGCCTTTGGTGAAAGGCAAACCCCGCATGGGTTGCCCAGTCGCCAAGGTGCCCAAGTTCATTGCCATTGGTTTGAACTATGCCGATCACGCTGCCGAGTCCAACCTGCCTGTGCCCAAAGAACCCATTGTGTTCATGAAGACCACCTCCTGCATCCAAGGCCCGAACGACGAGGTGATGTTGCCAAAAGGGTCTGTGAAGTCCGATTGGGAAGTGGAGTTGGGCATTGTCATTGGCAAGCGTGCCAGTTATGTTTCGCAAAAAGAAGCCCTCGACTATGTGGCCGGTTATTGCACCATCAACGATGTGAGCGAACGCGAATACCAGCTCGAGCGCGGCGGTACATGGGACAAGGGCAAGGGTTGCGACACCTTCGGCCCCATTGGCCCTTGGATGGTGACCAAAGACGAAGTGCCCAATCCGCAGAATCTCAACATGTTCTTGAATGTGAATGGTCAGCGCATGCAAACCGGCACTACCAAAACCATGATTTTTGGCGTCACCAAATTGGTGAGTTATGTGAGCCAGTTCATGACTTTGGAGCCAGGTGACATCATCACCACGGGCACGCCCCCTGGCGTTGGCATGGGCGTCAAGAAGGATGGCAAGCCAGCCCCTGTTTACCTCAAGAAGGGCGATGTCATGCACCTGGGCATTGAGGGTCTCGGCGAGCAAACGCAAAAAGTGGTGGCCTACAAGCGCAAGGCTTGAGCACCAAACTTCAAGCGCCCTGCTTGTAAACAGGGCGTTGAGCAGAACCAAGGCGAGTCAGGATTAACCCTGAATCGCCTTTTCTTTTGGCCGATGGCCTGATTTTGATGCAAAATAGAACGAGCGTTCTATTTTAAAATTATGACAGTTCGACACATCACTTCTGCAACTTCGGCAACCCGTTCATCGGACGATGCCAGCGTTCGCACCTTGCACAAAGGTCGTCAGACCAAGGCGACCATTGTCGATGCTGCTTTGGGGCTGGCTTCCCAAATTGGCTTGGAAGGTTTGTCGATTGGCGCCTTGGCCGAAGTCACGGGCATGAGCAAGTCGGGCGTGTTTGCTCACTTTGGCTCACGTGAGGAATTGCAAATTTCGGTCATCCGTGAATACCACGATCGTTTTGAAAGCGAAGTCTTCTACCCTGCGCTGTCGCGCACCAGAGGCTTGCCGCGCTTGGAGTCTTTGTTTGACAACTGGATGCAACGCACCTCGACCGAAATTGATTCGGGTTGCATTTACATCAGTGGTGCCGTGGCGTTTGACGATCGCCCGGGGCCTGTCCGAGATGCTTTGGCGTCTTCGGTCAACACTTGGCAAAACGCGCTGCAACGTTCTGTGGCACAAGCGCAAGAAGAAATGCAACTTTCTTCGCAGGCCGACCCCTTGCAGGTGGCCTTTGAAATTCACGGTTTGATCTTGGCCTTGCATTACGAGGCCAGATTTCTTCGAAACCCTGGTGCTGCAGAGCGTGCGCGAAAAGGTTTCAATGACATCGTGGCGCGCAACAAAGCTTGACGCGAACCCGCAGTTTTCCTTCCAATTGACTTGCTAGTTTTGAAAGCCAACCATGCCCAGTTACACCCCCCCCATGCGTGATCTTCAATTTGTGTTGCATGAATTGCTTGATTTAGAAAATGAATTGAAAGCCATGCCTAAGCATGCACACACAGATGCCGAAACCATCAATGCGGTGTTGGAAGAGGGCGGAAAGTTTGCGGCCGAAGTGGTGTTCCCGCTGAACGTCTCGGGTGATGATGAGGGATGCAAGCTCAACCGAGAAAACCATGAAGTCACAGCACCTGCAGGTTTCAAACGCGCCTATGAACAATACGTTGAAGGCGGCTGGGCTGCATTGAGCGCGGAAGAAGAATATGGCGGACAAGGTCTGCCTTTGGTGGTCAATCAATGCTTTTTTGAAATGCTCAATTCGGCCAACCAAGCTTGGACCATGTACCCTGGCTTGTCGCACGGTGCGCATGCCTGTTTGTCAGCCCACGGCTCTGCCGAACAAAAAGCCACTTACTTGCCCAAACTCACCAGCGGTGTTTGGACAGGCACCATGTGTTTGACGGAACCTCACTGCGGAACAGACTTGGGCATGTTGCGCACCAAGGCTGAACCCCAAGCAGATGGCACCTACCGCTTGACGGGGCAAAAGATTTTCATCAGTGCAGGCGAGCACGATTTGGCAGAAAACATCGTGCACCTGGTGCTCGCCAGATTGCCCGATGCCCCTGCGGGCAGCAAAGGCATCAGTTTGTTTGTGGTGCCCAAATTCAATGTGAAGACCGATGGCGCCATGGGCGATCGCAACAGCATTTACTGTGGCGGCTTGGAACACAAAATGGGCATTCATGGCAACGCCACTTGCCAGATGGTGCTGGAGGGTGCTGCAGGGGCCATGGTGGGCCAACCCAACAAAGGTTTGGCCGCCATGTTCGTCATGATGAACGGTGCGCGCTTGGGTGTGGGCAACCAATCATTGGGCCTCACGGAAGTGGCGTATCAAAATGCCTTGGCTTATGCCAAAGACCGCATTCAAATGCGCAGCCTTTCGGGGGTCAAAGCACCTGCGCAACCCGCCGATCCCATTTTGGTACACCCCGATGTGCGCCGCATGTTGCTGACGGCCAAGGCTTATGCAGAAGGGGGCCGTGCGCTGGCTTGCTATGGCGCTTTGCTGATCGACAAAGAGTTGAACCACCCTGATGAAAAAGTTCGCGCAGACTCTGCAGAAATCTTGGCATTGCTGACACCCATTGTGAAAGCTTTCCTCACTGACAACGGTTATCAAGCCACCACGCTGTGCCAACAAGTGTTTGGTGGCCATGGTTACATCAAGGAATGGGGCATGGAGCAATATGTGCGCGATGCCCGCATCAACATGATTTACGAGGGCACCAATGGCATTCAGTCGCTTGACTTGCTAGGCCGCAAAGTACTGGGCAATCAAGGCGCCAGCTTGCAAAAATTTGGCAAATTAATTGGCAAATTGGTGGCGCAAGAGATGGGCAACGAAGCCATGGCGGAGTTCATCAAACCGCTGTCAGATTTGGGACAAAAAATGACGCAGTTCACCACGGAAATTGGCATGAAGGCGATGGGCAATGCCGATGAAGTCGGAGCCGCTTCCGTTGATTATTTGCGAGTGGCAGGACACCTGGTGTTTGCCTATTTCTGGGCGCGCATGGCACAAGTGGCCTTGGCCAAAATTGCCGCTGCTGAAGAAGAAGCGCAACGCCCCGATCCGTTCTACAAAGCCAAATTGCAAACAGCGCGTTTTTACTTTGCACGTTTGCTGCCAGAAACACTGAGCCTGATGAACACCGCACGTTCAGGCGCCGATGTGTTGATGGACACAGATTTGGCGCTGGCGTGAAAACACGCGCCTCAATCAAAACTTTCATTCAATTAAGTTCTTTGTTCGAAATCAACCCAAGGATATTTTCATGAACAAGCAAGCCTTCACTCATTGGATTCGCAAATTGGTTTTGGTGCTCGCCTCGTTGAGCGTCTACAACATTTCGCTGGCCAATTCACCCTTGGGTCAATGGCACTCGGTAGACGATAAAACGGGTGAACCAAGAAGCATGGTCGTGATCACTGAGCATCAAGGCGTGCTCAAAGGCCGGCTTGAAAAGTTGTTGCGCAAAGATGCCGATCCCAATGTGAAATGCGAAAAGTGCAGCGATGATCGAAAAAATCAGCCTGTTGTGGGCATGGAAATCATTCGAGGGGTCAAAAAAGTGGCTTCTAAAAATGTGTGGGAAGACGGCGAGATTTTGGATCCGGAAAATGGTAAAACCTACGGCCTGCGCTTAACGCCCATTGAGAATGGCGCCAAACTAGAAGTTCGCGGCTCCATAGGCCCCTTTGGCCGAACGCAAACTTGGGTTCGCGTTCCTTAATTCAAACCCTTTCAGAACTGTTCAAAGAAAGCCAGTCCATGTCAGACATTTTGACCCACCTCGATGCGGGGGTGATGACCCTCACCTTCAACCGATTAGACAAAAAGAATTCCATCACGGGCGACATGTACGCCGCCATGGCCCAAGCCATTGACCAAGCTCAGGCTGACCCCGCCACTCGTGTCTTGGTGATTCAGGGTCACGAAAGCATTTTCAGTGCGGGCAACGACATTGGTGATTTTCTCAACAAACCACCCTCTACCGCAGATTCGCCCGTGTTTCATTTCATGCGGGCCCTCAGCATGTTTGAAAAACCCGTGATCGCTGCGGTTGCAGGGCCAGCAGTGGGCATCGGTACCACCTTGCTGTTTCATTGCGATTTGGTCTATGCCGGCGACAATGCGGCGTTTTCCATGCCTTTCGTTAATTTGGGTTTGTGTCCAGAATTTGCGTCCAGTGTTTTGGCACCCCAAATGTTTGGCTACCACCGCGCTGCTGAAGCTTTGCTGTTGGGCGAGGCCTTCTTTGCAGAAGCTGCGCTTGAAATTGGCTTGGTCAATCGGGTGGTGCCGCCCACTGAAGTGAACGGCTACGCGCAAGCTCAGGCCAAGAAATTGGCGGCCAAGCCCCTGACCGCCCTGATTGAAACCAAACGTTTGATGAAGGGTGGTCAAACCAAGGCTTTGATTGAGCGGATGGGCGAAGAAGGTCAAAGTTTCCGACGCATGCTGACTGAACCTGCGGCCAAAGAGGCTTTTGGTGCCTTCATGGAAAAACGCAAGCCTGACTTCTCTAAAATCTGAGCTGAACTTCACATGGCTTTTTCTTCATGACCTCTTCGCGCTCCGATATTCCCCCTCACGTTGTTTTTGAGCCAGAGTTCATCGAGGGACTGCGAGAGATCTACGAAGAGAAAATTCTGTTCAACCAGTGGATGGGCATCAAGGTAGAAAGTTATCAACCCACCAACATCATTGCTCACTTGCGCATGAAGCCCGAGTTGGTAGGACATTTTGCCTATCACCGCATTCATGGTGGTGTGATCAGTGCGGCCTTGGATGTGATGGGCAGTTTGGCGGTGCTCTCGGGATTGGCAGCCAAGCACATGGACCAATCACCCGCCAAACGCCTGGAGCTGTTCACTCGCCACAGCACCATCGATTTGCGCATTGACTATTTGCGTCCCGCCATTGGTGATGCGTTCGTCATTCACGCAGAAGCCGTGCGTGTGGGCGCCAAGGTGGCCAATGCTCGGATGGAATTCAGATCGGCCGATGGCAAGTTGCTGAGCACAGGCACCGCAGCCTACCTCACCACTTAAATTTTATTTTGACTCAGATTGTGACCCATGCGCCATCACGGTGAAAGCTCGGCTGCTCCTGCAGCCACAGTCCCCTCTTCCTCCAAAGACAACGACGGCCAAACCCTGAAAAGGTTGTTGCCCTATTTGCTCACTTACAAGTGGCGCGTGACGGCGGCATTGCTGTTCATGGTGGGTGCCAAGTTGGCCAACGTCAGTGTCCCTCTTTTGTTGAAAAACTTGATCGACAACATGAGTTTCAAGCCCAACGACCCCACTCAAGTCTTGGTGGTGCCTGTGGCTTTGCTGTTGGGGTATGGCGCGCTCAGGCTCATGACCTCTGCCTTCACAGAATTGAGAGAGTTGGTCTTTGCCAAAGCCACGCAAGGCGCGGCGCGCAGCATTGCTTTAGAAACATTTCAGCATTTGCATGCCTTGAGCTTGCGTTTTCATTTGGCTCGCCAAACGGGCGGCATGACCCGTGACATTGAGCGCGGTGTGCGCGGCATTGAATCGCTCATTTCATATTCGCTTTACAGCATTGTACCCACCTTGATTGAGGTGGCATTGGTACTGAGTATTTTGGCGGTGAAATTTGATGCTTGGTTTGCTTGGATCACATTGGCTGCCTTGGGCTTTTATATTTTCTTCACTGTGCGCATTACCGAATGGCGAACACATTTCAGAAAACAAGCCAATGAGTTTGATTCGGCGGCGAATACCAAAGCCATTGACTCGCTGCTCAACTACGAAACGGTTAAATACTTTGGCAATGAAGCCTATGAAGCCAGTCGGTATGACGAAAGTTTGGAGCGCTTGCGCAGAGCCAGGTTGAAAGCGCAAACTTCCTTGTCGCTTTTGAATACCGGTCAGCAATTGATCATTGCGGCGGCCTTGGTGGCCATGCTGTGGCGTGCCACGCAAGGCGTGGTGGAAGGGCGCATGACCTTGGGCGACTTGGTCATGATCAACGCCTTCATGATTCAGCTCTACATTCCTTTGAATTTTTTAGGCGTGCTGTACCGTGAAATCAAACAAAGTCTCACCGACTTAGACAAAATGTTTGTGCTCATGGACCGTGAGCGCGAAGTGGCCGATGCCCCCAACGCGCCCAATTTAAATTGTCAACACAGTGCGCACTTGAAGTTTGAATCGGTTTCATTTGCTTATGAATCCGACAGGCCCATCTTGCACAACATCAGTTTTGAAATTCCCTCTGGTAAAACAGTGGCCGTGGTGGGGCCTTCAGGTTCTGGCAAGTCCACCTTGGCGCGTTTGATGTTTCGCTTTTACGATGTGCAACAAGGTCGAATCACCATCAATGGACAAGACATTCGGCAAGTGACGCAGCACAGTGTGCGCAAAGCTTTGGGCATCGTGCCGCAAGACACGGTGCTGTTCAACGACACTGTGGCCTACAACATTGGCTACGGCCTTACAGGTGCCACCCAAGCAGAAATAGAAACGGCTGCAAAAGCCGCGCGCATTCACGACTTCATTGTTTCAACTCCCAAGGGCTATGCCACCTCGGTGGGTGAGCGCGGCCTGAAACTCTCAGGCGGTGAAAAGCAGCGCGTGGCCATTGCGCGAACCTTGCTCAAAGACCCGCCCATCTTGGTGTTCGATGAGGCCACCTCCGCACTTGACTCCGCCAATGAGCGCGCCATTCAGGCCGAATTGGCCAGTGCCGCTCAAAATAAAACCACCTTGGTCATTGCCCATCGCTTGTCTACGGTGGTGGACGCCCATGAAATTTTGGTCATGGAGGCAGGGCACATCATTGAACGGGGCAACCACGCTCACTTGCTGCAAATCAATGGGCGTTACGCCGAGATGTGGGCTTTGCAGCAAAACACGGAAGCCGGCCCAGAGGAATTAAACGCCCAAGTCTGACGCTTCAAGCCTAGCCAACTGCGGGATAATGCGGTCATGGAAACCAAGTGGCTGGAAGACTTTGTGAGCTTGGCTGAAACCCGAAGTTTCAGCCGGTCGGCCCATTTGCGCCACGTCACGCAGCCGGCTTTTTCCCGGCGCATTCAGTCGCTCGAAGCATGGGCGGGCACTGACTTGGTCAACCGCAGTTCCTACCCCACAACCCTGACACCTGCTGGCGAAGCGCTTTACTCGCAAGCCTTGGAACTGTTACAAGCCTTGCACAACACCCGTGACATGGTGAGAACGCATGGCCTGGCAGAACAGGACCTGAACGCCTTGATCGACCCCGCATGGCAAAAATCTTGATGGATACCAATTTATGACTTCAAGCATCACCCTCACACGCCCAGACGATTGGCATTTGCATGTGCGCGATGGCGCAGCACTTCAAACCGTTGTGCCGCACACTGCGGCCCAATTTGCGCGTGCCATCATCATGCCGAACTTGAAACCGCCCGTGACCACCGCCGCATTGGCACTGGCCTACAAATCCCGGATCTTGGCAGCTGTTCCCAAGGGCACGGATTTTGAACCCCTCATGACGCTGTACCTCACCGACAATTTGCCCCCCGAGGAAATAGTGAAAGCCAAAGCCGCCGGTGTGGTGGCCTGCAAGCTTTACCCTGCAGGCGCTACCACCAACAGCGATGCAGGCGTCACAGATTTGAAAAAAATCTACACCACCTTGGCGGCCATGCAAAAAGAAGGCTTGCTCTTGTTGGTGCATGGCGAGGTCACCAGCAGCGACATCGATTTGTTCGACAGAGAGGCTGCCTTCATTGACACCCAACTCATTCCTTTGCGCCGTGATTTCCCTGAACTCAAAATTGTGTTTGAGCACATCACCACCCAAGATGCTGCCGACTACGTCATGTCCGCTGATCGCTTTGTGGGCGCCACACTCACAGCGCACCATTTGCTGTACAACCGCAATGCTATTTTTACCGGTGGTATTCGGCCTCACTACTATTGTTTGCCTGTGTTGAAGCGCGAAACGCATCGTGTGGCCTTGCTCAAGGCAGCCACTTCAGGCAACCCGCGTTTCTTCTTGGGTACTGACAGCGCGCCACATCCAGCGCATTTGAAAGAACATGCCACAGGGTGTGCGGGTTGCTATACCGCACATGCCGCGCTGGAAATGTATGCCGAAGCCTTTGACAGTGTGGGCAAACTGGACCAACTCGAAGCCTTTGCCAGCTTCAATGGCGCAGATTTTTATGGGTTGCCACGCAATACCAGCAGCATCACATTGAAGCGTGAATCATGGACGCCGCCAGAGAGTTTTCAATTGGGTGAAGCCGATTTGAAACCCTTGCGCTCGGGCGAAACCTTGCCATGGCGAGTGAGCTAAGCCGAATTGATTGGTCCGCGCCTTGGTTTCAGTCTTGGCGTGGAGTGGGTGAGCCTTTGAGTGGGCGTGCGGTGCAAGGTGTGCCCTTGTATCAGGCGTGCAATGAGTCATTGCTGTCACGTCAATATCCCAAGGGACAAGTCAGATGCCCTGTTCAATTTGCGATGCAATCAGCCTTGCCAGAAGGACAAGCCTACGAGCATTTCATCCACGAAACGCACAGTGTGCCAACGCGAGAGGGTTTGCATGACTTTTTCAACGCCCTGTGTTGGATGCACTTTCCGTTGGCGAAAAAACAGTTGAATCACATTCAGGCTTCGGCCATCAAAGCCCAAGGCGTTGGTTCAGTGCGCGGCTCTGTGCGCGATGCGGCCACCGTTTTTGATGAAAATGCAAGCCTCATTCAATTGCCCGATGTGCTTTGGGATGCTTTGCAACTGCGGCATTGGCACACTGCGTTTGTCACGCACAGAGTCTTGTGGCAAGACGTGAATGTGCAAATTTTCGGACACGCGGCATTAGAGAAATTGGTCAATCCCTACAAGGCCATCACGGTGCATTTATGGCGGGTGCCACTGGGCCTGCCCCTGAGTGAATGGGATGCCTGGTTGGCGCAAGATCTGCAAGTTGACAAGCTGGCCCAGAAGCCATTTTTGCCCACGCCCGTGCTGGGCATTCCTGCTTGGTGGGATGCCAATGAATCGCCAGACTTCTACCTAGACGACCAAGTTTTCCGTCCTCTGAGGGCAAGTGCACCCACAGCTTAATTCCGTTCAATTTTGAGGAATTAAAGGGGCACACTTGATTTTGTGGCGGTCCCCCCTAACATTCGGGTTGTGCGCTTGGCCTTCGCTGGGCGGTGAATCAAAATTCCTCATGAAACGCATTATTTTGTTTGTCTTGACCAACTTGGCCGTTGTGCTGGTGTTGGGCATGGTGGCCAGTTTGTTGGGCGTCAACCGATTCCTCACCTCCAATGGCTTGGATTTGACAGCCCTGTTGGGCTATGCCCTGATCATGGGTTTTGGAGGCGCCTTCATTTCTTTGCTGATCAGCAAGCCGGTGGCCAAGTGGAGCTCAGGTGTTCAGATCATTGCGCAGGCTAGCAATGCCGATGAGAAATGGTTGGTCGACACGGTCCAAAAATTGGCGGAAAAAGCCGGCATTGGCATGCCTGAGGTCGGCATTTTTGAGGGCGATCCCAATGCCTTTGCCACAGGCGCCTTCAAAAACTCTGCCTTGGTGGCGGTGTCTTCGGGCTTGTTGCAAAACATGACGCACGAAGAAATTGAGGCGGTTTTGGCGCACGAGGTTGCTCACATTGCCAATGGCGACATGGTCACCATGACCCTCATTCAAGGCGTGATGAACACCTTTGTTGTTTTCTTGTCTCGCGTTGTCGGATATGCCGTAGACAGCTTCTTGCGCAAAAACGACGAAGAAAATACCGGTCCCGGCATGGGCTACTGGATCACCACCATCGTGCTCGATATCGTGTTGGGCTTCGCTGCGGCCATTGTGGTGGCCTGGTTCAGCCGTCACCGTGAATTCCGCGCTGATGCGGGTGCTGCTGAGTTGATGGGCCGCAAGCAGCCCATGATGAATGCACTGGCTCGTTTGGGCGGACTGCACACCGCTGAGTTGCCCAAGAGTGTGGCGGCCATGGGCATTGCGGGGGGCATTGGGCAGTTGTTCTCAACGCACCCTCCCATTGAAGAGCGCATTGCGGCACTTGAAGCATCAGCCTGATTCTGGCTAGCGCGTAACTCAAGGGACGCCCGAACACGCGGGCGTCCTTTATAGTCGGTGGGTGTTTAGATTTTTGCCACCCTCCCTCCTTCGCCTGTTGACTCTGGTTCGCCTGCAACAAACGCGGCGCTTTGAAAGACTGCCCCCCACTGTGCGCGGCATGGTTTGGATTTCCATGGGCGGCCTGATGTTCTCCATGCTGAACGTCATCTCGAGGGGTTTTGCCATGGAAATGGACCCCTTTGAGGTTCAATTCCTGCGCTATTTTTGTGGTTTGTTGATCATGTTGCCCTTGCTCTGGCACCAAGGTTTCATGGCCTACATGCCCAAAAACCTGAAGGGCCAATTTTGGCGGGGCGCTGTTCACACAGTGGGCTTGCTGTTTTGGTTTGTTGCTCTTCCTAAAATTCCATTGGCCGACATGACTGCCATTGGTTTCACCACACCTATTTTCATCATGCTGGGCGCCGCTTGGTTTTTGAGCGAGCCCATGCAAAAAGATCGGTGGCTTGCCGCCATCGTCGGTTTTTTAGGTGTTTTGTTGGTGGTCTTGCCCAACTTGTCAGGCAAAGGGGGTTGGTATCACCTGGTTATGCTGGCGTCTGCCCCTGTTTTTGCCGCTTCATTTTTGATCACCAAGCATTTAACCCGGACTGAATCCTCCGGAGCCATTGTGATGTGGCAGTCCATCACGGTGACCGCTTTCAGCTTGCCTTTTGCTTTGTTGAATTGGCAAGCCCCAACGCTGTGGCAGTGGGTGGGCTTCATGGCGACGGGCTTTCTCGGAAGCGCTGGGCATTACTGCCTGACGCGAGCACTCTCGCTGGCAGATATTTCTGCCACGCAGTCTCTCCGATTTTTAGACTTGGTGTGGGCTGCGATTTTGGGTTGGTTGGTGTTTGGCGATGTGCCAAGCTACTGGACTTGGACTGGTGCTGCTGTGATTTTGGTCTCCACGGTTTGGATTGCGCGCCGAGAAGGCCGGCGCAATGCAAATCCTTTGGTGACGCCAAGTTCAGAACATTAAAACTTAAGCGCTGGGCTTTTCTTGGTTGCTGATGCCACTCGCCACATGGCCTGATGGTACATGCCGTGCAGCCGATTCAATGTGGCCGGTTTGATCGTCAAAGAAAAAATCCGGCTCAAATTCTTTCAAAAATTCCCCTTTGGGCAAACCGCCCAAAAACATGGCCTCGTCCACTTCAATGTGCCATTGCATGAGCGTGCGAATGGCGCGTTCGTGAGCAGGCGCACTGCGTGCCGTGACCAAGGCCGTTCGAATGCGCATGGCGGGCGTTCCCTCTTGTTGTAATCTGTGCAGGGCCGCCAGCAAGGGTTTGAAGGGGCCTGGCGACAAGGCTTGTGCGGCCTTGGCGCGTTCATGCGCCTGAAACGCAGACAAGCCCTCTGCTTGGAAGACACGCTCCGCCTCATCTGAAAACAACACCGCATCACCGTCAAAGGCAATTCGCACTTCGTGAGGGTGCGCCTCGGAGGCATGAGCAGAGTGAGGATAAACCTGTGCGGCGGGCACACCGGCCTCCAAGGCGGCCCTCACGTCGGACAAATGTGTGGACAAAAAGAGATTGGCATTGAGAGGCTTCAAATACCGCCAAGGCGCTTGTCCTCGCGTGAAACTGCCGCGCTGAATGGGCAGGCCATAGTGTTGTGCCGAGCGAAACACCCGCATGCCTGAGACAGGATCGTTGCGCGACAAGATCACCACCTCCACACGCTGAGTGTGCGCATCGTTGAAGGCCAAGAGTTTTTTGACCAAAGAAAATGCCACGCCAGGTTTGGCTGGCGTTTCCAATCGCTCTAGTTGGAGCTTCATGTAGGCGCGGTCGTCGCTTTGTTCGAAGACTAAATTTTCTTCTTCAAAATCAAACAGGGCGCGGGAGGAAATGGCCACCACCAACTGACCGTCTAGGCTGACTGCCATGGCATGCTCCTGTAGAAAGACGTGACGCAACAAAGGGATGTGTTCATGTCGCCAAAGCTTAACGCACCCACTGGTTCAATTCCATGATGGGCATGAGCACCGCCAACACGATGAGCATGACCACGGCACCCATGAGCACAATGAGCAAGGGCTCCAAAATGGTGGCCAAAGCCAACGCACGGCGTTGAACATCGGCAGACAGTTGCTGTGCCGCACGCTGCAGCATGAGTGGCAGTTGACCCGTTTGTTCCCCCAATCTTGCAAACATGGCAAGCAAACTCGGGAAGCGTTTTTTCTGGCTCATGGCCATGGCCAACGGTGCACCTTCTCTCACCAAGACCAATGCCTGCAGCACATCGTCTCGCATGGCCTGATTGGAAAGCGTGTCGGCTGCCGATTGCATGGCTTTCAGAATGGGCACGCCGGCACCTGTGAGCATGGCCAAGGTGCTTGCAAAGCGAGCGGTGTTGTAGCCTGTGGCCAACCTGCCAATGATGGGCAGGTTGAGAAAGGCTGCGTCAAATTGCAGCCGTAAACTGTGTTGCTTCATGGCTTGGCGAAAACCCAGCCAGGAGAGAACAAGCAACACCACGAGGGTCCAACCGTGGTGACGCACAAAATCACTCAGGGCCAGCATGGCCACCGTGAGGGCCGGCAGCTTTCTTTGGCTGCCTGCAAACACTTGCGCCACCTGCGGCACGACTGTGCTGAGCAAGAAAATCACAATGAAAAGGGCAATGGCGCTCACGATGGCGGGGTACAAAGAGGCACTCAACAATTTCGCTTTCAGGTTTTGCTGATCTTGCAAATCGTCGGCCAATTGATTCAAAACTTGACCCAAGTTGCCGCCTTGCTCGCCCGCGCTGATGACGGCGGTGTAAAGCGCAGAGAACTCTGTGGGATGCTGCGCCATGGCTTTGGCCAAACCCAAGCCGGCATTCACTTCAGCACGCAAACTGGCCACCAGATGCGCTTGTTTTTCAGATTCAGCTTCATCGCTTAAGGCCGTGAGCGCGCGCTCCAGCGGCAGCCCACTGCTGACCAAGCTGGCCAATTGGCGAGTCCATACAGCCAAAGTATTGGGGGAAAAACAGCGGCTTGAACCAATGTTGTATTGCCAAATGCTTTTCTTTTCGGTGCCTTGTGTGCCCAATACTTGAACAGCCAAGGGGACCATCGATTGCGCTCGCAATTGGCTGCGCGCCGCTTTGGCGTTGTCAGCTTCCACAACACCTTTGCGCAAGGTGCCATCGCTTTGCAGGGCTTCAAATGAATAGGCGGGCATGGCGGTGTGCGTTGGGTTGGGAGTCAGACATCCTGCAGTCAGTCTCGTGTGACCCGCAGCAGCTCTTCGGCTTTGGTCACGCCCAATTTCACCAGACGCTCGCCATCTTCCCGCATGAGCATCATGCCGCCTGAGATGGCGGCCTCTCGAAGAGTGGCCTCCGATTGCTTGGCGTGAATTTGTGCGCGCAGCGCATCGTCGGTGATGAGCAATTCAAAAATACCGGTTCTGCCTGCATAACCAGTTTGCGCGCAGTGTTGGCAGCCACTGCCTTGGCAATGGCTGCACAACTTGCGAACCAAACGTTGTGCCAATACGCCCAATAAAGAAGAGCTTAAAAGAAAAGGCTCAATGCCCATGTCGGTTAAACGCGTCACCGCACTGGCAGCGTCATTGGTGTGCAGGGTGGCCAAAACCAAGTGACCTGTCATAGACGCTTGAATGGCAATTTGCGCTGTTTCAAAATCTCGAATTTCACCAATCATGATGATGTCGGGATCTTGCCGAAGAATGGCGCGCAAAGCTTTGGCAAAGGTCAAATCAATTTTGGCATTCACCTGTGTTTGACCCACACCTGCCAGTTCATATTCAATGGGATCTTCCACGGTCATGATGTTGCTGCCGGCGGCGTCTAAACTTTGCAATGCAGCATACAGCGTGGTGGTTTTGCCTGAACCGGTGGGCCCTGTGACCAAAATCAAACCATGCGGCTGCGTGACCAATTGTTGAAAGCGTTGCAGTGTGGCGCCTTGCATGCCGACCGATGCGAGGCTCAAGCGTGTTTCAGATTTGTCGAGCAAGCGCAGCACTGCTCTTTCGCCATGCGCACTGGGCAGGGTGGACACGCGCACATCGACCGCACGAGAGCCTAAGCGCAAACTGATGCGACCGTCTTGCGGTAAACGTTTCTCCGCGATGTCCAGTTCGGCCATGATTTTCAAGCGCGAAATGAGGGCTGCATGCAAAGCTCGGTTGGGCTGCACCACCTCCCGCAAATTGCCATCGACTCGAAAGCGCACGCTGGAGTGCCGCTCGTAGGGTTCAATGTGGATGTCGCTGGCACCGTCGCGAGCGGCTTGTGTGAGCAAGGCGTTCAGCATGCGAATGATGGGGGCATCGTCGCTGGTTTCGAGCAAGTCTTCCACGGCCGGCAACTCTTGCATCATGCGTGATAAATCGGCTGCCGATTCGACTTCACTCACCACGGCGGCGGCACTCGATTCACCCGGGCCATATTGCGCGGTGTAGGCCTGACTGATGCGTTGCTTTAAAAGCCCTGTTTCTTCTCGGGCAATGTCGAGTGAAAAGCTGTCATGCCCCCATTTGCGCATGACTTCTGACAGCGCATGGGGCGCGCTGTCAGGACACAGCCACAGGGTGAGGCGCGTGCCATCGTCTTCCAGCAACAGATTGTGACTGCGTGCAAATGCGTAGGGGAGAAAAAAACGTTGGGCCATGCCGGGATTGATTTTTTAAGGCTTGCGGATAACTTCAGGCAACACGGGTGCGCCTGTGGCAGGCAGGCCAGTGCTGGCAGCGGGTTGCGCTTGAATTTGTTCGGTGCGCATTTGCTCATAGCGGCCCATCGACAGGCCTTCAGTGGCGGCGCCATCACGAACCACCACGGGTCGCAAGAACACCATCAGATTGGTTTTCTTGCGGCTTCTGGATTCAGCGCGAAATAAATTGCCAAAGAAGGGCACATCGCTCAGACCCGGCACACGTTCTTGGCTGTTGCCGTAGTCGTCTTGCAGCAAACCACCCAAGACCACAATGGCGCCGTCTTCTACCAAGACACTCGATTCAATGGAGCGCTTGTTGGTGATCAAGCCTGTGGCGGAATTGATCGATGCCGGATCAAGGCGGCTCACCTCTTGGTAAATTTGCAGTTTCACCGTGCCGTTTTCGCTGATTTGCGGCTTCACGCGCAAGGTGAGTCCCACGTCTTTGCGTTCAATGGTTTGAAACGGATTGACGGCACCCGCACTGGTATTGTTGTTGGTGTATTGGCCCGTGACGAAGGGCACGTTTTGACCAATCACAATTTTGGCTTCTTCGTTGTCCAGGGTTAACAGGTTTGGCGTAGACAACACATTGCCATCGCCTGTGGTTTGTAAAAACCGTGCCAAGAAACCCAGCACATAAGTGCCGTTGTTTTGATGCGCCACACCCAAGTTCAAACCCGAGGAGGGGGCTACGTTGCCGCTGGCGCCTTGAGCAGCCAATGAAATGAGGTTGGCGCCGCCCACTTTGAAGTTGGTCCCCAGCAGGCCAATGTTGGTGTCGCCTTTGTTGCCCAGTGAACTCTGCCACTGCACACCAAACTCCGCTGCTTTTTCGGCACTGACCTCGGCAATCAAGCTTTCGACAAACACTTGTGCGCGCCTGGCATCGAGCTTGTCAATGACGGCACGCAGTTGGCGGTATTGAGGCTCAGGTGCTGTGATGATGAGTGAGTTGGTTGAAGGGTCAGCTTGAATTTGTCCCCCTGTGGCTGCAGAATTATTGGGTGCACTGAAACTGCCACCTGCACCGCTTGCCGTGTTGGTCATGTTGGTGGTGCTGGTGGTAGCAGGGGCGCTCAAGCCGCCGGTGCTGGGTGAACTGCTTTGGGCCGTCAAAGCAGCGCGCAAGGTACCGGCTAATTTGGTGGCATCGGCATTTTTCAAATACACCACATGAATGTTGCCGCTGGCGGCATTGGGGCCGCTGTCAGAGGGTTTGTCGAGTTGGCTCACCAAAGATCGGGCCAAGGCCATGCGCGCTGCATTGGCGGCGCGAATCACCAAGGAATTGCTTCGCGCTTCGGCCATGATGGTGGTTTTGAAAGAGGCATCGGTTTGACCTGCAGCTGGCGTGCCTGTGCTGGCGGCGCCTGACTCGATCAAACGTTGCAGCATGGGCACCACATCGGTGGCCAAGGCATGCTTTAGCTGAATCACTTCAACGCCTGTGGCATTGGCCACATCAAGGGCTGCAATGATGCGCGCTAACCTTTGCAGGTTGTCGGCGTAGTCAGTGATCACCAATGCGTTGGTACCAGGGTTCACGTTGACGGTGTTGTTGGGGCTGATGAGGGGGCGCAGGATGGGCACCAGGTTGTTGGCGCTCTCATGGTTCAGCTGAAAAATTTGCGTCACAATTTGTCCGTTGGAGGCAGGCACTGCACCCGCCGACACGCCACCACTTTGGAGTTTGGCCTCTGCTTCCGGTACCACCAAATACAAGCCTGCCGATTCCACCAGCGCAAAACTTTGCGTGCGCAATTGCGCAGCAAACATGCGCAGTGCTTGCGCAGGTGGTACGGGCACGTTGCTGGTTAATGTGATGGTGCCCTTCACACGGGGATCGACCACCACGTTGTGCCCCGACAAGGTAGCCAAAGTTTTGGCCACTGCATCGATGTCGGCATTGATGAAGTTGAGCGTGACCGGTTCTGGTGAAACTTTGCTGGACGCTTTGTTGGATGTTTTGCCAGCCGCTGTTTTGGAGGCGCTCGGTGCCTGCGCCAAAACATGCGTTGCCATCATTGCCAAAACGAATGACAAGGCGGAGAGGTGTGTGCGTGAAAGCATGATGTTCAACCCAAAGAAAGCAAGCTGCGCGCCCCTTGGCGCTGTCCAATGATGTTCAGTAAATTTGACAAAGCGGCTGCGTGCTCAGGCACGGTAGAGGCTTCACCCCGAAATTGAAGTCTGGTGCCCTGCCACTGGCCCTGACCACTCAGCAGCAAACTGCCCGACTGAGTGGACAGCGTCAAGCTGGGCCTGTTGCTGGGTATGGCACTGCCACCCAAACTCACTTGGTAGGTACCCATGGGCTGCAAAGTACTCAGTTTGGAAGACATGTTTTGCGCTGTCAAGGTGATCCCACCTTGAAGCCAAGTTTGTTGATTCTGAAAGCTCAGCAGCATTTGCTGAGTCTGCAGTTTCAAAACACCTTCCGGTTGCAGGGTGTTCCAAGGTGCCCCTAAACCACTCAGCAAATGCGCAGGCCATTGAGACTCGTGATCGGCCACTTGCAGACGCCAAGATGAGCCATTGCTTTGCAAAGGGTCGCTAGAGCTTGGCTGATAGCTGAGTTTGGCAGTGGCTGCTTGCGTCATGCAACAAGCCGCGAGAAGTTGCAGTTGAAGTTGGGGCCAAAGGTTGGCAGACGCAGAGACGCCCAATTGCCAGTGAATGCGTCCTGGCAAAGCCATGGCATCTCGGCTCCCTTCACCCCCTGTGAAAACCAATTTGGCGTGACCCTGCCAAACAGACCCTTGCGCTTCTTGCAACTGCACTTGTCCCTGCGATGCAAGAGACACCCCACTGGCCATCCACGCAGCAGGCAAGTGCACCAACACCGACAAGCAAGCACCGACGAAAGCCCCGAAAAAGGCCCAGGTCCAAGCGGGTGTGTTTGAGATGCTGCGCTTGAATGCCATGGTCATCCGCCTGGCAAGTTGAAAATCAAGGTGCCACGCCAAAGTTCATTGGCCTTGGGTGCTGCACTCGAAAATTTTTGCAGGTGGGCTTCCACGGGCAGGGCTTGTGCTTGGGTTCGGGCTGATCCCAAAAATTGGGCCAAGGCATCGGGGGTCACACCTTGCAACGTGAGTGTGGCACGCGCACCATCCATCTGCAGACGACCTGCACTGCCTAAAATTTCTGTTGCATTTCGCTGCAATGCCACGGCCGCGTCTGCACTCGTCATGCGGGGAGATTTTTGCAAAACCTGCGCTTGCACTTGCATGGCTTTGAGCCCTTGCGTTTGCAATTCAAGTTGCATCAATTGCGGTGGCACTTCGCGCCAAGTTTTCAAAGCAGGGGCAAGGTTCCAAGTCCACAAACTAACGGCCAACAAAATGAGCAACACAGCAACCGCACGCTGCCTGTCTTTTTCAGGCAAAGCTTTTAACAGGTGAGAAAGGCTGAAATTCACAGGCCCTCCTTCGTGCTGACGATGCGCCACGTGGCACTGCTCAGTTGTGCGTCTAAGCCTTGGGCACTCAAAGCTTGTTTGAATGACTGAGCCTGTGCGGAAGTGAGTTGCAATCCTTGCAGACGGGTTTCGCCATTCGCCTGCATTTGGTAGTCCACATGGGAGAGGTTTTGTCCCGCAGGCAAAGCCGACCCGACAGCCTGTAATACCGATTCCAAATCGCGCGACGACAGTGCACCCGCATTGCGTTGCAATTGGTCGACTGCTTTGCGCATTTGCAAGCTCGCGTCAATGATGGGAACGTTGGCAAAAGTTTGAGGGAAGCTTTGCAGCAGAATATTTTTTTGCACATCGCGTTGTGTTTTCACTTGCGC
>CANJOS010000016.1 GCA_947476015.1 Comamonadaceae bacterium | reverse complement strand
GCCACTTGACTACATGGCCTACGCCAATCCACAGTACTACTGGGGCTATGACAGCAGGGCATTTCGTGATTTAGCGGCCAAGCACTCAGCCACAACGGGAGCCAAGGACCGCACCAAGTTGTTTGGCGATATGCAGCGCATGATTGCCAACGATGCAGTGAATGTGTTCATATTCAATGCCACCAACACGGCTGTTTACAAAAAGGGATTGAAGGGCCTGTGGTCGAGCTCGCCCGTTTTTGCCAATGACATGGCTGCTGTTTCCTGGAATTGAACACCTGAGTTATCAGGTATTTTTGCCATCATAGGTCTTGCCCAGTGCCAACAAGGCGGGCGTTTCGATCACCTCATTGAGTTGGTCGAAATCCAACATTTTTTCCCGCCAAGGTGCCGTAGTTTGATGCGTTCTCAAGCTGCTGTAGTAGCCTTGCAGCATGTGTGACACGGCCCGCGCTGTACCCCCTGGAAAAATAACAATTTTGAAACCGATGTCACTCAAGGCTGTGGCACTCAAGATGGGGGTTTTGCCACCTTCCACCATATTGGCCAAGAGTGGAATGCGATGAGCAAACTGATCGCAAGCAATTTTCATTTGCTCTGGTGTTCGCAGAGCTTCAATGAAAAGCGCGTCAATGCCACATTCTAAATACTTTTCAGCACGCTCTAGCGCTGCGTCCAATCCTTCGACTGCCAAAGCATCTGTGCGCGCCAAAATCAGTGTGTCATTGCTGCGTCGAGCATCTAAAGCCGCTCGAATTTTGCCTTGCATCTCTTGTACGGGAACCACCCCCTTGCCATCCAAGTGGCCACAGCGTTTGGGGAAAGTTTGATCTTCAATTTGAATCATGGCTGCACCGGCACGCTCAAAATCTCTGACTGTGCGCTGCATGTTCAGCGCGTTGCCAAACCCTGTGTCGGCATCCACAATGATCGGAATTCGCACGCGGTCAGTGATATTGGCCAAGGTGTTGGCCACCTCGCTGGCGGTGGTCAAGCCAATGTCAGAGCGTCCCAATCGCGTGTAGGCAATTGAAGCCCCAGACAAATAAAGCGCCTCAAATCCAGCCTGCTCTGCAATGAGCGCTGTGAGTGCGTCGTAGATACCTGGCGCCAACAAGGCACTGGGTTGCTGCAATCTTTGAGCGAGAGACATAAAAAGATATTTCCTTGAAGAGACTGAATTTAGTTGGGTGCAGGGTCACACTCAATGTGTTTGAAAATGACGGGCAATGTCTTTGGCTGCCAACCAACCGCCGCCCACTGCGCTGAGCAAACCGTTGCCAGCCAAATAGCCATCGGCACCTCGACCCGAAACACCTCTCGCCGCACCGCCTGCTGCATACAAGTTATGCAAGGTCTGACCATTGATTTTCATCACACGACATTGGGCATCCACCTCTAAACCGCCTTGCGTGTGGAACAGCGCGCCAGTCACTTTGATGGCGTGATAGGGCGCCTGCAAAGAGCGTGTGAAGCTTCTGCCCATGGCGTCGGTATGACCTTCCCTTACTTCATTCAGGGTGCTCTGCAAAGTGGCCACATCACAACCCACCATGGCAGCCAAGCTTGCGACGTCGGATGCTGTTCGCAAGGCACCTGCTGACTCTGCATCGCGGAAATCAGGAAAACTTCGCAGCAATTTGAGCAAGGGCGCATCAAACACATTCCAAGCAATGCTACCGGGTTGATTGAGCACATGCATGGCCGCTTCAGAATAGCCACCGGTTTCATCGTTGAAGCGTTTGCCCAAGGCATTGACTTGCACGCCCCCTTCCATGATGAAGGCCCAGGTCATGAGCGCGCCCTGGGGGGTTACCCAGGAACCATGTCCTTGGTAGGCATCAAGGTCCCCCATTTGCAAACCCAATTGGCGACCCCATTGAATGGCAGTGCCATCGTTGCCTTGGTGTCCTGCAAACACAGCATTGGCCATTTCAGGCAACAACTCTTTGACCATGTCTGTGTTGCCCCCAAAACCATTGCAAGCCAATAGCAAATATTGGCATGACAAATGTTCAATCGTCCCATCAGGACGTTGATAGCCTACGCCCAGAACATGGTCTTGGGCATCGACCCACAACTCACAGACCAAGGCTTGGCCCAAAACATCGGTACCCAAATCATTGGCAACTTGCGCCAAACGGGTCATGAGCGTGGCGCCTGTTTTCTCAGGCATGGTATGCATGCGCCGCACGGTATGGCCCGGATACAAAAATCCGTCTACGATCTCAAAAGGCAAACCCATTTTTTCAAGCGCGTCGATCGCTTCGGTGGTCGCTTCGACATAAGCCTTCACCAAATGCAAAGGCGCCTGCCCATGCGCCTTGTTCATGACGTCATCAATGAGCAATTGAAAAGAGTCATGGATACCCAAAGATTTTTGCAGGCGTGTTTCCGCGGCTGGAATAAAGCCTGACGACAAAGCCGTAGATCCCGTTCCTGATTCATCGCGTTCAAGGACCAAAACATCGATGCCAGTCGTTCGCAATGCAATGGCCGCCGTCAAGCCGCATGAGCCACCACCCACGATGCAGACTGGCACCTCGGGGGTGTTCACGGGCATTTTGTCTGCTCGCACAATTCGGGGCGGTTGTTGATGTTTCATGATGAATCTCTTTCAGATTGCAAACGCTGTTTGAGTTGTGGTAACAGACCACCGGCTTCTACCATGGCTACCAGAAAGTCAGGTATGGGATCGCAAGCCAAGCGTTGCCCGTTGGTTCGCACGACGGCCCATTGTTTTAAATCCAAGGAGATGGCCTCTCCTTCTTCCAGCGAGGAAGCTTGCTTGCAGGTGAGCAATAACAGGCCTAAATTGAATGCATTTCGAAAGTACAAGCCACCATAAGAGGGCGCAATGACAGCTTTCACGCCCAATTTGACCAAAGCATCTGCGGCCTGCTCTCTGGAAGAGCCAATGCCAAAATTTGGACCTGCCGCCAACACATCCCCAACTTTCACTTGGGCCGCAAATTCGGGACGAACACCTTCTAGGCAATGTTTCGCGATGTCGTGAATACCCAATTTCATGTACGCCCCTGGCGCCAATTGATCCGTGTCAATATCGGCGCCCAGTTTCCAAACTTTGTGAATCGCACTCATGCCAGAACCTCGCGTGGGTCTGTGATAAAACCTCTGATAGCAGAAGCTGCCACGGTATAAGGAGAAGCCAAATAAACCTGAGCAGTGGCAGAGCCCATTCGGCCCTTGAAATTTCTCGCCGTAGTGGCAATCACATTGGCACCATCAGGAATGCTGCCACCATATCCCGAACACGCGCCGCAAGACGTGGGCAGAACTTCTGCGCCGGCTTCTCGAAGCGATTGCATCACCCCTTCACTTTCAGCTTGCGCCTGATCATGCAAGCTGGCGGGCGCCACCATCAAACGCACACCTGAAGGCAGTTGATGCCCTTTCAAGACTTGCGCTGCCGCTCGCAAATCGTCTAACTTCGCTCCCGTGCAAGCCCCAATGTAGGCGACCTGAATCGGGGTGTTTTGGAACTCACCTACTGCGCGGGTATTGGCGGGACTGTGCGGTGCGGCCACTTGAGGTACCAGCGTGGCAGCATCAAAGTCATGAATCACGGCATCTGCACCTTCGTCGGTGTGCCAGCCTTCCACATGAACATCTTGGGCGCCTGTGGTTGCAAGCCATGCGCGCGTCACTTCATCAGGGGCAATCAAGCCCACTTGAGAGCCCATTTCTGCGCTCATGTTGGACATCGTCATACGCTCCTGCATAGACAAGGCTTGCACCGCTTCACCACCAAATTCAACCGCTTGGTATTCACCACCGTTCATGCCAAATTTGCCAATCATGTGCAGCATCATGTCCTTGGCAGTGACACCCGTTTGAAGGCGATGGTGCCAACGCATCAGATAAGTTTGCGGAACACGCACCCAAATTTGGCCTGTCACCACAACCCCTAGCATTTCAGTGCTACCGACGCCAAACATGTAAGTGCCCAGCGCACCGCCCGTGGGTGAGTGAGAGTCACCGCCCACACAAAACATACCTGGCTTGAGATGCCCCTTTTGTGGCAAGACCACATGACAAATGCCTTGACTGTCATACACGTGCGGCAGTTTTTGCTCAACAGCCCATTCGCGCGCGATACGGACAATACGGCGTGAATCATCGTCTTGTTCGGGCACGTAATGGTCCATGATCAAAACCACACGTGACTTGTCCCAAATTTGTGCGCCCAACTCTTCTAGCATGGGCTTGAGACGTCTGGGTCCAGACGAATCATGAAACATGGCCAAATCAACTTGGCAGTTCACAATTTCTCCCACAGCAACATGAGAACGGCCAGCGGCCTTGGCAATGAGTTTTTGAGCAAGCGTTTGGTATGTTCTCAATTCTTGGCCTTTTCTTCTTTCATCGAAACTCGAGCATCCACATTACCGATGCTTGAGACTTCGAGTTGGTATTCGTAACGATCAGGCCGGTAAAGCCCCTCTAACCATTGCACTGGCTTTTCATCTGCGTCAAATACACGTCGCCTCACAGCCAACAAGGCAGTGCCAATGGCCACACCTAAGGCCTCTGCCACACGGGCATCGGCCTGCCGAGCTGAAATGGTTTGTTGTGCGCGACCTAAGCTCACACCCTGTTCACTCAATAACTGCAGCATGGGCTTGGCAGACAAATCTCGGCGCGTAAAACCTGCGCCTAAATTAAAAGGGACGTAGGTTGTGATGTAAGACATCGGCCCTTCACGCGAGCTTCTCAAACGCACCGCCTTTTTCACAGAGATTCCCAAAGGAACTTGCAAGGCATTCGCTACATCTTCTGGGGCATTGATGGTGCGCCAATCCAGTAGTTTGACAGTGGTGGCGCGACTGGCACTCACAATATTTTCCATCAAACCCGCCAATCGTGTGGGCTGCGAAAGGCCTGCAGCACCCAAGTTCAAGGGCGGGGTGGACTGGGGTTTAGGAAAGGTGCCTCGCCCAGCCACACGAACAATCAAGTCTTCTGCTACCAGTTGCTCCATGGCATGGCGAACAGTCACGCGACCCACGCCAAACTGTTTGGCCAATTCAATTTCTGCAGGCATGGCTTTGACAAACCGGCCTTCTAACAATTGTTCACGCAGCACCAGGTAAATTTGGTGGTATTTGGTCAGAGGCAAACGGGCCGTCATGCGGGAACCCCTTGAAAGTTCCAGTCGTGAGCCTCAATGACGAAGAGTTCATCGGCACGAACACCCTCCATCACGTGATAGAGGACAAATCGATAACAATCGTTGGCATCGATCTCGCTCGGCGTGAATGCAAACGCCAAGTTTCCGCCTGTGGTCAATCGACCTGTAAAACCAAAATGCAACAGGTTTTGTTTGAACACTGAAGCGGCCGTTTTGGCCATGCCTGCATCAGGCGCCAAAAACTCAATGACCAAACCAATCTCATGAGAACTTCGTTGTGCCTCAGGCAGTTCTCTCACTGCGCCTTGGCCATACAGATGCGACACGATGGTCCAAGCACCAGGCAACAACTGATGCACACGCCGACTCACTTCCTCAAGTGCACTGGGCATTTGTTCGACCATGGTGGGGTCGGCCACGCCTGCCAACAAGACAGCCCGCGACCCTACACGCAAAGCGCCTTCCACCTTGAAGGTGGGTAGGGCACGCGGTCGCCACTGCGCACCCGATACTTGCGTGCGATGTTCATCCACAGCCGTGTAGTGTGCTTGATGCAAATCCAAAGTACCCTCGGGTTCTTCAACGACCCAAGGATCGGCTTGTTCGTAAAGTGCATGTGCGGCCACAGAAGCGGGCGTGGCATGTGCATTTGGGTTCAGGCTCTCCAGAATGAAGTCGGTCTCACCCAACTCTGCCAAGATGGCATCACGTCCACCAGGCACACAACACAAAGAAGTGCACTCAATGATCTTGGCCATGTGCAATGAAAGCGCGGGATCGTAGCCCAACATTTGGGGCAAGGCGGCAAAGATGGCGGTGTCACACGAGCGCCCTGCAATCAACACATCGGGCATCGACTGCAAAGCTTGGATGAAAGTGTGGCTGCCACATTGGGCCACGATGTGACTGGCATCTTTCATGACTTGATCTGCTGGCAAGCTCAAATGAAAGGAGGTCTCTGATTCGTCCAAGGCTTTCAGGCGGCCCTCTGCGCGGGCCTTGATCAGAACGTTTCTCGGCACATCACTGCCAATGGTGGCGACTCGGAATGACCACTCGTTGGCTTCTGCCACTTCTCGCAGCAAAGCCAGCGTGGCTTCCAAATGAGGCTTTGCCCCTGCTGTTCCTGCGCTGCCAATGATCAAGGGCACATTCAACTCACGTGCTGCGCGCAAGACCATCTCTAAGTCGCGACGGACCATCTCATGAGGTGCGGCCATCTGCCCTGAACCCAAGTAATACGGGCCAGGATCAATGGAGCCCATGTCACAGCCAATGAAATGCGGACGTCGCAGCAAGCCACGTTCAAAAGATTCTTTGACAATTCCAAAACCCAACTGGCCCGAAGCTGACAACACACGCAGGCGCTCGGTTCCGGGTCGATGGCTCCTCAACAAATGAGCAACGGCAGTGTTTTCAAGCAACGACTTCACAGCATCAACCGCAGCAACGGGGCATGCTGCTGCGCTCCATACAGATCACCATCACCAGGATCGCCTGCGCAAACTGCACGGGGCATTGAAAGCTTGATGGCCATGATTCTTGGTAATTCGAATCGCCGGATTTGCGATGCATGCAGCCCGTAATGGAAAGCGATGGAGGGGGCTTTCAAAGCCTCGCTTTGAACAGCACGCTCATAGGCTTGGGTGTCGCGAAAAAATAAATCAATCGTCACGCACAAAGGCCCCGCATTTTTGCTCCGAATGACGCTGGCCAAATGGGCAAGGGGCAGAGCAGGCATGGTCATTCAATCAACGCGCTGTAAAACCACCATCGGCGCAAAGCACTTGCCCCGTGACAAAGGAGGCTCTTTGCGAAAGCAAGAAGCTCACCACTTCGCCAATTTCCTCTGGTTCACCCAGTCGACCCATGGGAATGCTCGCCTGCATGGCCGCCAGCGCTTGCGGGTCACCCATGGTGGGCGCCACCATCGGGGTGGCCACCGGACCTGGACCCACGGCATTGATGCGAACCCCTTCAGTGGCCCACTCTAAAGCCAAGGACTTCACCATGCCATTGAGACCTGCTTTGGAGGCCGCATACGCCGCACCCCGCGCGTGTCCAACCAAACCAATTTGACTGCTGATGACCACCACACTGGCATCGCTGCTTGGAGAGGAGCGCAGTTGACGCATCTGCGCAATGGCAGCGCGCGTCAAAATGAAAGTGGCATCTAAATTCAGCGCCAACGTCTGGCGCCACTCAGCCACGCTTATTTCGTCAGAAAGTTTTTTGAAGAAAATACCGGCACAGCATGCCAAACAATCTAGCCCCCCGATTGCCGCAGCCGCCTTGGCTGGCAATGCTGCACAAGCCTCGTCGTCCAGCAAGTCTTGCACAAAGATCACTGCGTGAGGCAGCAGCTGGGACAATGCATCCACCTGATTTTGGCTTTGCACCACAGCCGCCACCTTGGCACCATGGCGCGAGAGCGAACAAGCAGTTGCCAAGCCAATGCCTGTGCCTGCCCCTGTGACAAGTGCATGTCTGCCCGAGAGTTCCAGATCAGGCTTGAACATGTTTCAAAGCCCAAGGTAATTCTTGCGGAGTTCAGGATCACGCGCCAACTGAGCTGCAGAACCTTGCATGGCCACACGACCGTTTTCAATGATGTAGGCGCGGTGTGCAATGGCCAAGGTTTGGACGGCATTTTGTTCCATCAGCAAAATGGGCATGCCTTCTTTGTTGATGCGCGCAATCAGCTCAAACATTTGCTCCACCAGCAGAGGAGACAAACCCAAAGAGGGCTCATCCATGATCAGCAAGGCGGGTTCAGACATGAGGCCTCGGCCAATGGCCAGCATTTGCTGCTCGCCACCGGACAAGGTGCCAGCATATTGTGAAAAGCGCTCCTTCAACCGAGGAAAAATCTCGACCACCCGCGCCAAGTTTTGAGAGCGCCTGGCTTTGCCGCGAACCTGGCTGCCCAGCTCCAAATTTTCGCGTACGTTGAGGTTGGGGAAAATGCGTCGACCTTCTGGGACATGAATCAGACCGCGTTGCACCACCTCAGTGGAAGTCATGCGGGTGATGTCTTCACCTTGAAAGCGGATGGTGCCACTGAAAGGTTTGTAAAGCGCAGAAATGTTATTGTTAAGAGTTGACTTTCCCACGCCGTTGCTGCCCAGTACGGCCACGATTTCGCCAGCACCGACATCCAAGTCAATGCCCCGCAAAATTTCAATCTCACCATAGCCAGCGTGCAAGCCTCGAATTTCAAGCATGCGCCTCTCCTTGTTCTTTCTCGCCCATTTGATCTGCCGCACCCCGGCCCAAATAAGCTTCGATCACTTCGCGATTGGTCACCACTTCCTGAGGTTTTCCTTGCGCAATGATCTTGCCGTAGGACAAAACATAGATGTATTCAGACAGGCTCATGACGGCATGCATCACGTGCTCAATCAACAAAATGGTGACGCCTGAATCACGGATACTTCGAATGAGCGCAATGATTTCAATGATTTCCTGAGGGTTCAGACCCGCCATCACCTCATCGAGTAACAACAATTTCGGCCCTGTGGCCAGTGCACGTGCAAGCTCAAGTCGCTTTCGTCCTGCTACGGTCAGCTCGGAGGCTGGCTGGTCGAGCATGCCCGTCATACCGACCTTTTCGGCAATCAAGCGCGCATGGGCATGCGCCTCGGTCATGGAAGCGAACTGCTGAAACGCACCCACTGCAATGTTTTCAAGCACAGTGAGTTTGGCAAAGGGTTGGGTAATTTGAAATGTTCGCACCATGCCCCGGCGTGCAATTTCGTGCACTGGCAAGCCCAAGATGTTTTGCCCCAACAATTCAACTTCACCTTCATCGATTTTGTAAAACCCGGCAATGGACGCAAACAAAGTGGTCTTTCCAGCGCCATTGGGTCCAATGAGTGAAACAATTTGACCTGGTGCAACTTCCAAAGTGGCGTTGTCTACGGCACGCAAGCCCCCAAATATTTTGGTCAACCCTTTGACTTTGAGCATCAGGCTTCTCCTGCTTTGGTTGACGAGGTAACGGACAACTGATCCCCGTCTTTGAGTTTTTTGCGTTTGAACAATTCGATGAGGCCGTTGGGCAAGAAGGCAATGATGATGACCAGCAAAGTGCCATAGAGCACCAAAGACAAGCCTTGGAAGCTGAACATGGAGCGAGTGACTTCACTGACAACCGCCAGCAAGATAGCACCAATGAGTGGGCCATAGACGGTGCCCGCACCCCCAATCATGCTCACCAGCAACATCTCAACCGACTTGTCGACGCCAAACACAATGGTGGGGTCGATGTACAGGAAGTACTGCGCAAAGAAGCAGCCACCAGCACCCGCAATGGCCCCAGAGATGGCCATGATTTTGATTTTCTCCACAAAGATGTTGATGCCCAAGGCGCTTGCAGAATCTTCGTTTTCACGAATGGCTGCCAATCTGGCGCCAAAACGTGAAGCCTTGAGCCACAAAGCAATCGCCACCGAGATCACGGTCAAGGCCAAAATGATGAAATAGAAAACACGCCGGTCACCAAATTGGAAATTGGCCGCTGTTTGCTTCATGGGAATGAGCATGCCCAAACCACCGCCCGTGATCTCCACAGAATTGGCAATGATGCGGAAGACTTCGGCAAACGCCAGCGTGATCAATGCAAAGTAAGAACCTTTCAGGCCTGCTCTGAATGACATGACGCCAATCAAAAAACCTGCAGCGGCACCCGCCAGCGCAGCAGCAGGCAAGCCCCACCAAGGGTTGAAACCAAAACGCATTTGCACAATGGTTGATGCATAAGCGCCCACACCAAAAAAGGCCACGTGCCCAAATGACAATTGACCTGCGAAGCCGCCCGCAATGTTCCAAGATTGACCAATGAAGGCATAAAAAAGCGCCAGCACACCGAAGTTAATCACAAACGCAGAGTTAGACACAAAAGGAAAGACCATCGCAGCAAGCAACAACAAAGCATGCAGGGCCCAGGGTGAACGATTGAGGTTCATCGTTTGTCTCCAAAAAGGCCAGAGGGTCGGAACAACAAAATCAAAATGAAAATCAGTGAGATGCCAATTTGTCCGAGGCTCTCACCCAAATACAGGCCCCCAAAAGATTCGGTCAGTCCGACGATCAAGCCCCCCACAACGGCGCCGAGAAAACTGCCCATACCGCCCAGCACCACCACGGTGAAAGCCACCATCACAAAGACATGACCGGTGGTGGGAGAGACATAAAAGATAGGCATGAGCAAGGAGGCCGCTGCACCCAAAGTGGCCATACCCAAACCAAAAGAAATGGCAAAGACCTTGTCGACATCAATGCCCACCAAGCGGGCACCCATGCGCTCCTTGGCCACTGCGCGAATGGCGCGACCGGTATCTGTTCGCGTGATAAAGATACCCAGCAAGGCACACATCACCATGGCCGCAACAAAGGAAATGACTTTAGGCAATCCGATCAGCAAGGGACCCACTTCAAACATCTTGTCGCTGTAAGACATTGAGATGGTGCGTGAATCGCCCGTGAAAAACATGAGGGCCAAGTTTTCAATGACGATGGACAAACCCAGTGTGATGAGCAGAATGTTTTCATCTTTGCCGTATGACAACTTGCCAATTAAGAATCGGTAAAGCACATACCCAAGGGCAAACATCGCTGGCATGGTCACGATCAGCGACAAATACGGGTCTATGCCTAATTTGGTGACCATGTAGAAGACACCAAACATGGCTACCATCAAGAGGCTGCCATGCGCAAAATTAATGATGTGGAGCACACCATAGATCAGTGTGAGGCCCGAGGCCACGAGGGTGTAAATCCCCCCCATGAGGATGCCATTGATGAGAGCCGCTCCGATGATGGTCAAGTCCAAGACGAATTCCTTGCGATGTGTTCAGTGAAATTTGCAGGCATAAGCCGCAGGAAGAAAGCGCTGCTGAAAGTTCAATAAGAAGCGAAGGCCGGCACCCAAGAACGGGTGCCGGTAGGCGTTGAATTAACTGATCTTAGGACGTGGGAAGACGGGCTTCACAGCCGCAAATTCATTGGGCCACACCACATCGATGTCCGTCTTGGAAGCCTGCAACAAGACGGCACGACCGCCTTGGTTTTGTCCATTGACAAACTTGGTGGGGCCATAAGGCATAAAGTGATCAGACCAGGTGCTGGTCTCAAGCGCTGCAATGACTTTGTCTTTGTCTGCACTGGCAGCACGTTGAACAGCATCCGCAAAAAGCTTGATTGAGTTGTAAGCACAATAGACCTCGAAAGTGAACAAGGTGTTTTTAGCTTCCACACGCTTGCGCATTTCCAAGGATTTAGGGTTGCGCGGGTTATACCAATGGTTAAAGTCCATCATGTACTGGGCCACTTCAGGTTGCTCTTGAATGAGCTTGTAGTTGAAGCCACCGCCCAATACGCTGAACATGCCCATCAGGTCCACTTTCTGCTGATGCAGTGTGCGGGCTATCAAGACGTATTCGTTTTGATAGTTACTCATGATGACGACATCGGGTTTGATGGATTTGATTCGCAACACCAAGTTCGTGAAATCACGCGTGGGCGTGGCATGCTTCAAGACATCCTTGACCTCAATGCCAATGGCGGCAAGTTTGGCTTGCAACAACTTGGCAGTGCTGGTGCCAAATTCAGAGTCTTCGTGGACCAGCACAGCTGATTTGGCAACACCACCAGCCGCCTTGTTCACTTGATTCAGGCCATCGAAGGCATCGTCCACGCACTTGCCAGCACCTGGCGCTAAGCGGAAAACGTTTTTCAAGCCACGGCCCACGATGGCATCAGACACGCCCACATCAATGATGAAGGGGGTGTTGTATTTGGCAGCGGCTTGAGTGGCTGGCAAAGCAATGCCGCTCGACATACAGCCAATGTAAGCAGAGACACCTTCTTGGTTCAAACGCTCGACTTCTGACACACCCACCTCAGGGCGTGATTGCGAGTCACCCAATGCAGCCTCAAGTTTGACGCCGCCTAAAGCTTTGATGCCGCCTGCCGCATTGATATCCTCAATGGCCAGCAAAGCACCAGCTCGGCACTGGGCACCACTGTAGGCCAAACCACCACTGATGGGATTGATCAAACCAATCTTCAAGGGTTTAGGTTGCGCCAGCAAAAGGCCAGGTGCACCCAGGGCGGTGGTCGCTGCACCAGCTTGCAAAATCAAACGACGGGATACGCGGACATCAGACGTCATGGTAATTCCTCAATGAAGAAGTTGGGGGGGTAAATTAAATTGTTCCATTCATAGAACAATTAGGGATACTGTGCAACAATAGTTTCGTGAAGTCAAGCGGAGAATTCCTTAAGTTTTGAAATTTAAATTTTTCAAATCACTTCGCAACTTGTTTGACGTGTCAACGACCGCACCACGGACGCAATCACTTGCCCCAACATGGATCATTTGCACTACGACTACAGCGCTCTGCCCAAGCGCGGGCCTCTGCCATTAGCGCCGAGATTGCATATTTTTGCCGTCATTTATTTAGAGCACTGGGATTTTGAGGCGCCTGAAGACAGCCTTCGCGACCCCAGATTTGTAGGTGAGTTTGGCAGCTTCAACCCTGACTACCGCAGTTGGACACAGCGTGAATACGGTTTGCGCATCGGTATCTTCCGACTGATCGATCTCCTGCGAGATGCCGGCATCCAAGCTGTGGTTGCAGCCAACAGCTTGGCGCTTTCGCGTGTGCCCAAAGCGCTTGAAGAATTAAAGTCCTCCCAAGCACAATGGGTGGCTCATGGCGTGGCTGCTACACGGTTGATGCATGCCAACATGACCTTGGCAGCGCAACGTGAGCACATCGATGTTTCTTTGAAGGCCTTGCTACACCACACCGGTCAACCCGCACAGGGTTGGCTCAGTCAAGATGCGGGCACAACGCCCCACACTTTCGGATTGTTGGCCGATGCCGGCATCTCCTACACCCTCGATTGGGGCAATGACGATCAACCCTATTGGATGTTGCCCGCAGGTGCATGCCAAAAGCGCCTGCTGGCCATCCCTTTGTCGAGTGAATGGGACGATGTCCAAGGCCAATGGTTCAGGCCCGTTGAAGCGTCGCAACATGCGGCTCAAATCGTGCAAGCTGCAACGCAAATGCGCAACGAATGCAATGTGCATGAGCGAAGTGCGGTCATGGGCTTGGGCCTTCACCCTTGGGTTTGGGGCATGCCCAGCCGAATTCGCTACTTGCGAGAAATGATTTCACAACTGCGTCAAATGCAGGATGTTGAATTCAGCACCCCTGAAAAAATTCATGCGCAATGCGCTGTCACCGCCCCACTTTGAATACTCCGAAAGACAGGCCCCATGGACTACCTCGACACCCTCAGTCATTTCAGCGCAGAACTCGACTACCGAAAGTTAGATCCTCAAGTTCAAGACCAAGTGGCTTGGATTTTGGCAGACACTGTTGCAGCCATGGCCGCGGGTTCCGCAGAACCCGAGTTACGCGCCATGGCGGCCAAGCAGCCAGGGTCTGTGCCCCAACATGCTGCACAGTTGATTGGCTTAGGTCAACAAAGCACGCCCGATTCAGCCGCTTTCATCAATGGCACATCTGGCACTTTTTTAGAAATGGACGAAGGCAATCGATTTTCGCGTGGCCACCCTGCAGTGCATGTCATTCCGGCCGCATTGGCTTTGAGTCAAGCCCGCAAAGCTGACGCAGTGAGTTTTTTATCGGCATTGGTCGTGGGTTATGAAGTGGGCTCACGTTTAGGTGCCGCATCACAACTGCGAGGCGCCATGCACCCACACGGCACCTGGGGTACCTTGGGTGCAGCTGCAGCTTGTGCTCGCATTGCTGGCATGAACGCCAGCGACATGCGAGAGACCATCAATATTTCTGCATCTCTGACCACAGCAACTTCCAAGCAAACCATGCTCGAAGGTGGTCTTGTTCGCAATGTGTATGCAGGTCTCAGCAACAGAAATGGACTCTTAGCCTTGAGCTTGGCTGAGTGTGGCTTCACAGGTGAGCACGATGGGCCCTCGTCTTTGCTTGGGAAAATCATCTCTGACAGCTTCGATCCCGAGGCTGTCATTGAAGGTTTGGGTCAAGAGTGGCATTTGATGCGCAATTATTTCAAACTTCACTCCTGCTGTCGCTACAACCATGGCACCCTCGATGCGATTGATCAAATGGCAGCTTTGGAAAAACTACCCTCTGCAGAAGAAATTGACCACATTGAAGTGGTCACCTACCACCTGGCTGCCGAGCTCAACGACCCAGCCCCCAGCAACACCTTGGCTGCCAAATTCTCGGTGCCCTTTGCTGTGGCCACTCGCTTGGTCAACAACTCCAGTGCACTTTCCAGTTTCACTTGGGATGCTGTGCGCGACCCTGCGGTGTTGGCACTGGCAAAAAAAGTAAGCGTCTCGCACGATCCTGCGATGAGTGCCCGATTGCCCATGGAAAGGCCCGCCAAGGTCACCCTTCATTTGAGAACGGGCCAATCAAGAGTGGGGGAAGCGGGTGTCAACCGAGGTGATGATGCATCGCCTTACACCCGCGGTGAATTGCGCGATAAATTCATGAACCTCACGGGCCGCATTTGGCCCCTCGCGCATTGCGAAAAACTTCTCTCGGCCACCTTGGACTTAGGGAACTTGAAAATACCCTTTCAAGCTTGGGCGGCACTGTTGGCTCATCCGGCCCTTTGACTCAATTTTCAAAATAAAAAATTCAACCCAAGTTTCAACTGAGGGAATTTTCGCCACTCATGTAGACAGCAACCGAGATGAATTGGCCATCTTGGAATTCAAAAAAATTGCAATTATTTTTAACCAATTTTTCACCATGGTGGGTGATGTTCTCCACCCTGAAGCGGCTGGCAATTCGCTGTGCCGCAACGTCTACGGTGTGAGTGAAGTTGCCGTGCCAAACTTGCGCATAACGCTGGTTGAGACGCTCATACATGCCCCGCAATTCTTGCTCGCGACCTGCGTACAGCAAGTCATGATTGGCAATGGAAAATTTTGCTTCTGCCCTAAAACAGGCCAAGGTGCCCGTCACATCTTTGCGATCAACAGCTGCAAAATAGGTTTCTACCATGGCCACCATTTGGGCTGCATTCAAGGCGCTTGTGGTCATGCTGTTTCCTTGAAGCCAGCATCTTGCAGGGCTCTAAAAAGGGCCAAGGCACTTTGGTGCGATTTGTATGCCTCGTCTGACAAGGGATGCTGCATGCGCTGCTCTTCCAAAAAGTTGCCATGGCTTCGACCCCGCACGCACAAAGCAGAGGGCTTCACTGCGCCTACAGGCTTGACATGTGCAGGGATGTAACTGATGGCAAATCCTATGCGTCTGTCATTTGTTGTATTGCTGCCTGAGGCATGCACCAGGTCAGTGTGATGCAGCGACATCTGGCCGGGGCCGACCGGAATGAAGACGCCCTTCGCATCATCAAATCGGTCGCTGATGCCTTGCCCACGTCGAATCATGTTCATTGGCTCGGGTTTGTCATCGTGTTCAAAAGCGCCCCACTGATGACTCCCCGTCAACACTTGCATGCAACCCGCAGCCACGCTGGCATCGCTTAAAGCTACCCAAGCAGTCACGTGCAAATGCGGAGACAAATAAAAATAAGTGCTGTCTTGATGCCAGCGCACGTAGGCGGGGGTGTTGGCCTCTTTCAAAAAAAGAGTCGAGTGGTATACCAAAATATCAGGGCCAATCACGTCTTCCACCGCATCCAAAATGCACGGGTGATGCACCAACTGATCCGCCCACTTGAACAAGAGATAGCTTTTTGACTTCTCAGGAAAATCAATGGCTTGACCACGTTGTTTTTCCCATTCTTCCAAATCTTGTCGGAAGGTCATCGCCTCTTTGCCACTCAAGACATCAATGGGAGACACATACCCATCACGCGCATACCCCTCAACTTGGGCAGGACTCAATAATTTAGGCATGCTTTCACTCCCACAAGATTTCTGACATTCTGAACTCGATCAGGTCCGATTCACTGACTGCTTCGCCGCACTCATCATGTCTTGCAACATGTCTAGGCGAGGGTGCATGGGGCGGGGATAAGCCTTGCGGCTTTGCGACAAACCCAATCCCAACGCGGCTTCTGCCATTTTGTAACTTAAGGGACCAGGGTTGATGACGGGCACCGGTAAACGTTGGCTTAAATAGATGTGCGATTGGTGCATGGTGGTTGAGCCCAAAATCAAGACTTCGGCACCATCTTTTTCAATGGCTTCGTAAGCGGCTTGTTCCAGCAAGGGAAAAACATCCTCTTCTTTGCCGGACAACAAAGCTTGATTGTCTGTAGACAGTTCAATGGAACGAACTGAAGCGCATTTGTGATGCATGCCCAATTCATCCAAGGCCTTTTTGTAGAGCGGCTTCCAGCGGTTGGCCAGGGTCAACATGGAGAATCGGTCGCCCAACATCAAGGCTGCAAGCATCGACACTTTGCCAGGGCCAAAGACGGGAATATCGAGCACTGATCGCAGTGCCGCCACCCCTGAGTCGCTCATGGTGTCGATGCAGACTGCCGCAAAACCTTCGTCTTGCGCACGACACCCTGCCTCAAAATTGGCCGCATCTGCCAATACAAAATCGTGATGGCTTGAGTAGTTGACTGGCCCCGCTTTGACGGTGCGAAATTCAAACACCAAGTCAGGTGACAAATCAATGCCCTTGAGTTGGGCTTGACGCAAGGCTAAATTTTCTGGTGACATGGCAAAGGGCACCACCACCAGAATTTTTTTCTTAACGCTTGTCATGTGGGCACCTTCAATTCCGACACAGCTTGCGCTGTGGACGTCACGCGTCCAAACAATCTTTGAAAATTGCGCATCGTGACCTGATGCAGCTCTTCAAAGGTGGTGCCGCAAGCATCTTCCACCAAGGTCACTTGATAGCCTCGATCCGCTGCCTCACGCGCAGTGCTCTCCACACACATGTTGGTCGACACGCCGACCATGTAAATTTGATTCACATTCAAGGATCGCAGCAAGCTGTCGATGGCGGTTGAAGCAAAAGCGCCCACGGTGGTTTTTCGAACCACATGCTCGCCTGTGATGGGTTTGAGTTCATCCAAAATTTCATGCTCAGGACTGCCCACATGGTTGTTGCAACTGGCGAGCAGTTTTCGCATGTGCCGCGGCGCATCGCTGGCATCGGGCAGCGCGGCGCCCAAGGTCACATGAATGACTGGGCGGCTGATGCGATGAAAATGCGCACGCAATTCCAGGGTTCTCGGCAATACCGATTGCTCAATGCGTGCGAAGCGGTAGTCCCCGACATTTGAACCTTGGGCTTTCAAAGTACGTCCTAACGCGCCCTGTCTCGAACCCGTGGCATTTTGCATGTCAATGATCACCAAGGCAGCGCCTTTGGCATCGATCACAGGCTCACTCATGAAATCACGAATGTAGTCTTTGGGGGTGCTCATGGCTTGTCCTTGGGTTGTTGTTGTTGATAACAGTCGACAATCTGAGAGCCTGTGGCGCACCAAACGCCCTCGTGACTGCGGATGTATTCCAGTGTTTTGGCCAAAGCACCAATGCGATGGGGTTGCCCCATGATGAAAGGGTGAACCGCCACATTCATGACACGGCCATGCACAGCGCCTTCGGCATACAGTTCCTCAAATTCATCGATCATTTTTTGCGCAAACGCATCAGATTCTTGACCGCGTCGCCAGGCAATGCTGTCGTTAATTTCCATCGAATAGGGCAATGAGATCAATGCACCTTCTCGCACATGAACGGGTGTGGGCTGATCGTCATGGTACAAATCGCAGAGGTACTGAATGCCACTTTCCGCCACGAGATCAGGTGTGCGCAAGGTATTGGATGCTGCCGGTGAAAACCATCCCTTCAAACGCTGCCCCGTATGCCGCACATGAATTTCTTGACACTCTTCAATGGCAGCACGCTCCTCGCCTTCGGTCAAATTCCAGTGGTAGCGTGTGTTGTAAAGTCCATGCGACATGAACTCCCACTGACGCTTGAGCATGGCTTCGGCAATGTCCGGGTACATGTCGAGCACGGACATCGACAATGACACCGTGATGGGCAGTTCGAGCGTATCGAACAAATCCATCAGCCGCCACACCCCTACCCGATTGCCATAGTCGCGCAGACCGTATCCCAAAATATCGGGATGTGGCACTCGAGGCCATGGATTGCGGACTCGAACTTGCTCTGGCAGGTATTCGTAATGCTCAATGTTCGGCGCAACCCACAAGGCTACGCGCGCACCTTCAGGCCAACGCAAAGGCGCGCGCTCAGGCAGCGCGGAATAAGGTATACGCTCTTGACCGGCAATGGACAAACGCTCGGCCGACATTCAACTGGCTTGGGCTTGCCAAGCATCCAGAATTTGCGAGCCAGTGGCAGCCCAAACATCTGAGTGACTCATGATGTGCGCCAACGCATCTTCTAAAGCCTTGATGCGGTAAGGCTGGCCAATCACCCAAGGGTGCAAGGAGATGGGCATGATGCGCGCCCCTTCAGTGGCTGACTCTTTGTACAACACATCGAAGTGATCAATCAGCTGATCACGGAAATCATTTTCTGTGTGGTGGTTGTTCACCAAGATGGTGTAGTCATCGATGTCGATGGGATGCGGCATGGCTACCAAGTTTTTACTGTTGGTGTGCATGGGGTAAGGCATGTCGTCGTTGACCCAATCACACACATAGTCCAAGCCGGCTTGCGCCAAAATGTCGGGCGTGTTGAAGGACTCCGACTTGGCTGGCGAGAGCCAACCACGCACCGCTTGACCACTGGCCTTGCGCAAGATGCTGAGGGTTTGGTCCACCCATTTCTTTTCTTCGTCGGCCGACAAGCCGCCGTGATGCAGATGGTCCATGTCCAAACCATTGGCCATGATCTCCCAGCCCAACTTGTTGCACTGCTCAACCAGAGCGGGATAGCGAACAGCCACTGCGGCATTGACCGCCACCGTAGCGGGAATGTGATGGCGCTGCAAGGCCTTCATGATCCTGTAAATACCCACTCTGTTGCCGTAGTCACGCAATGTGTAATGGCGAAAATCGGGGTAGGCAGTTTGCATGGCGCCGGGTGGTTTGAAAGGCACACCCGCCATGTTCAAGGGAAACCACTCGAGGGCGGGCACCACCCACAAAGCCACACGTGCTTGGTTAGGCCAGACGACATGTTTGCGCTGGGGCAGCATCGACCATTCATAGCGCTCGTGGTCCATGCCATAGCGGCGCAGTGGATACTCGAGGTAATCGTCAGGCAATGGCTTAGGAGCAGAAACATTCGCGCTCATGGTGCCTCTCCCACTGTGTGGCCGGCTGCAGTGAAAGCAGCGTGATAGTGCTCGTTGTAATAGTGTGCGATTTCTCGACCCGTGGCCAACCAGACTTTTTCGTGCCCCGTGATGTAGGACAGTGCTTCTTCAAAAGCAGCCAAGCGGTAAGGCTGACCAATGAGGTAGGGGTGAAGGGGTATGCACATCACCGTCCCTGAATGTTCGCCTTCCTCATACAAACGATCAAATTGCCGCTTGAGGATGTCACCATAACGGCGCGGCGAAACCAAGTTCACGTTGTAAACAATGGTGTCATTCATTTCCAAGGAATAAGGCATGCTGGTGAGCTTGCCTTTCTTCACCTTGACGGGGCCGGGTTGATCGTCGTGAAACAAATCGCAGACATAGGTGAGGCCCATGTCGGCCACCAGGTCCATGGTGTTGGGCGTGTAGGTGAGGGCGGGTGCCAACCAGCCGTCTAACTTTTGACCCGTGTGTTTGTAAATGGTGTCGATAGAATCTTGAATCACTTGGCGCTCTTGCGCTTCGTTCATGCCCATCAGATAACGGGTGTTGTAAGTGCCGTGTGAGTAAAACTCCCAAGCTTCATCGGCACACGCTTTGATCACCTCGGGGTGGTGGTCGCACATGGCCACATTGAGTGACACACTGCCGCGCATGTTGCAGCGCTTCATGACATCGAGCATGCGCCAAAAACCGGTGCGGTTGCCATAGTCTCGGTAGGAATAGTTGAGTACATCGGGGGCGGGGCGCGCCCAAGGTGCACGCGCAGGATTGCGCGGTGGATTGAGTTCGTAAAACTCCACATTGGGGGCCACCCAAAATGCCACCCTTGCCCCATTGGGCCAGCGTATGACGGGCCTGTCGTTGTAGGGCAGATAGTCGTAAAAACCAGGGTCGCGCTTTGAGAGAAGCGCTTGGGCAGCGCCCGTCATGCTGCAGATCCTTTGCCAGGGACTTTGCTGAGTTGATCCAAAGTTTCAGCGATGGTGAGCACATCGGCGTACTTCAACATCATGTCGTACAGATTGGCAAAGTGCGGCGACTCATGTTTGTCGGCCACACATTCGATGGGAACAATGGTTCTGAAACTTCTTTGCAGACTGTCCACCACCGTTGCCCGAACGCAACCTGAGGTAGAGCCGCCTGTGATCACGCACGTGTCTACACCATGGTGGGTAAAGAGGGAACCCAAATTGGTCTCAAAAAAAGTGGAAGCCATGCGCTTGTTGATGATGATGTCGCGCTTGCGATCAATGACCAAGCGGTCGTCTAACTCGGCACGGCGACTGCCCACTTTGATATTTTGCAAAGAATCTGGCGTGTTGGTGCGCGTGCCCCACACGCCGCAGTCCTCCCCTGACGCCATGTAAGCCACATACGTCCAAACGACTGGAAAGCCTTTGCTGCGAAAGACTTCCGCCAGTTGATTCACATAATGGAGTTGCTTGGGGTCAGTTTCATACGCAGTGGCAAACTCGCCCACGCAGGTGTAGGCCTTTTGCAAATCGATGTTGATCAGCGCTGGCACTTTGCCAAAACCAAAACGTTTCCGCGTGGGATTGGCCTGCACGTGTTCAAACAATTGACGGGCAGATTGATCAGACAGTTCCATAGCAACCTCAGAGTTCAAAAGAATGTGAAAGATACTCTCACGCACAATTTGTCCTGTCAATAGAACAATTAGGCAGATGTCCCCCCTGAGGCCCGAAGCCTTGAATTGCTTCAAATCAAATCGATCATGTCATAATTGAAATTAAAATCTGAGAGTCTGCAATTGGCACTTCCATCACCCTCCCCGCGAAAACTTTCGCACACCCGCACCGTGGTCTATTCTGGATTCCAACGGGGGGATGGCTTGTGGGACATCGAAGCCAACTTGACCGACATCAAACCCTATGCGTTCATCATTCCCAGCCAAGGGCCTCGCGAAGCGGGTCACCCTGTTCACGAAATGAACATTCGACTCACCATCGACAATGACTTCAAAATTCACGATGTGATCACCGACATGGTCCACATCCCACACCCCGAATGCAGTCAATCGCAAAAGGGCATTCATCAATTGATTGGCAGCACATTGAGCGCAGGTTGGCGTAAAACCATTGCCAAGTTCGTGGGCGGCACCGCAGGTTGCACACATTTGAACGAATTGCTGTTCAACATGGCCACCGCCGCTTACCAAACCGTCCCTTCAGCCCGCCAGTTCAATGCTCAGCAAGCCGGCTTGCCTGAAGAAGTGCCCAGCACGCCGCCGCACCATGTTGGCAAATGCATGTCATGGGCGTTTGATGGCCCCGTCACACAGCGTTATTACCCCATGTTCTATCGAAAAGCAGAACCTCAATCCTAATCCGTCCTGCCCTGCGATAATCGGGTGTTCTACTGTGCCCCTGAAGGCGCAGACCTTCCATCAGCCCCTGGATATAAACCAGTCTACGCTTGGAGTCTCTTGTGAGCAAAAAAGTATTCATCAAAACATTCGGTTGCCAAATGAACGAGTACGACTCGGACAAAATGGCAGATGTCATGAAGGCCGCAGAAGGCTACGAGCCCACGCAAAACGTTGACGAAGCCGACCTCATTTTGTTCAACACCTGCTCGGTGCGTGAACGCGCTCAAGAAAAGGTGTTCAGCGATTTAGGCCGTGTGAAACACCTCAAAGAACGGGGTGTTTTGATTGGCGTCGGTGGCTGTGTGGCCAGCCAAGAAGGTGCCGACATCATCAAACGTGCGCCTTATGTCGATGTGGTTTTTGGCCCTCAAACTTTGCATCGCTTGCCCGAGCTCTTGGCAGCTCGCAGTGCCAAAAAACGGCCTCAAGTTGACATTTCCTTCCCTGAAATAGAGAAGTTTGACCACCTGCCGCCCGCTAAAATGGATGGCCCCACCGCATTCGTTTCCATCATGGAAGGTTGCAGCAAATATTGCAGCTATTGCGTGGTGCCGTACACCCGCGGTGAAGAAGTGAGTCGACCCTTCGAAGATGTCTTGGTTGAAGTGGCTGGCCTGGCCGAACAAGGCGTGCGCGAAGTCACCTTACTGGGCCAAAACGTCAACGCCTATCGCGGCAAAATGGGCGACACCTCAGAGGTCGCCGACTTTGCCTTGTTGATTGAATACGTGGCTGACATTCCGGGTATTGAGCGCATTCGTTACACCACCAGCCACCCCAACGAATTCACACAGCGCCTCATTGAGGCCTACGGCAAAGTGCCCAAGTTGGTGAGCCACTTGCACCTGCCCGTGCAGCATGGCTCCGACAAAATTTTGATGGCCATGAAACGTGGCTATACCGCGATGGAATACAAAAGCACCATCCGCAAACTGCGCGCCATTCGCCCAGAGATGGCCATGAGCAGTGACTTCATTGTCGGCTTCCCGGGCGAAACCGACGAAGACTTCCACAAAATGATGAAGCTCATCGACGATGTAAGCTACGACACCAGTTTCAGCTTCATCTTCAGCCCGCGGCCTGGCACGCCCGCTGCTAACTTGCAGGACGACACACCTCACGACGTCAAACTCAAGCGACTGCACCATTTGCAAGCCACCATTGAAGCCAACGTCAAACGCATTGGCGAAACTCGCTTGAACACGGTGCAGCGCATCTTGGTCGAACGTCCTGCGCGCAAAGATGCAACCGAGATGGCGGGCCGAACCGAGTGCAATCGCGTGGTGAACTTCCCTGCCGGCCCCAATGGCATGCGTCTGGTAGGTCAAATGGTGGACGTCCGCATCAACACCGCCTTGTCGCATTCACTCAGAGGCGACTTGGTATTGGCTGATTAATCCGCTGCGGTGTCGGTCACGTAGCGTTTGTAATCGCCATGCTCAATGAGGTACAACTCACCTGCCACATCACTCAATGGCGGGCCCAAGGCATTTTGCCCCATGCATGTGATGGTGAGTGATCAATCCCGATAACAAAGTACCTTAGACAAAAAGCAGTTCCGTGGCGGGTGGCGGATTCATGGGCGAAATCATTTTCATCTTTCACTTTTTGCGTTAAAGTGAATTCATGAGAGCAGAACAAAACGAGCGCTTCACGCGCATTGGTCAAGGCACACCGTGTGGCGAAATGCTGCGCCATTACTGGCACCCGGTGGCTTTGATGGCTGAATTCGATCCCCAACTTGACCCAAGCATGGCCATCAGGCCTGTCAAAGCCGTGCGATTGTTGGGTCAAGACTTGGTCTTGTTCAAAAATGCGGAAGGTAAATTTGGTTTGCTAGACCGTGACTGTCCGCACCGCGGTGCAGACCTTGCCTTTGGTCGCAACGAGGGCGATGGCCTGCGTTGCCCGTTTCACGGCTGGAAGTTTGACATCACGGGTCAGTGCCTCGAAACGCCTGCTGAGCCCAAAGGCAGCGTCTTGTGCACTCGCATCAAACAGCGCAACTACCCCCTTCAAGAACGCAGTGGTATTTTGTTTGCTTGGATGGGACCCGAGGGCAGCACGCCGCCGCCCATGCCGGCCATCGACTGTTTTAAGGCGCCGGACACTCACACTTTCGCCTTCAAAGGATTGTGGAACTGCAATTGGCTTCAAGCATTTGAGGTTGGCATCGACCCCGCACACGCCTCTTTCTTGCATCGATTCTTCAATGACGCTTCTTTAGAAGACACTTACGGAAAACAGTTTAGAGGGGCCAGTGCTGGTGAAATTGATGGCGAGAAATGGCCCATGACCCGCGTCATGCGCGAGTTTGACCAACCCGACATTTCCTACGCCGAAAAACCCTATGGCTTGCAACTCACCACACTGCGCCCATTGAACGACAAGCTCACACATGTGCGCATCACCAATGCTTTGTTCCCCAACACCTTTGTGATTCCCCTGTCTGAAACCATGACCATCACGCAAATGCACGTGCCGGTGGACGATACGCGCACCTACTGGTATGCCGTCTTCACCAGCTTTGCCGATCCTGTCAACAAAGAAGCCATGCGCAACCAACGCCTCGAAGCGGTGAGCTTGCCCGACTACATTCCCAAATCGGGTCGTCCCAACAACTGGGGATTCAACCCCGAGGAACAACTCTCCCGTACTTTTTTGGGTATGGGCGAAGACGATATCAATGTGCATGACCAGTGGGCCTGTGAAAGCATGGGCGCCATTCAAAATCGCACACGCGAACATTTAGGCACCTCCGACAAAGTCATCATTGCCAATCGCCGCATTTTGGCCAAGGCCATTGACGATGCAGCGGCAGGCAATTTGCCACCGGGCTTTGCCAAGGCCGAAGTCGCTGCCACACGCTTTGGACCCGACACCGTGGATGGCATTGCGCCCGCCCTAGATTGGCAAACATGGTCGCAACAAACCATGCAAGCCAAACGCGACGGAGCGCCTTGGGAAGCAGCCACGCCAAGCACATGATGAATATCAATTCATGAGGACATTGACAACAGCAACATTCGCTGACAAGTGCGGCATCAACACGCCCGCAAGACAAGCAGAAGTTCAACGTGTACTGGCCTTGGCACAAGCCTCTGGCCTTGAATGGACGCGATTGGTGTGGTGCGATGTCCACGGTAATTTGCGCGGCAAAACATGGGTCACCTCAGAGTTGGCAACCGCCTTTGCAGAAGGCATGGGCATGGTCAGTACCTTGTTGCTCAAAGACACCTCCGATCGAACGGTGTACAAAGTGTTTGAAGCAGATGTCAAAAACGAGCTGCCCGGCTTTGAAGGCGCCAGCAATGTCATGATGCTGCCTGATCCAAACAGTTTCAAAATTTTACCTTGGGCCGAAAAAACAGCTTGGCTTTTGTGCCAAGCTTGGTTCCCCAATGGTGAACCCGTTCCCTACGACTCCCGCCGCATCTTGCAACGGGCACTGGGAAAACTGGCCGCCAAAGGCTGGGGCATGAAATGCGGCCTAGAAGTTGAGTTTCACATTTACAAACTCAGAGACACAGAGCATGGCGACGATGCCGATCCCTCGCAAGCCGCATGGCCCGGGCCCGCACCCCAAGTCAGCATGATTCACCCTGGCTTCAACCTGCTCAATGAGCTGTGGTTTGACCGGGCAGAGCCTGCACTTCGCATCGTGAAACAAACCGCACAGGATTTAGGCTTGCCATTGTTATCGTTGGAAATTGAACTCGGCCCCAGTCAAGTTGAAGCGGTTTTCAAAGCCACCGATGCCATGACAGCCGCTGACAACATGCTACTTTTTAGAAGTGCGGTCAAACAAGCCTTGCGAAGGGCCGGTTATCACGCCACTTTCATGTGCCGCCCGCCTTTTGAAAACATCATGAGCAGCGGTTGGCATTTGCATCAATCGCTTTATGACTTGTCATCAGGACAGAATGTTTTTTCTCGCACATCGTCACAAGATATTCAAGAAGCTGAAGCGCTGCGCACCGATGATGCACGTCACACCCTGTCCAACTTAGGTGCACATTATTTGGCCGGTTTGTTGGCGCACGCCCCGGGCATCACATCTTTGTGCACCACCACCGTGAATGGCTTTGGTCGCTTTCAACCTAACGCGTTGGCACCACAATCGATTTTATGGGGTCGCGACAATCGAGGCGCCATGCTGCGCGTGGTGGGCGGTCCTGGCGATGCCGCCACCCGCATTGAAAACAGACTGGGCGAGCCAGCGGCCAATCCCTATCTGTACATGGCTGCCCAAATTTTTGCGGGCCTGGATGGCATTGAACAAACATTACCAGCGCCGCCTGCAACAGATGCCCCCTATGCCGAAAGTGCAATGCGCTTGCCTCTGACCTTGGGGGAGGCCATCGAACATTTGGGAGAAGACAGCGTTTTAAGCAGCAGTTTAGGCGCAGACTTTGTGCGCTATTACCAACGAATCAAGATGTCAGAGCAACATCGCTTCAACAACGCAGAAGACAAAGTTGAATTTCAGCGACGCGAATATTTCGGCCGAATTTAAATATCTCTCAGCGTTTCATGCCGGGAAAGCCGCCCCCGCCCATGCCACCCAAACCGCCCATGCCTTTCATTGCCCCTAGGCGCTTCATCATTTTCATCATGCCGCCACCCGACATTTTTTTCATCATGTCTTGCATCTGCTCGAACTCTTTCAGCAAACGGTTCACTTCTTGTACTTGAACGCCCGCGCCAATGGCAATGCGGCGCTTGCGTGTCGCCTTGATTAACTCAGGCTTGCTGCGTTCTTTGGGTGTCATGCTGTGAATGATGCCCTGTTTGCGCGCGATGTCTTTTTCAGCTTTACCCAAATCCATGTTGCCTGCTTTGGCCGCCAATTGCGTGGGCAATTTGTCCATCAAACTCGACAGACCGCCCATTTGTTTCATTTGTTGAATTTGGGCTAAGAAATCATTCAAGTCAAAACCGCTGCCGCTTTTGACTTTGGCTGCCAACTTTTGAGCAGCTTCCATGTCCACGCCGGCAGTGACTTGCTCAACCAAAGCCAAAATATCGCCCATGCCCAAGATGCGACCCGCATGGCGCTCAGCATCGAACACTTCAAGGCCCTCAATTTTTTCACTGGTCCCCGCAAATTTAATGGGTGCGCCCGTAATTTGACGCACCGACAATGCGGCTCCGCCGCGCGAGTCACCGTCCATCTTGGTCAGCACAATGCCGGTGAGGGGCAAAGCATCTTTGAAAGCTTTGGCCGTATTGGCCGCATCCTGTCCCTGCATGGCATCGACCACGAACAAGGTTTCGACGGGATTCAAGGCCGCGTGCAATTCCCGAATTTCAGCCATCAGCGTTTCGTCAATGGCCAAGCGACCCGCAGTGTCCACCAGCAGCACATCAAAGAAGTGTTTGCGTGCGTAATCGATGGCCGCACGGGCAATGTCCAAAGGTTTTTGATCGGGCGAGCTGGGAAACCATTCCGCACCGGCTTGCGCCGTGACCATTTTCAGCTGCTCAATGGCAGCGGGGCGGTAAACGTCACCCGAAACAGTGAGTACTTTTTTCTTGCGTTTTTCAATGAGGTGCTTGGCCAGCTTCGCGGTGGTGGTGGTTTTGCCCGCACCTTGCAAGCCCGCCATTAAAATCACTGCAGGGGGTTGCGCCGCTAAGTTGATGTCAGACACACCATCGCCCATGGTGGCTGCAAGTTCTCGGTTCACAATGGCGACCAACGCTTGTCCTGGCTTCAGAGAACCTAAAACCTCTTGGCCCAAGGCCTTTTCTTTGACGCGTGCAATGAAGTCACGAACCACTGGCAGCGCCACATCGGCCTCAAGGAGGGCCATGCGCACTTCTCGCAACATGTCGGATACATTGGATTCGGTGATCCGAGCTTGTCCGCTGATTTGCTTAACAAGTTGGGAGAGTTTGTCTGTAAGAGCGGAGGCCATCGTAGAAATTTCTCATAAACCGCTAGGTTTTAAGTCCATTGCCAAAATGCAGGGGCTCAAAACGCTAAACTAGGAAGCATGATTTTAGCCAGTCCCTCCGATTTGGCGATGTGGTTAACGCTTTTAACTGCCATTGCCTATGCCATCCCCGCGCTGGTCGCGGGTCGCATGGGGCCTGGTTTGGCCCGTCGATACCTTTGGTTGGCTTGGATTCTGCACGGCATGACCTTGGGAATAGGCTTGTGGGGAGAAATGCCCCGGTTTGGTTTTGCGCCAGCGTTGTCTGTCACGGTTTGGTGGGTTCTCACCGGCTACGCAGTTGAAAGTCAGTACTTTCCAAAACTCAAAGCGCGCTGGACCATGGCCGCACTTGGCAGTTCTGCGGTGGCATTGTCTTGGTATTTTCCGGGGCAAGCCTTGCAAGTTTCTGCCTCCCTTTGGTTGCCCCTTCACTGGGCCTTGGGCATTGCCTCCTATGGCATGTTTGCCGCAGCCGTCGTTCACGCGGCACTCATGACCAGCGCTGAAATTGAAATTCGCCAAGGACAAGAAAACCAAAGTGGATTGCCCCTGCTCACGCTAGAGCGATTGATGTTCCGGTTCATCTTTTTAGGCTTTGTTTTGCTCACTTTCACCCTCATTGCGGGCATTGCTTTTGGCGAACAACTTTATGGTGCAGCCGGCGCCCATTGGAAATGGGATCACAAAACAGTGTTCTCCTTTTTATCTTGGTTCACCTTTGGCATCTTGCTACTGGGACGCTATCTCTTTGGATGGCGCGGTCGCCGGGCTGTTCGCGTGCTGTACACAGGCTCTGCTTTCCTCTTGCTGGCCTATGCGGGGTCTCGCTTTGTGATTGAAGTCCTTTTGGAACGCAGCCTTTGAAATTTTTCCTGTTTTTACTGACGATTCTGCTTGGCGTTTGGCTTTGGCGCAAAAATCGTCTGGGCCAGTTGAAAGACAAGCAAAAAGAACAGGATCGCAATTCTCAGCAGCCACAAGCCTCCAGCAGCGCCGACGCTGCCTCACAGACGCCCCATCAGATGCAGTCTTGCCATCACTGCGCAGTTCACATGCCAGAGCAAGACATGGTCAGGGGTCAACTGGGTTTTTATTGCTCTTCGGAGCACTGCCGGGCCGCTTCAGACTTGAAAGTCTAATGTCGTATGCCGCACTCAATTTGGAAAAACGGTTGGTGCCTGGACGCAGAAAAATGTGAGTCCTCCAATTTTGGGCCGAGACCCCAGCTGGCTCACATCGACTTGATCGTGGTGCATTCCATCAGTTTGCCGCCGGGTCAATATGGCGCTGGTGGCGTGCAGCAACTTTTTACCAACCAACTCCCCTGGGATGCACACCCCTACTACCAAACGATTCGGGGGCTGAAAGTCTCTGCTCACTTTTTCATTGAGAGAACTGGCAAGGTTTGGCAATTTGTCAGTTGCAATGATCGTGCATGGCACGCAGGCACCTCAAGTTATCGGGGTCGGTCCGATTGCAATGACGACTCGGTAGGCATAGAGCTTGAAGGGCTGGAGGGTGAAAGCTTTGAGGCAGCACAGTATGAAAGTCTTGCTTCGCTTTGCAAAGCCTTGGGCCAACAATACCCCATTGCCCACATCGCGGGACATGAGCATATTGCGCCGGATCGAAAAAAAGATCCGGGCCCAGGATTTGATTGGACTCGGTTGCAAAAAAATGTCGCGTGGCCGCATCAGTTTTTCCCCGAGCGCTGATTTTTAAAAAAAATCTCAAAAATATTTTTTGAGATTGTTAGGGCTTCATTTTCCGCACCGTCAAAGCGCGTACAAACCACTTTCAGTTTCCTGAGAATTCAAAACACTTGTGTTTGCAAGGCTTAGCGCAGGCAAATGCAAGCTAAAGCGCACCAGTTCTAGGGTCACGACAAAAGAGCCATATTTCATCAGCATCTCAAGCCATCAATTTGAAGCCCCAAAAAGGCCCAGTTTGCACCGCTTCTCAATCTACCCACAGGTAACGCCGGCCCAAGATCCCAAAGCAGGGTTGTACACTACCCCTAGTGGCTTGAAATGATGCCAGACCCCAGATATAGTGTCCCAACGCCAAAGACACCGTCTGGTAAAAACCAAGAAAACACACACTTTGACGCAACGGCTTGAGCCCCAGATCGACTGCTTTGTCGAGCTTGATTCAGGCAGAAATTTGAACCGACATTGACCACAGAGAACGCTATGCAAATTGAGTTGAATCCGACACCGACAACCTCAGGCTATATCACTGCCAAAGATTCCTCCCTAACAGCCACTTCGGTAACCCATGCTTTAGCCAATTATCAAATCATTCGCCGAAACGGGGCTGTGGTTCCATTTGAACCCAACAAAATCGCTGTGGCCCTCATGAAAGCCTTTTTGGCTGTGCATGGCACCCAAGGTGCGGCGTCTGCCAGCGTTCGTGAAGTGGTGGACAGCCTGACCCAAGCGGTGGTTCGCGCCTTGATGCGTTCACGTCCGGGTGGCGGCACCTTCCACATTGAAGACGTACAAGACCAGGTTGAACTGGGCCTCATGCGCGGCAGCAACCACGAAGTAGCCCGTGCCTACGTGCTGTACCGCGAGCGTCGCACGCAAGAGCGCGCTCAAGTGAAAGAAGAAAAAGCGGCGGTCAGCGCGCATCCCACACTGCATGTCTTGGATGGCGGCCAGCGCGTCCCCCTCGACCTCAACTATTTGCAAGGTCTCATCGTCAACGCCTGCCAAGGCCTGGGCAAAGACGTCCATCCAGAACCCATCATGGCCGAAACCATGCGCAACCTCTATGACGGCGTGCCCATGGAAGAGGTGTACAAGGCGTCCATCTTGGCATCACGCACCCTGATCGAGAAAGACCCTGACTACACTTACGCCACAGCCCGTCTGCTCATGCACACCATCGCCAAAGAAGTTTTGGGCAAAGAAGTGCTTTTGAAAGACATGGCCAAACACTACGTCGACTACTTCCCCGGCTATGTGAAAAAAGGCGTGGAAAACGGCTTGCTCGACGAAAGGCTTTTGCAATTTGACTTGCAAAAACTGGCAACGGCCCTCAAAGCCGATCGCGATTTACAGTTTGACTACCTCGGCCTGCAAACTTTGTACGACCGTTACTTCCTGCACGTTCGCAAAACGCGCATTGAGCTGCCCCAATCCTTCTTCATGCGCGTGGCCATGGGCCTGGCCTTGGGCGAAGCCGACCGCGAAGCCCGTGCCATTGAGTTCTATGAAGTCCTGTCTTCCTTTGACTTTATGTCCAGCACCCCCACTCTTTTTAACAGTGCTGGCTTGCGTTCACAGCTGTCCAGCTGCTACCTCACCACCGTGCCCGACGACCTCGACGGCATCTACGAATCCATCAAAGAAAATGCGCTGCTGTCTAAATTTGCAGGCGGCTTGGGCAACGATTGGACACGTGTTCGGGCTTTGGGCAGCCACATCAAGGGCACCAATGGCGAATCACAAGGTGTGGTGCCCTTCCTTAAAGTGGTCAATGACACCGCTGTGGCAGTGAACCAAGGCGGTAAGCGCAAAGGCGCGGTCTGTACTTACCTGGAAACATGGCACTTGGACATTGAAGAGTTCCTGGAACTGCGCAAAAACACCGGCGACGATCGCCGCCGCACGCACGACATGAACACCGCCAATTGGATTCCCGACCTGTTCATGCGCCGGGTCATGGAAAATGGCACTTGGACCTTGTTCTCGCCGTCCGACTGCCCCGATTTGCACGACAAATTTGGCATGGCCTTCGAAAAAGCCTATGTGGCCTACGAACAAAAAGCCGCTGCTGGCGATATCAAGCCCAGCCGCACCATCCAAGCCAATGACCTGTGGCGCAAGATGCTCTCTATGCTGTTTGAAACAGGCCATCCTTGGATCACTTTCAAAGATGCTTGCAACATTCGCTCGCCTCAGCAGCACGCTGGCGTGGTGCACTCCTCTAATTTGTGCACCGAAATCACCTTGAACACCAGCGACACCGAAACGGCGGTCTGCAACTTGGGTTCGGTCAACTTGCCACAGCACTTGATGGACGGCCCCAACGGCAAACAACTTGACCACGCCAAACTGCAGCGCACCATCAAAACGGCCATGCGCATGCTCGACAATGTGATCGATATCAACTACTACGCGGTCAAGAAAGCGCGTGACTCTAATATGCGTCACCGCCCTGTGGGTCTGGGCCTCATGGGCTTCCAAGACGCGCTGTACCAAAAGCGCGTGCCTTATGCGTCACAAGAAGCTGTCGAATTTGCAGACACTTCCATGGAAGCCATCTGCTACTACGCTTACTGGGCCTCCACCGAGTTGGCTGCCGAGCGCGGCAAGTACTCCAGTTACAAAGACTCCCTGTGGGATCAAGGCATCATGCCCTTGGACACCCTCGACATGCTCCAGAAAGAGCGCGGCGGCTATGTGGAAGTTGACCGCAGTAGCACCATGGACTGGGATGCTTTGCGCAAAAAGATTGCCAAAGACGGCATGCGCAACTCCAACTGCGTGGCCATTGCGCCCACCGCCACCATCTCCAACATCATTGGTGTGGATGCTTGTATCGAGCCTTGCTTTGGCAACTTGTCCGTCAAGTCCAATTTGTCTGGCGAGTTCACCATCATCAACAGCTACCTGGTACGCGACTTGAAGCGCCTAGGTCTGTGGGACGATGTCATGGTCATGGACTTGAAGCACTTCGACGGCTCCTTGCGTCCCATCGACCGTGTGCCCCAAGAGATCAAGTCCTTGTACGCCACCGCTTTTGAAGTGGAAACCACCTGGATTGTGGAAGCTGCAGCACGTCGCCAAAAATGGATTGACCAAGCACAGTCGCTGAACATTTACATGTCGGGCGCGTCTGGCAAGAAGCTCGACGACACCTACAAATTGGCATGGTTGCGTGGTCTCAAAACCACTTACTATTTGCGCACCATCAGCGCTACACACGCCGAGAAATCGACTGTGTCTAACAACCAAATGAATGCGGTATCTTCTGGCGCAGCGTCAGGGGGTGCCACTTCCAACGCGGCCGCGCCTTCCCAACTTTCTGCTGTGCCTGCCACCGATGTCAAGTTCACTGCCATTGATGATGTCGGCTGCGAAGCTTGCCAATAATTTTTCGAATTTCTCAATTTAAAAACTTCAATTGAAGAAATCACGACGAAGAAAATCTCGAATCTTTCCAATTCAAGACGATGCAAAAGCACAACACTTCTTCGCGTGATTTCATTTCATTTCAAAACATTGCTTTGCATTTCTTGCGCAAGCTTTCATAATTCACTCATTGGAAATTTCTATGTTGTCCTGGAACGATTCATCTGCACCTGCGTTGCAACCTGCAATGCCAAGCTTCCCCCCAAGCGGTCCATCTTCAGACCGCATCGCTGATCTGTCTTCATTCACAGCAAATACTTCCACAAGCAACACCCCCGTCGCATCACCTTCACCGGTCATGTCGCCAGCCAGCACTCAAGCCGCACCTTCCGGTGCCGCTCGCCGCGTGAATGCAGCCGACAAGCGCATCATCAATGGTCAAACCGACGTCAATCAGTTGGTGCCCTTCAAATACAAATGGGCCTGGGAAAAATACCTCGCCACTTGCGCCAACCACTGGATGCCGCAAGAAGTCAACATGACCCGCGACATCGCGCTTTGGAAAGACCCCAACGGTTTGACCGAAGACGAGCGCCGCTTGGTCAAGCGCAACTTGGGTTTCTTTGTCACTGCCGATTCTTTGGCAGCCAACAACATCACCTTGGGCACCTATCGCCACATCACGGCGCCTGAATGCCGCCAGTTCTTGCTGCGCCAAGCCTTTGAAGAAGCCATTCACACCCACGCCTACCAGTACATCACTGAGTCTTTGGGCCTGGACGAAAGCGAGATTTTCAACGCGTACAACGAAGTTCAGTCCATCCGCGACAAAGACGAGTTCCTGATTCCGTTCATTCACGCCATCATGGACCCGCACTTCAAAACGGGCACTCAGGAAACTGACCAAACGCTTCTGAAGTCACTCATCGTCTTTGCTTGCCTCATGGAAGGCTTGTTCTTCTACGTGGGCTTCACGCAAATTCTGGCCTTGGGCCGTCAAAACAAGATGACAGGCGCTGCCGAGCAGTACCAGTACATCCTGCGCGACGAGTCCATGCACTGCAACTTCGGTATTGACTTGATCAATCAGATCAAACTCGAGAATCCCCAGTTGTGGACCGCTGAATTCAAAGCCGAAATCAATGAGCTGTTCTTGAAAGCTGTTGAATTGGAGTACCGTTATGCCGAAGACACCATGCCCCGCGGCGTGCTCGGCTTGAACGCCTCCATGTTCAAAGGCTACCTGCGCTACATCGCCAACCGCCGTGCCACTCAAATCGGCTTGGAAGCTCTCTTCCCCAACGAAGAGAATCCCTTCCCCTGGATGAGCGAAATGATTGACTTGAAGAAAGAGCGCAATTTCTTCGAAACCCGCGTCATTGAATACCAATCGGGCGGCGCCCTTTCTTGGGATTAAACACCCAAACATGATGATTCTGTTTAAACCTCATGCCACGACCGCACTTTGCGGCGGTGGGGTGAGGTTTTCCCGTGTTCAAGGCGTTGAGACTCGTTCTCAGCGCCTTGAATCGCTTTGCGACTCCAACATTCGCAAAGTGTTTCCCTCTG